>CADEFD010000015.1:0-20499 GCA_902826515.1 uncultured Acidobacteriota bacterium
GCCGGCGCCGACGTCAACCAGGTGAGCGGCGGCGACAAGACCAGCCCGCTCGTGCTCGCCATCGCCAACGGCCACTTCGACATCGCGCTGCACCTGCTCGCCAAGGGCGCCAACCCGAACGCCTCGAGCGACAACGGCGTCACCCCGCTCTACGCCGTGCTGAACGTGCAGTGGGCGCCCAAGGCGCTCTATCCGCAGCCCCGTTCGTACCTGCAGCAGAAGGCCACCTACATCGACACGATGAAGGCGCTGCTCGACAAGGGCGCCGACCCGAACGCGCGCCTCAAGTACAAGGTGTGGTACTCGGGTTACAACTTCGACCTCTCGGGCGTGGACGAAATCGGCGCCACCCCGTTCTGGCGCGCCGCGTATGCGTCGGACGTCGAGGCGATGCGGATGCTGGTGAAGGCCGGCGCCGACCCGAACATCCCGACCACGAAGCCGGCCGGTCGTCCACGCGTCGGTGATGCCGGCGTGCGCGCGGCCGGAGACGTGTCGGGCCTGCCGCTGCTGCCCATTGGCGGTCCCGGCGTCACGCCGCTCCAGGCCGCGGCCGGCGTGGGTTACGGCGAAGGTTTCGCCGCCAACTCGCACCGCTACGCGCCCACGGGCATGATGGCGGCCGTGAAGTACCTCGTCGAGGAACTCGGCGCCGACGTCAACGCCGCCGACCACGAAGGCAACACGGCGCTGCACCAGGCAGCGGCGCGCGGTGATGTCGCGATGATCGAATACCTCGTCTCGAAGGGCGCCGACGTCACGCGTCTGAACCGTGAAGGCCAGAGCACGGCCGACATGGCCAACGGCCCCGTGCAGCGCACGCAGCCGTATCCCGAGGCGCTCAAGCTGCTCGAGAAGCTCGGCGCGAAGAACAACCACAAGTGTGTTTCCTGCTAGACGCGGCGGCGGCCACCCGACGGAGCCTCAGGCATCCATGACGACACGACGAGTGACAGCAGCAACCGCCGGCGCCGTACTGGTGGCGATCGGTCTCGCGGTCAGTGCCGAGCAGGCGCCGAAGACCACCGCGGCGCCGCAGCCCGCGCCGGCCGCGCCGAAGACCGCCGCGCCGGCCCGCCCTCGCGCGGCGGCCACGCCGGCGGCCTCGCATGCCACCGGCGGCGCACCGCTGACCGCAGTGGGGCAGACAGAACTCGTGACCACCTACTGCGCCACCTGCCACAGCGATCGCGCCAAGGCGGGCGGCCTCTCGCTTGCCGGCTTCAACGCGATGCGCGCCCAGGAACAGCCCGAGGTGGTCGAGAAGATCATCCGCAAGCTGCGCGCCGGCATGATGCCGCCGGCCGGAGCGAAACGTCCTGACGCCGCCACCATCGACGCGCTCACCGCGGCGCTCGAGTCGCGGATGGACGAACACGCCGCCACCAACCCGAATCCGGGCTGGCGGCCGTTCCAGCGCCTGAACCGCGCCGAATACACCCGGGCCGTGCGCGACCTGCTCGGTCTCGAGGTCGACGTCACCGCGTTCCTGCCGGCCGACACGATGAGCCACGGCTTCGACAACGTGGCCGACGTGCAGGGCATGTCGCCGACGATGCTCGAAGGCTACATGCGCGCGGCCAGCCAGATCAGCCGGCTTGCCGTGGGCGACCGCGACGCGACGCCGGCCGCCGCCACCTACAAGGTGGGCCGCACGATGTCGCAGATGCGCCAGATCGCGGGCGCGCCGATGGGGACGCGCGGCGGCATCGTCGTCACGCACATCTTCCCGGCCGACGGCGACTACACGATCGGCGTGAACCTGCACAACGAGCCGCTCGGCGGGCTCTACGGACGCTCGACGATGAGCGTCATGAACCTCAAGGAAGAGATCGACGTCGCCATCGACGGCCAGCGCGTGGCGGTGATTCCGCTGAACGAGCGCATGAGCGAATCGGACCCGGCCAACAGCCTGGATCCCAAGACCGCGCGCATCCACGTGACGGCTGGCCCGCACAAGGTCTCGGCGGCGTTCATCCAGAAGTTCGAGGCGCCGATCGACGACGCCCTGATGCCGACCGAGAACACCCTGGCCGACGTCAGCATGAGCTTCGGCGTGACGCTGCTGCCGCACCTGCGCGACATGACGGTCAACGGCCCCTTTGCGGTCACGGGGGTCTCCGACTCGGTGAGCCGTCGCCGCATCTTCACCTGCCGGCCGACCTCGGCCGCCGAAGAGCCGATCTGCGCCGGCGAGATCATCCGCAATATCGCCGGCAAGGCGTTCCGCGGGCCGGTGCCTCAGGCGGATCTCGACACCCTCATGGGCTTCTACACGGAGGGCCGCAAGAAGGGCGACTTCGAACACGGCATCCGCTACACGCTGCAGGCGATTCTCGCCAGCCCGCGGTTCGTGTTCCGGCTCGAGGAAGTGCCGGCCACGATGCGCGCCGGCCTGCCGTACCGCCTGAACGATCAGGATCTGGCCTCGCGCCTCTCGTTCTTCCTCTGGGGCACCGTGCCCGACCAGGAACTCTCGAAGGCCGCGGCAGCGGGGCAGCTGCGCACGCCGGCCGCCCTGCGGAAGCAGGTCGAGCGGATGCTCGCCGACCCGCGCTCGGAGTCGCTCGCCACGCGCTTTGCCGGCCAGTGGCTGCGCCTGCAGGATCTCGACAAGATGATCCCCGACTATCTGCAGTATCCGCACTACGACGACACGCTCGCCCAGGGCATGCGCCGCGAGACGGAACTGTTCGTCGACAGCCTGGTGCGCGAGAACCGCAGCGTGCTCGAGCTCATCGACAGCGACTACACGTTCGTGAACGAACGCGTCGCCATCCACTACGGCATCCCGAACGTGACCGGCAACAGCTTCCGCAAGGTGGCGCTGACCGATCCGAACCGCCGCGGCATTCTCGGCCACGGCAGCGTGCTGGCGCTCACCTCGATCGCCGACCGCACGTCGCCCGTGCTGCGCGGCAAGTGGATCATGGAAGTGCTGCTCGGCTCGCCGCCTCCGGCGCCGCCGCCGAACGTGCCGGGCCTCGACCAGACGAAGGACACGGCCGGCGGCCGCACGCTCTCGGTGCGCGAACGCATGGAGCAGCACCGCGCCAACCCCGCGTGCATGTCGTGCCACAAGGTCATCGACCCGCTCGGGCTCGCGCTCGAGAACTTCGATGTCACCGGCGCCTGGCGCATCAAGGACAACGAAGTGGGCGTCGATCCGGTGGGCGACCTCTACGACGGCACGAAGCTCGACGGCCCGGCCGGTCTGCGCCGCGCGCTCATGCGGCACAAGGACGCAGTACTGCTGAGCTTTGCCGAACACCTCATGACCTACGCCCTCGGCCGCCGCGTCGAACCGTACGACATGCCGACCATCCGCCAGATCATCCGGGATGCGGCCGCGAACAACTACCAGGTGCAGTCGTTCGTGCAGGGCATCGTGGCCAGCCAGGCGTTCCGTATGAGCCGGATCGACGCCCCCGAGACCACCACGACGGCCCCGGCGGCGAGACACTGACGCGGGGACTGGCCCCGACGGGACGTGCCAGGGGCCTGTCCCCAGATTTCGCGACATTTCGGTTACGATCGAGCGGCACGGGTTTCCGGAGGCAGAGACACGCGATGTTCATCACGCAGAAGCACTTGTCCCGACGCGCGGCCCTGAAGGGCCTGGGTGTCACCGTGGCCCTGCCGTTCCTCGAGGCCATGGTGCCGGCGCGCACCGCGCTCGCGCAGACCGCCGCCGGCAAGGTGCGCCTCGCCTGCATCGAGATGGTGCACGGCTCGGCGGGCAGCACGGCCTTCGGCATCAAGCAGAACCTGTGGGCGCCGGCCGCCGCAGGGAAGAGCTTCGACCTGTCGCCGTCGGCCCTGCAGCCGCTCGAGCCGCTCCGCGACTACCTGACGATCATCAGCAACACCGACGTCAAGAACGCCGAGGCGTTCGAGCTGCCGGAAATCGGCGGCGACCACTTCCGCTCGAGTGCGGTGTTCCTCACGCAGCTCCACCCGAAGCAGACGCAGAGTTCCGACGTGCGCGTCGGCACGTCGCTCGATCAGATGTACGCGCAGAAGTACGGCCAGGACACGCCGATTCCGTCGATGCAGTTCTGCATCGAGAACGTGGACGCGGCCGGCGGCTGCTCCTACGGCTACTCCTGCGTCTACACCGACACCATCAGCTGGTCGTCGCCGACCGATCCGATGCCGATGATCCGCGATCCGCGCGTGGCCTTCGACCAGCTCTTCGGCGTGGGCGCCACGCCGCGGGCGCGCGCCGAGCGCCGCGCCGAGGATCGCAGCATCCTCGACTGGATCACGTCCGACGTCGCCCGCCTCAAGAAGGAACTCGGCGCCGCCGACCAGGCCCGCCTGGGTGACTACCTCGAAGACGTCCGCGAGATCGAACGCCGCATCCAGAAGACCGAGTCGTTCAACAGCAGCGGCGAGCAGCGCGAACTGCCCGGCGCGCCGGTGGGCGTGCCCGACTCGTTCGAGGAACACATCAAGCTGATGTTCGACCTGCAGGCCGTGGCCTTCGCCAGCGACATCACGCGGGTGTTCTCGTTCAAGCTGGGCCGCGATGCCAGCAACCGCGTCTTCGCCGACAGCGGCGTGAAGACGGCGTTCCACTCGGCCTCGCACCATCAAGACCGGGACGATCGCATCCGCGATTTCCAGAAGATCAACCTGTACCACATCGGGATGATCCCCTACTTCCTGAACAAGCTGAAGAACACGCCCGACGGCGAGCGCAACCTGCTCGACAACACGCTCGTGCTCTACGGGTCGCCGATGGGCAACTCGAACGTCCACAACCACAAGCGCTGCCCGCTGTTCCTCGCCGGCCACGCCGGCGGTCAGCTCAAGGGCAACATGCACATCAAGGCGGCCGACGGCACCCCGATGGCCAACGCCATGCTGAGCGTGCTGCACATGCTCGGCCTGAACGACATGGCGTCGTTCGGCGACAGCACCGCGGCGATGGACCTGAACTCGGCGCCGGCCACGACCGCCATCTAGGCGGGTCTCGGGGCCCGGGTCCCGGGTCTCGGGATCGCGCTTCGCGACACTCGGCATCACCGGCGGCACTCGTGCCGCCGCCGCACCACGGAACGACGAACGCGGACGGAGATGACACGCATGCAGCGGAGTGCGACAGCGGCCCTCGTGGCTGCGGCGGTTGGGCTGACTCTGGCAGGACTCTCGGCAGGCGGGCAGCAGACGCCTGCCGCGCCGCGTGCCGCCGCTCGGCCCGCGCCGGCCCCGGCGACGGCGGCCGCCACCCCGGCAAGACGTCCGGCGGCGGCCGCGGCCGCGCCGGCAACCTCCCACGCGATGAGCCCGGCCGCGCAGACCGAGCTCGTGGCCGCCTACTGCGTCGGCTGCCACAGCGACCGCGCCAAGGCCGGCGGCCTGTCGCTGGCCGGCTTCAACGCGATGCGCGCGCAGGAGCAGCCGGCGGTGGTCGAGAAGATCATCCGCAAGCTGCGCGCCGGCATGATGCCGCCCGCCGGCGCGAAACGTCCGCCGGCCGAGGCGCTCGCTGATCTGACCGGCGCGCTCGAAGCGCGCATGGACGAACATGCCGCCGTCAACCCGAACCCCGGCTGGCGTCCCTTCCAGCGGCTGAACCGCGCCGAGTACGCGCGCGCCGTCAACGACCTGCTCGGCGTGGAGGTGGACGTGGCGCCGCTTCTGCCGCCCGACACCATCAGTCACGGCTTCGACAACGTCGCCGACTCGCAGGGCTTCTCGCCGGCGCTGCTCGAGGGCTACCTGCGCGCCGCCAGCCGCGTCACCGCCCTCGCCGTGGGCGATCCCGACAGCGCGGCCGGGGAGTCCACCTACAGCCTGCCGAAGACGGCCGGCCAGATGTCGCGCGTCGAGGGCGCACCGCTCGGCACGCGCGGCGGCATCTCGATCGTGCACACGTTCCCCGCCGACGGCGAGTACACGTTCCGCATGGACTTCTTCGCCGAACCGCTCGGCATGCTCTTCGGCAACACCGCCCCCGGCGAGCAGATCGAAGTGTCGATCGACGGCGAGCGCGTGGCGCTCTTCGACATCGACCCGCGGATGAACGAGACGACGTCCAGTCTCTCGCTCAAGACCGTGCCCGTGCAGGTGTCGGCCGGGCCGCAGCGTGTCACCGCGGCGTTCCTGCAGCGCTTCGAAGGCCCGGTGAACGACCTCGTGGCCCCGATCGACCACACGATGGCCGACACGGAAATCGGCATCGCCGTGGGCATCACGACCCTGCCGCACCTGCGCAACCTCGCCGTCATCGGGCCGCACAAGGTCACCGGCGTGTCCGAAACGGTGAGCCGGAAGAAGATCTTCACCTGCCGGCCGACGAGCGCGGAGGACGAGAACGCCTGCGCGACATCGATCGTGAAGGGCCTCGCGACCAAGGCCTTCCGCCGCGCGCCGTCGGAACGCGAACTCGGGCGCCTCCTCAAGTTCTACGACAGCGGCCGCGACGGCGAGACCTTCGAACGCGGCGTGACCAAGGCGGTCGAAGCGATTCTCGCCAGCCCGCAGTTCCTCTTCCGGCTCGAAGACACGCCGGCCACGGCGCGGCCGGGCCAGCCGTACCGCCTGGCCGACGTGGAACTGGCTTCGCGTCTGTCGTACTTCGTGTGGGGCGCGGCGCCCGACGAGCCGCTGCAGGCGCTGGCCATGCAGGGCCGTTTGAGCGCCCCGGGCGCCCTCGACAAGCAGGTCACGCGCCTGCTGGCCGACGCGCGCGCCGAGGCGCTGGCGACGCGGTTCGCGTCGCAGTGGCTGCGCCTGCAGGACCTCGACGACGTCTCGCCGGATCCGATCCTCTATCCCTACTACGACCGCACGCTCGCCCAGGCCCTCCAGAAGGAAACCGAGCTCTTCGTGGCCAGCCTCGTGCGCGAGAACCGCAGCGTGCTCGACCTGCTGACGGCCGACTACACCTACGTGAACGAGCGCGTGGCGCGGCACTACGGCATCGGCGGCGTGACCGGCACGCAGTTCCGCCGCGTGGCCCTGCCGGCCGAACGGCGCGGCATTCTCGGCCACGCCAGCGTGCTCACGCTCACCTCGATTGCCGACCGCACGTCGCCCGTGCAGCGCGGCAAGTGGATCATGGAAGTGCTGCTCGGTTCGCCGCCGCCGGCGCCGCCGCCGAACGTGCCGGCCCTCGAAGAGACCAGGGGCACGAGCGACGGCAAGGTGCTCTCGGTGCGCGAGCGCATGGAGACGCACCGGAAGAATCCGGCCTGCATGTCGTGCCACAAGGTGATCGACCCCCTCGGCCTCGCGCTCGAACACTTCGACGCCACGGGACGCTACCGCATCAAGGACAGCGGCGTGCCGGTGGACGCGGTGGGCGATCTCTATGACGGCACGAAGATGGAGGGCGCCGACGGCCTGCGGAGCGCGCTCGTGAAACACAAGGATGCGGTGCTGCTCAGCTTCACCGAGCACCTGATGACCTACGCGCTCGGGCGCCGCGTGGAACCGTCCGACATGCCGGCCGTGCGCGCCGTCATCCGCGGCGCGGCGCGCCGCAACTACACGATTGCGGCCTTCGTGCAGGGCATCGTGGCGAGCGATCCGTTCCAGAAGAGCATCATCAAGGCGGCCGCCCCGGTGACGACCGACGTGGCACGACAGTAGCGGGACACAACACGATGACATTCCTCACGCAGAAGCATCTGTCGCGGCGCGCGGCTCTCAGAGGTATCGGGGCCACCGTGGCCCTGCCGTTCCTGGACGCGATGCTGCCGGCGTCGACGGCCTACGCGAAGGTGGCCGACGGCAAGGTGCGGCTCATCGCCCTCGAGATGGTGCACGGCGCGGCCGGCAGCACGACCTACGGCGCCAAGATGAATCTGTGGGCGCCGGCGGCCAGCGGCCGCGCCTTCGACCTCACGCCCACGGCGATGGCGGCCCTCGAGCCGTATCGCGACTACCTCACGATCGTGAGCAACACCGACTGCCGCAACGCCGAAGCGTTCAGCGCGCCGGAGATCGGCGCCGATCACTTCCGGTCCGCGGCCGTGTTCCTGACGCAGGCCAAGCCCAAGCAGACGCAGGGCTCGGACGTGTTCGCCGGCACCTCATTCGACCAGATCGTGGCGAAGCAGTACGGCCAGGACACGCCGATTCCGTCGATGCAGCTCTGCATCGAGAACGTGGACCAGGCCGGCGGCTGCTCCTACAACTACTCGTGCGTCTACACCGACACCATCAGCTGGGCGTCGCCGAGCGAGCCGCTGCCGATGATCCGCGATCCGCGGTCGGTCTTCGATCAGCTCTTCGGCGTGGGCACGACGCCCGAGGCGCGGCGCTCGCGCCGCAAGGACGATCGCAGCATCCTCGACTTCGTGGCCGAGTCCGTCGGCGACCTCAAGGGCCGCCTCGGTGCCGCCGACCGTGCCCGCCTCACCGAGTACCTCGACGACGTGCGCGAGATCGAACGGCGCATCCAGAAGGTCGAAGGGCAGAACTCGAGCGGCGAGTCGCGCGAGTTGCCCGGCGCGCCGATCGGTGTGCCCGACTCGTGGGAAGAGCACGTCAAGCTGATGTTCGACCTGCAGGTCGTGGCCTTCGCGAGCGACATCACCCGCAACTTCGCCTTCAAGCTGAGCCGCGACGTCAGCAACCGGGTGTTCGGCCCGACCAGCTCGCAGACGGCGTTCCATACCGCCTCGCACCACCAGGAACGCGAAGACCGCATCCGCGACTTCCAGAAGATCAACGTCTACCACGTGAGCCTCATCCCGTATCTGCTCGGGAAGCTCAAGGCGACGCCCGACGGCGACGGCAACCTGCTCGACAACAGCCTCGTCGTTTACGGCTCGGCGATGGGCAACTCGAACATGCACAACCACAAGCGTTGCCCGCTGTTCTTCGCCGGGCACGCCGGCGGGGCACTCAAGGGCGGCCTGCACATCAAGGCGGCCGATGGCACGCCGATGGCGAATGCGATGCTGCCGGCGCTGCAGGCGCTCGGCGTGGACATCACGAGCTTCGGCGACAGCACGGGCACGCTGGACCTGAACCGCGCCGTCGACACGACGGCGGCGGTGGAGGCATAGCGTGATGACGCGACGGCTGGGCGGCGCGACGCTGGTCGCGGTGATGGTGGTGGGCGCGTGGCTCCAGGCGGCGGCGCCGTCGGGACGCAGTGCCGTGGCCGACGCGGCGATGCGCCGCGAGGTCGAGACCGTGCGCACGCTGCTGCGGCAGGGCGCCGACGTGAACGGCGCGCAGGGCGACGGCATGACGGCCCTGCACTGGGCGGCCACGCACGGCGATGCAGAACTCACGGAGATCCTGCTCTACGGCGGCGCCAACGTGAAGGCCACGAGCCGCCTGGGCAGGTACACGCCGCTCCACGTCGCCAGCCAGAACGGCGCGGCGCCGGTGGTCGCGACGCTGCTGGCCCGCGGGGCCGAGGTCAACGCCACGACCACGACCGGCGCCACGGCGCTGATGTTCGCGGCGCAGGCGGGCCACGTGCCCACCGTCACGGCGCTGCTCGACGCGAAGGCCGACGTCAACGCCACGGAGCAGGCCAACGGGCAGACGGCGCTGATGTTCGCCGCCACGGCCGACCGCGCGGAGGTGGCCACGCTGCTGCTCGCGCGCGGCGCGAAGGCGGATGTGACGTCGAAGGTCGTGGACCTGGCGGCGCTGACGAGCAACGACGGCGAAGGGCGCGCACCCGAGCCGCAGACCGGCGGGCAGAACCAGGCGCGTCCCGTCCCGCCGCCGCGGCCGGCGCCGCGGCTCAATGACGTCGCCGGCGCCACGCGTCCTTATCGCTACAACGAACTCATCGGCGCGCAGGGCGGGCTGTCGGCCCTGCACTTCGCCGCCCGGCAGGGGGCCTTCGCGGCTGCCCGCGCCATCGTCGAACACGGCGGGGGCGTGAATCTGCCGAGCCCGGGCGACGGCACCTCGCCGCTCCTCATTGCGACGCTCAACGGCCACTTCGATCTGGCGAAGTACTTCATCGAGCACGGCGCCGATCCGAACCTCGCGAGCAAGGCGGGCGCCACGCCGCTCTACGCGGTGCTGAACGTGCAGTGGGCGCCCAGGGCCGCGTATCCCCAGCCGCGCGCCTACCTGCAGCAGCACACCACCTATCTCGACCTGATGACGCTGCTGCTCGACAAGGGCGCCGACCCCAACGCGCGCCTCACGCGCAAGGTGTGGTACTCGGGCTACAACTTCGACCAGTCGGGCGTGGACGAGATCGGCGCCACCGCCTTCTGGCGCGCCGCCTACGCCAGTGACGTCACGGCGATGCGTCTGCTCGTCGCGCGCGGCGCTGACCCGTTCATTCCCAGCATCCGCCCGGCCGAGCGCACCCGTGGGCTCGACGGCGTCGGCGAACGGCGCGACGTCTCGGCGCTGCCGCCCGTGCCGGTGGGCGGTCCCGGCATCCCGGTGCTGCATGCGGTGGCCGGCGTCGGCTACGGCAAGGGCTTTGCCGGCAACTCCCACGTCTTCGCGCCCGCCGGCATGCTGCCGGCCGTGAAGTACCTGGTCGAGGAACTCGGCATGGACGTCAACGAGCGCGACTACGAAGGCAACACGGTCGTGCACCACGCGGCCTCGCGCGGCGATCTCGAGATGATCAAGTACCTCGTGTCGAAGGGGGCCGTCGTCACCCACGTGAATCGCGCCGGCCAGACCACGATCGACCTCGCGAACGGCCCCGTGCAGCGCGTGCAGCCGTTCCCCGAGACCATCGACTACCTCGCGTCGCTCGGCGCGAAGAACAACCACAAGTGCGTCTCCTGCTGAGCGGTCGCGCGGGTGTCGTGGCGCTCGTGGCCGCGGCCACGGCGCTCGGCGTGTCCGTCGCCGCGCAGCAGGCGCCGCGCCCGGCGGGCGCCCCGGCGGCCCCCGCCGCCCGGCACGCGACGCCGGACCTGACGGCGCTCTCGGCGGCGAAGCAGAGCGAACTCGTCGCCACCTACTGCGCCAACTGCCACAGCGATCGGGCGAAGGCCGGCGGCCTGTCGCTTGCCGGATTCGACGCGATGCGGGCGACCGAACGCGCCGAGGTGGTGGAGAAGATGATCCGGAAGCTCCGCGCCGGCATGATGCCGCCTGCCGGGGCGAAGCGGCCCGACGCCGACACGCTCGCCGCGCTCACCGGCGCGCTCGAAACGCGCATGGACGAGTTCGCGGCGGTGAATCCGAACCCGGGATTCCGCCCGTCGCAGCGGCTGAACCGCGCCGAGTACGCCCGCGCGATCAAGGACCTGCTCGGTCTCGACGTCGATGTCACGGCGTTCCTGCCGGCCGACACCATCTCGCACGGCTTCGACAACGTGGCAGACAGCCAGCGCCTGTCGCCCACGCTGCTCGAAGGGTATCTGCGCGCCGCCAGCCAGATCAGCCGGCTCGCGGTGGGCGACCGCACCGCCACGGCGAGTTCGACCACGTTCAAGACGTCCCGCACCGCCTCGCAGCATCGTCACGTCGAGGGAACGCCCATCGGCACGCGCGGCGGCATGGCGGTGACACACGTCTTTCCGGCCGATGGCGACTACACGTTCCGGATGATGCTCCACGCCGGCCCCACCGGCCAGCTTTACGGCGGCCCGTACGCGGGCGAGCAGGTGGAAGTGTCGATCGACGGCACCCGCGTGGCGCTCCTCGACATCAATCCGCGGATGGACGAGGCCGATCCCGCCGGGATGAACCTCTTCACGAAGCCCGTTCATGTCTCTGCCGGGCCCCACACGGTGGCCGCGGCGTTCCTCAACCGCTTCGACGGCCCCTTCGACGATCTGGTGATGCCGATCGAGCAGCCGCTCGCCGACACGAACATCGGCGAGGTGTTCGGCGTGACGGCGCTCGTGCATCTGCGCGACCTCGCCATCACCGGGCCGCACGCCGTCACCGGCGTGTCCGACACGGTGAGCCGCCGCAAGGTCTTCGCCTGCCGGCCGACGACCACGGCCGAAGAACGCCCCTGCGCCCGCACGATCGTGCGCGCGCTGGCGAGGCAGGCCTACCGCGGTCCGGTGAGCGACGAGGAGCTGACGGGCCTGCTCACGTTCTACGATCAGGGACGCGGCGACGGCGACTTCGAGGCCGGTATCCGCACGGCGCTCCAGGCCGTGCTCGCCAGCCCGCGGTTCCTCTTCCGGCTCGAACAGGCGCCGCCGGCGGCGCGGCCGGGGCAGACCTACACACTGGCGGGTGGCGACATCGCGTCGCGGCTGTCGTTCTTCCTGTGGGGCGCGGTGCCCGATGCGGCGCTCGTGACACGGGCGGCCGCGGTCACGACGCCGGCCGCGATTGCCGCCGAGACCGCCCGGATGCTCAAGGACCCGCGGGCGGAGGCACTCTCGACCCGGTTCGCCCATCAGTGGCTGCGCCTGCAGGACGTGGAAAAGGTGCGGCCCGACTACCACTTCGCCCCGCACTGGGACACCTACCTGTCGGCCGCGCTCGTGAAGGAGACGGAGCTGTTCTTCGACAGCCTCGTGCGCGACGACCGCAGCGTGCTCGACCTGCTGAACGCCGACTACACCTTCGTCAACGAACGCGTCGCGAAACACTACGGGCTGCCGAACATCACCGGCGCGCACTTCCGCCGCGTCATCGTGCCCGACTACCGGCGCGGCATCCTCGGCCATGGCAGCGTGCTGCTGGCGACGTCGTTCGCCGACCGCACCTCGCCGGTCAACCGCGGCAAGTGGGTGATGGAAGTGCTGCTCGGCTCGCCGCCGCCGGCGCCGCCGCCCAACGTGCCGGCGCTCGAAGAAACGAGCGGCAGCGCGGGTGGACGCCTGCTCTCGGTGCGCGAGCGCATGGAGCAGCACCGCGCCAATCCGGCCTGTCAGTCGTGCCACCGCGTGATCGATCCGCTCGGCCTTGCGCTCGAGAACTTCGACATCACCGGCAAGTGGCGCGCGAAAGACAGCCTGGTGCCGGTGGACGCGAAGGGACAGCTCTACGACGGCATGCCGATGGACGGCCCGGCCGGCCTGCGCGAGGCGCTCCTGAAGCACAAGGACGTGTTCCTCCTGAGCTTTACCGAGCACCTCATGACCTACGCGCTCGGCCGCCGCGTTGAAAGTTACGACATGCCCGTCGTGCGCGCGATCATCCGCGATGCGGCGAAGCAGAACTACCGCATGTCGGCCTTCATCACCGGGATCACGACGAGCGCCCCGTTCCGCATGGGCAAGCTGGAGCCGGCCGCACCGACGACCGCACCGCCGGCCCGCTAGATCACCCGATCACAAGATCACCCGATAACGAGGATCTATGTATCTCTCCCAACGCCATCTCTCGCGTCGCACGATGCTCCGAGGCGTCGGCGCCACCGTGGCCCTGCCGTTCCTCGAGGCGATGCTGCCGGCGGGCCGCGCCTACGCGAAGAGCGCGGCGGCGGGGAAGGTGCGCTTTGCAGCCATCGAGATGGTGCACGGCTCGGCCGGCGCCACCGTGGTGGGCACCGAGAAGCACATGTGGTCGCCGGCGGCGACCGGGCAGGGCTTCGACCTTGGTCCGACGTCGATGCGCGCGCTCGAGCCGTTCCGCGAACACCTGACCATCATCAGCAACACCGACGTCCGCAACGCCGAAGCCTTCGAGCTGCCGGAAATCGGCGGCGACCACTTCCGCTCGAGCGCGGTGTTCCTGACGCAGGCGCATCCGCGCCAGACGCAGGGCTCGGACGTCCGCGCCGGCACCTCGATCGACCAGCACTACGCGCAGAAGTTCGGGCAGGAAACGCCGATCCCGTCGATGCAGCTCTGCATCGAGAACGTGGACCAGGCCGGCGGCTGCTCCTACGGCTACTCGTGCGTCTACACCGACACGATCAGCTGGGCCTCGGCGGAAGAACCGCTGCCGATGATCCGCGATCCGCGCGTGGCCTTCGATCAGCTCTTCGGCGTGGGCGCCACGGCCGAGGAGCGGGCGATCCGCCGCCGGGAAGACAAGAGCATCCTCGACTGGGTCACGACCGAGATCGCGCGCCTGCAGAAGACGCTCGGCCCCGTGGACCGGGCCCGTCTCAGCGACTACCTCGATGACGTCCGCGAGATCGAACGCCGCATCCGCAAGGTCGAGACGCTCAACAGCAGCGGCGAACAGCGGGCGCTGCCCGGTGCGCCAATCGGCGTGCCCGATTCGTTCTCGGAACACGTGAAGCTGATGTTCGACCTGCAGGCCGTGGCCTTCGCCAGTGACATCACGCGGGTGTTCTCGTTCAAGATGGGCCGCGACGCCTCGGGCCGTGTGTATCCCGAGAGCGGCGTCTCGACCGGCTTCCACCCGGCGTCGCACCACCAGGGCCGCGAAGACCGCGTGACGGAGTTCGCGAAGATCAACGCCTATCACGTGAGCCTCATCCCGTACTTCCTCGACAAGCTGAAGCAGACGCCCGAAGGCGACGGCACGCTGCTCGACCAGACGCTCGTGATGTACGGCTCGCCCATGGGCGACTCGAACGTGCACAACCACAAGCGCTGCCCGCTCTTCCTGGCCGGCCACGCCGGCGGGCAGCTCAAGGGGCAGCTCCACATCAAGGCGGCCGACGGCACGCCGATGGCCAACGCGATGCTCTCGGTGGGCCAGATGCTGGGCCTGGAGCTGCCGTCCTTCGGCGACAGCACGGCGCCCATGGACCTCAATCAGGCCGCCGCCACGACGGCGAAGTAGGACACCGCGATGCCGATGCGACGACAGGTGGGACACTTCGTGGGCGCGAGCCTCGCGGTGGGGTTGTCGGTGCTGCTCGGGGCGGCGCCGGATGCGCCCGTGGCGAACGCGGTGATGCGTGGCGATGCGGCCGAAGTGCGGGCCATGCTGCGCGCCGGCGCCGATGTGAACGCGGCGCAGGGCGACGGCATGACCGCGCTGCACTGGGCGGCGATGAAGGGCCAGGCCGACATCGCGACGATGTTGCTCTATGCCGGCGCCAATCACGGCGCCACGACGCGCCTGGGCGGCTACACGCCGCTCCATCTCGCGGCCCGGGCCGGCAGCGCGCCCATCGTGGACGCCCTCGTCACGGCCGGCGCGAACGTGACGGCGACATCGAGCTCTGGCACGACCGCGCTGATGCTCGCCGCCGAATCGGGCACGCTGCCCGCCGTGCAGCGGCTCGTCACCGCGGGCGCCGACGTGAACGCGCTCGAACAGGCCAAGGGGCAGTCGGCGCTGATGTTCGCGGCGGCCTTCGATCGCGCCGATGTCGTGGCGTTCCTGCTCGGCAAGGGCGCCGACCACCGCCTGGCGACGAAGGTGGTGGACCTTGCCACGCTGACCGCCGGCGACCCGCCCGCGCGTCCTGGTGCGGCCGCTGGCGCCAAGCAGATCCCCGGCCTGACGCGCCAGTTCCGCTACAACGAGCTCATCGGCACGCAGGGCGGCCTGACGGCGCTGCTCTTCGCGACGCGCGAAGGCTACACGGCCTCGGCCACGGCGCTGCTCGCCGGCGGGGCCGACATCAATCAGGCGAATCCTGGTGACGGCACGACGCCGCTGCTCATGGCGGTCATCAACGGCCATTTCGATCTGGCGATGACGTTTCTCGCGAAGGGCGCCGACGTGTCGCGGTCGGCGGCCAACGGCGCGGCACCGCTCTACGCCACGCTCAACCATCGCTGGGCGCCCAAGTCCCAGTATCCGAATCCCAAGGGCTATCAACAGCAGACCACGTCGTATCTGCAGGTGATGCAGGCGCTGCTCGACAAGGGCGCCGACCCGGACGCGCGCATCCGCCGCAAGGTCTGGTACCAGGCGTTCAACTCCGACTTCGCGGGCGTGGACGAAATCGGCGCCACGCCGTTCTGGCGTGCTGCCTACGCGAGCGACGTCGAGGCGATGCGGCTGCTCGTCAAGTACGGCGCCGATCCGCACATCCCCACGGTGAAGCCGGCCGGGCGGCCGTTCACGGGCGACGGCATCCGCCAGACCACCGACGTCTCGGGCATTCCGCCGGTGCCGGTGGGCGGACCCGCCGTGCCACCGCTGCTCGCCGCGGCGGGCGTAGGTTATGGCGAAGGCTTCGCCGCCAACTCGCACCGCTACGCGGAGACGGGGTTCCTCCACGCCATCAGGTATCTGGTCGAGGAAGTTGGCGCCGACGTGAACGCTGTGGATCACGAAGGCAACACCGCCGTGCACCTGGCGGCCTCGCGCGGCGACAACGCCTCTATCGAGTACCTCGTCTCGAAGGGCGCCGTCGTCACCACGGTGAACCGCGAAGGGCAGACCACCGCCGACATGGCCAACGGCCCCGTGCAGCGCACGCAGCCGTATCCGGCGACGATTGCGCTGCTCGAAAAGCTCGGCGCGACGAACAACCACAAGTGCGTGTCGTGCTGAGGCGCGGCCCGCGCCGGCCCGCCTGACGTCACGCTTCGCGCGGGTCGCGGCTAGGCCCGGTCGAACTCCGGGTTGGCGGTCACGCGCGTACCAGAGGCCGTGAACGCGGCCATGTAGGCGGCCACCCGCCGCCGGCATTCCTCACGGTCGGTGTTGTCGAGCGTGAGGTTCAGCAGGTCGATGTACCACGGCGCCTTGTCAGCGCTCTCGACGAGTGTGGCCACGAGATCCCGCGCGATCGGCAGGGTGGTGGTCTTCGACTCGTCGTGCACGTCGCGGCTGCCGGCGGCGAGGAGCTTCGCGTATTCCTCATCGAGCAGCCGGGCGAAGAGCGCCGGCGTCAGCGTGTCACCGGCGGCGACGCCGGTGGCGGCATCGGCCTCGGTGAACGGCGCCTGCTTGTGCAGCCACTCCCACAGGATGCTGACGCGGATTTCACCCGTGGCCATGTCCTCCATCAGGTAGAGCACGTCGTCGTTGCCGAAGAAGTCCGCCGGCTTGAGCGCAGCCGCCTGCAGCCCCTGGCCGAAGGCGTTGCCGTACTGGATGGCCACGCTCAGCAGGTCGCGGGCGCCGCGCACCGTGCGTGGCGCGGCCTCGAGCGCGCGCAGGGCCGCGGCGTCGTCGTCCGTGTAGCTGAGCGGCGGGAAGGTGCGTCCGCGCTGGTTGGCCTCGCCGACACGTTCCCACACCGGCCGCACGATGTGCACCATCTTCCAGTGCGCCACCCACTTGCCGCTGGCGCCGGCGGTACGTTCGCGTTCCGCGCCAGCCACGGCCCGCGCCATGCCGGCTTCGACGCCCGCCGCTGACCCCACGGGGATGTTGGGCTCCATGCCGCCCTGCCAGAGCGCCGTGCGGCCGTGGCGGTCGGGCGTGTTGACGGCGCGGCGCACGCGGTCTTCGTAGGCGCGCATGTAGCCGTAGGTCATGGTGATGGCGTCGATGTTCGGGTTGCGGAACTCGCCGTCCCACGCCACCGCATCCGACACGCTGTTGATGTAGTCCCAGCGGCCGGTGTTGAAGCCCACGAAGTGCGCGCCGAGGGCGGCGCGGATCTCCATCAGCTGGTAGCAGGCTTCGAGCTGCTCGACGAGGACGTAGGCCTTGATGGCGCCGTGCGGCAGGGCCAGGTGCGCCTCGAGTGCGCCGAGCAGGTCGTGCCAGAGTGCCGCTTCCTCCGCGGTCTGGATCTTCGGCAGGTAGAGCACCACCGGGCGCCCGAGCGCCGCCAGCAGCGCGTGGACGTTCACCACGTACAGCACGAGGTCCACGATCGACGCCGAGAAGCCGGTGCCGTCCGCCCAGCGCACGTGGCGGTCGTCGAGGTGCAGGCCGCGGGCGCGGAAGATCGGCACGGTCATGTCGAGCTGGGCCCTCCAGTCCGCCACGATCGGCCGGCCGAAGAAGCCCTGCGCCCATGTGTTCATCTCGCCAGCCACCTGCGCGGCGACATCGAGGAAGACCTGCTCGCGGCCGAGCGCGAGGCGCAGGTTACGCTGGTTGTCGAGCGACATCGTCGAGCGCTGGCCCAGGGCGTCTTCGCCGTCGAACATCCAGCCATCGGCGCCCGAGAGCAGGGCGTAGGCGACGTTTCTCAGGCTGGTGTCGAGCGCGGCGCCGGGCCGCGCCGCCGGGCCGGTGCCCTGAATCCACTGGCGGTCGAGGGCGGCCGGGATGTCGCTGCCGTCGAAGGCGCCGGCACGGGCGTCGGCCACGCGGATGGCCGTACGCCCGATGACGGCGTCGTCCGCCAGGAAGCCGATGTGGGCGCGTCCGGCGGCGCGGGCGGCCCGCCGCGCGAGCCGTGCCTGCATGAGCGCCTGGCGGTCGCGGTCGAACGGCGCCAGCAGCTCGAGCGCGGTCAGCGCGGCCGGCGTGAACACGTCGGCGTAGCGCGTGGCCAGGGCGCCGCGGATCTGGAGGGGGCCAGCGGCCTGGTGGGCGGGCGCACGAGTCGGCATGGCGCGGGAGTGTACCGCAGTCGGGCGGGCCGGAACGTCTGCGGATGTCGGTCGCGCGTTGACGCGGCGCGCGCCGGGGTATACAAAGGCACCCTATGTTCCAGCGCGTGATGTCCGCGGGCGTGTGCCTGCTCCTGTCGGCGGCGGCCTCGGCCGCGCAGACGCCTGCTCCAGCGCCCGCCGGCCAGGAGATCAAGGGCCAGTCCCCCGATCGCGGCCGGCCCACCCGCCACGACGACGAGCAGCCGCTGCTCGACTTCGACACCTACTTCCTCGGCGCGCCGTGGACGTTCGAGTGGGACGTGCCGGACGGGCCGCTCGGCGAGGCCGGCCGCATCACCGGCACCACGACCTACAAGACGCTCGGCGGCAAGTTCTACGAGGCGCTCACCGAGGCTGAAGGCCCCGGCGGGAAATTCACCGTCCGCGAGACGATCAGCTACCACAAGGACTACAAGGCGATCGCGCGACACGTCGTCGACAGCCGCGGCTTCAGCTACGACCAGATCGCGCACATCGGCGCCGACCTCGGCGGCTTCTACAACGTGCTCTTCGAGAGCGCGCCGTTCACCGCCGGCGGGCATACCGTGCGCATCAAACACACGATGCGGCTCAACGCGCCGCTCGCCTATCGCGTGGCCACGACCGTGTCGGTCGACGGCGGACCGTTCGTGAACTACGGCAATCCCTGGTGGCGCAAGCCCGTGCCCGGCGGCGGGCGCTAGACCGCAGTCCGTGGGCTGCTTTTCGAGGCAATCGACATGATGCGACGTGTGATGGGTGGAGCCGCGGCGCTGGCGCTGCTGCTGGCAATGAGTGCGGGCGCGACGGCGCAGGGGGAACAGTATCGGCTGGTGCCGAACTGGCCCACGTTGCCGGCGGGGATGTGGTTCGGCCTGCAGCAGGCGCCGCCACCGCCGGCCGAACGTGAAGCGCAGGCGGCCGCGCGCCGCGCCCGCGGCCAGATGGGCGGCGGGGGCGGACTACCCACGAACCAGCCCGGCATCTCGGGCCTGGCCATCGACCAGCAGGACCGCATCTACGTCTTCAACCGCGGCCCGAAGCCCGTGATGATCTTCGACACCGCCGGCAAGCTGCTGCTGGCCGGTGGCGATCTCGAATACAACGGCAAGACCATCAACAAGGACTGGGAACACTCCGGCGCCGTTGACTGGGAAGGGAACATCTACATCATCGAGCGTGATGCGCACCGCATCGTCAAGGTCACGCCGAAGATGGACAGGTTCCTGATGCAGATCGGCACCACGATGGAGAAGGGCACCGACGCCACCCATCTGGACCTGCCCTCGGGCATCGCCGTGCTGAAGAGCGGCAACATCGTCGTGACGGACGGCTACGGCAACAACCGCGTCATCCTCTACGACAAGAACGGCAAGTTCATCAAGCAGGTCGGCAAGGGCGCCGGCGGCCCGGCCGACAAGGGCACCGGCCCCGGCGAATGGGTGCTGCCGCACAAACTGGCGGTGGACGCGCAGGAGAACCTCTACATCATCGACCGCGAGAACAAACGCCTGCAGGTGTTCGACAAGGACCTGAACTACAAGCGCGAGATCAGGAACGAGTGGAATCCGTGGGACGTCCACATCTCGCGCAAGGGCACCGAGGGCGTCGGCTTCATCGCCGACCACCTGCTCGAGCGCGTGCACAAGTTCTCGCTCGCCGACGGCAAGCTGCTGGCCACGTGGGGCTCGCAGGGCACCGGCCCCGGCCAGTTCGACTGGGTGCACGGCATCGTCGTCGACTCGAAGGGCGCGGTCTACGCAGCCGACACCTACGGCCAGCGCATCCAGAAGTTCGAGCCGGCCGGCACGTCGCGGTAAGCCGGGGTGACGACGGCGCGGAGCCGTGTCGGGGCCGTCGATCTCGTGCGGGGCGGCGCCATCGTGCTGATGGCGCTCGACCACACGCGCGACTACACGACGGCGCTGCGCTTCGCGCCGGAGGACCTGGCGCAGACGACGCTGCCGGTGTTCCTGACACGCTGGATCACGCACGTCTGCGCGCCGACGTTCCTGCTGCTGGCCGGCGTGGGCATCGGCCTGGCCGCCCGGCGGATGACGCCGCCGGCGTTGCGCCGTTTCCTGGTGACGCGGGGCCTCTGGCTGCTCGTGCTCGAACTCGTCGTCACACCCGTCGGCTGGCAGTTCGGCGTCGAGCTGCTGCCGGCCTTCGCGCTCGTGCTCTGGGTGCTCGGCTGGTCGATGATCGTGATGGC
>CADEFD010000015.1:20599-53219 GCA_902826515.1 uncultured Acidobacteriota bacterium
CTGCTGATGACGCTCGGGCCCGCGTGCCTCGCGCTCGCGTGGGCGGAACGTGGGCGCGGCGCCGTGGCCCGGGTGCTTGCGATCTACGGCCGCGTGCCGCTCTTCTTCTATGTCGCCCACATCGTCGTCGCCCACGCCGTGGCGGTGCTCCTCGCCTTCGCCCAGAGCGGCGCGTGGCGGCGGATTCAGGTGGTGACCCATCCCGAACAGGTGCCGCCGTGGTTCGGCCTGCCGCTGCCCGGCGTGTACGTCGCGTGGGTCGTCGTGGTGGCGCTGCTGTATGCGCCGTGCCGGGTGATGGATCGGCTGAAGTCGTCGCGGCCCGAGTGGTGGTGGCGCTATCTGTGAGCGGCGGCGGCGCTCACGCGCGGTGGCGCGTCGGCAGCGGACTGCCGAAGCGCAGCACGTTGCCATCCGGATCGCGCACGTAGAACTCGCGCATCCCCCAGGTCTGGTCGACGGGCCCGTCCTCGACCGGCGAGTCCGGCCGGCCGGGCGTCGTCAGCCCCGCGGCCCGGAAGCGGCGGAAGAGCGCGTCCACGTCCTCGACGTAGAAGTAGACGGCGGCGCCGATCGCGCTGTCGCCGCTGAACGTGGACAGGTGCACCTGCTGGCCGTCGAGCGACACCCCGACATAGACCGGTCCCCCCGGGCCTACGGCATACCGGAAATCCGGCGTGAAGCCGAGCGGCCCGGTGTAGAACGCTTCGGCCGCGGCCGCATCCGTCACCCGCAGAATCGGGACGACGCGGGTGACCATCACCGCAGTCCTTCCGCCACCGTCAGGAAACGGTCAATGTCGGCGTCGGTGTTGAAGAGCGCCGGCGATACGCGGACCTGGGTGCCGTTTTCGCGCACGCTGACCGATGTCTTCGTATCGGCAAGGTGCTTCGCGACGGCGTCGGCCGCCTTCGTCACCCGGAAGGCGACGATCGACGAGCGGTTGCCCTCGGGCGTGAGCACGGCGAAGCCGAGCGTGCGCAGGCCCCGCTGCAGCCGATGAGCGAGCCCGACGGTGTGTGTCTCGATGCGATCGACGCCGACGCGCGTGATGTAGTCGAGCCCGGCGCCGAGCTGGTAGATCGGTCCGAACGCCGGGGTCGCATAGTCGAACTTCTTCGCCGTCTCGTAGATGCGGAAGTCCGTCGGCCCGAGCGTCTTCTCCACGTGCCGCCAGCCGTAGCGATCGACGGCGAGGCGCGGCAGCATGCTGCGCTTCACGTAGAAGGGGGCCACGCCGTAGCTGCCGAGCACCCACTTGTAGGTGCCGATGCACATCGCATCCACGCCGGCGGTCACGACATCCACCGGGAACATGCCGACGGCCTGGATGGCGTCGGCGTAGCAGAAGGCGCCGTGGGCGTGCGCCAGGTCGGCAATGGCGCGCATGTCGTGTCGGAAGCCATTCTGGTGCGACACCCACGCCACCGAGACGAGCTTCGTGCGCCGGTTGACGAGCGGCTCGAGCTCCTTCACCGTGACGGCGCCACCCACCGCCTTCGCGATGCGCAGCTCCACGCCGGTGGTCTTCGCCATCTCGGAATAGAGCACGAACTCGGTTTCGTAATGCAGCTCGTCGATGACCACGTTGTCGCCGCGCGTGAGACCGAGCGAACGCGCCACCACGTTCTCGCCCTCGCTCGTGGTCGAGAGGAACGCGACCTCGTCGGGCGTGGCGCCGATGAGGCGGGCGTACTGCGCGCGCACCTCGTCGGTCTTCTTCAGCATGTCGACGAGCACGATCGGCGCGTAGCCCTTGGCGTCGGCGAAGGCACGGCCCACCTCGATGACCGGCAGTGGCGTCGGTGCGATGTAGGCCGCATTCAGCGACAGCACCGCCGAGGCCACCGGAAAGTCCGTGCGGACACCGAGCGGATCGGGCGCCGCCTGCGCGGGCGCTTCCGCGGGGGGAAGGGCAGAGAAGCCGGCCATGGCCGGCAGCGCCGTGAGCATCGTGCGACGGGAGACAGCCATGGCGGACCTCGTGTTGTGCGGGCCGGCTACTGCGCGGCCGTGGCCGGTGTGCTCAGGAGCTGCTTGATCTGGCGTACGGCATAGTCGCTCTTCATCTCGAAGAGCCGCTTGCCGAGTTCCGCCGACGAGCGGCGGCCATCGCCGGTGATGCCGTTGTTGACGCGCGGCGCGCCGGCGGCCGGACGCTGCCCGGGCGGCGGCACGGGATCGCCAAGCGCGTCCTTCACCAGTTCCTTGCGCACCCAGCCCTTGTCGCCGCCGAGGTAGAGCATCTCGGAGGTGTCGGGGATGCCGGCGTGCGCGCTGGCCGGGTAGCCTTCCTTCGTGAGCCACGTGTTGAAGTCGTCGTTGGCCTTGCCGTAGACCTCGTCGCAGTAGACGACGCGGATGCCCTTGCCGGCGTACTTGGCGTCGAGCTTCGCGGCCACCGACTTCAACTGCGCCTGTCCGCCACCGTGATCGCCCATCAGCACGACGTTCCTGAAGCCGGTTTTGATGAGCTCTTCGGCGACCTGCTCGTTGATGGCTTCGAAGATCTCGTTCGTGAGACCGATGGTGCCGGGCAGGTCCGCACTGGCGCGGTTCGGCGAGAAGGGCAGCACCGGCGCCGCGATGGCGTTGCCGAGCTTGAGGGCGATGTCGCGCACCTGTTCACGGCCGAGCAGCGTGTGGCCGCCGTTGACGTTCTGCGGGCCGCGCTGTTCGGTGCCGCCGTTGTAGACGAGCGCCGTGGTCCTGCCGGCGGCGAGCGCCTGCTTCACCTCGGGCCACGTCATCATCTCGAACTCGACGTTCGGCGTGCGCGTCGTCGCCGCGCCGGGCGCCACACCCTGCGCGTTCGCGGCGCCTGCCACCGCCATCACCGCCGCCATCGCCAGTCCGCTCCACGTGCCGTATCGCATGATCGCTCGCTTCCGTGGCCGGATCCGGTCCGCCTCTCGCAGGCGGCCGCCGGCACATCGCGCCCCAAGGATAGCCGAGGGCCGGGACGGGAAGTGCGGGCGATAATGACGCGGTGCGGATCGTTCGACTCCTGAGCTGCTGGGCGTGCGCGGCGCTCGTCGCCACCGGCTGCGGACGCGCGGGCGAGACGCCGGGCGCACCGGCGACGGGGGCGACCGCGGCCGTGCCGCGCCACGTGCTGCTCATCACGATCGACACCTTGCGCGCCGATCGGGTGGGGGCCTACGGCTACACCAAGGCGCGCACGCCCCACCTCGACGCGCTGGCCGCGGCCGGACTGACCGCCACGCGCGCCTATGCCACGGCCCCCGTGACGCTGCCCTCACACGCGTCGATACTGAGCGGACGGTATCCGCCGGCGCACGGCGCCCGTCACAACGGCGTGGCGATGGGGGAGGGCGTGCCCACCCTCGCCACCACCTTCAAGGCGGCAGGTTTTGCGACCGGCGCCTTCGTCAGCGCGTTTCCGCTCGACCGCCGGTTCGGCCTCGCCGCCGGCTTCGACGCGTACGGCGATCGCTGGGCGCGTGGTCCCGACGGCCGGCCCGCCGACGAACGCGCCGGCCAGCTCACGGTGGACGAGGCGCTGGCGTGGCGCCGAAGCACGGGAGACGCCCGCACGTTCCTGTGGGTGCATCTCTTCGAGCCGCACGCGCCGTACGGGGATGCTGCCTCCGGGCGTCCGCTGAGCGATCGCTACGACGACGAAATCGCCGAGGCGGATCGCCAGGTCGGCCGTCTGCTCGACGGACTCGGCGCCGCCCGCGCGGAGACCCTGATCGTCGTCACGGCCGATCACGGCGAGGCCTTCGGCGAACACGGCGAGATCGGTCACAGCCTGTTCGTCTACGACACGACGCTGCAGGTGCCGCTCATCCTCGCGGGACCAAGGGCGGCCCGCGGCCTGCTGCCGGATCCCGTGTCGCTCGTGGACATCGCTCCGACCGTGCTGGCGGCCACCGGGGTGGCGGCACCGGCGCCGCTCGATGGTGAGGTCCTGCGGCAGGACCGTGGCGTGCTGCCGCAGGACGACCCGCCGCGTCAGCTCTATGCCGAGACCTCGGCGCCGTTCGAGGACTTCGGCTGGAGCCCGCTGCGATCGGTGCGGGCCGGCACGTCGAAGTACATCCTCGCGCCGACGCCCGAGTTCTACGACCTCGCGGCGGATGCCGGCGAGACGACCAACCTCGCGGCCGCGCGTCCGGCCGACGCCGCGCGGCTCAAAGCCGCGGTGGCCACGTTCACCGCGGGGCGCGCGCCCGCGCCGGCCGGCGCCACGACACCCGAGGCCCGTCGCCGGCTGCAGGCGCTCGGTTACCTCGGAGGCGCCGGGCCGACGGCCGGGCAGCCGCTCGCCGACCCGAAAGACCGCCGGGTGCTGGCGGCGCGCCTGGCCGAGGTGACCTCGGGCGAACTCACGGGCGCCGCGCTCGAGGCGGCGCTCGAGCGCATCCTCGCCGACGATCCCGGGAACCCGCAGGCGGCGCTGCGCCTCGGCTACGCGCGCGTGGCGCGCGGCGACTGCCGCGGGGCCGCGCCACACTTTCGCGCGGCAATCGCCGCTGCCATGCCGACAGCCGACGCCCATCTGGGTCTGGCCGCCTGCCTCACGACCGAGCGGCGCCTGCCGGAGGCGCTGCGGGTGCTCGACCAGGCCGCCGCGGTCGAACCGGGCAATCCCGTCGTGCTCGCCAATCAGGGGCTGCTGCGGTCGGATGGCGGCACGCCCGCCGCCGCCGTGCCGTTCTTCGAGCGGGCGCTGGCGCTCGATCCTGATCTGCATCAGGCCCGGTTCGGCCTGGCCATCGCGTTCGCCCGTACCGGGGACCGGGTGTCCGCGGCGCGCGAGGCCACGACCCTCCTCAGCCGCCTGCCGGCCGGTGCGCCTCAACGTCCCGAAGTCGAACGCCTCCTGGGCGCCCTGCGCTGACCGGGACGAACGGCCAAGGATCCAATTTGAACCTGAAAATCTCCGGGCCCGCCCCAATTTTCCGGTGAGTTGTACCCGAATGTCACCGGGTATTTGGATGTGTCTCCGCACGCGCCGTCGCGACGCTGGCGGGATCCCGCGAAATCCTGCGATCTCTGAAGCCAGGGGGCCGCTGGGACGAACGGGCCCCGGTTGGTCCGGCGATTGCTCTAGAACGGACGTTACGTATTGTCCTTCGGGCCGCAGGTGCGTGCCCGTCAGGGGGAGAGACAGCATATGAAAAGGTTCATCCTGGCGCTCGTGGCCAGCCTCATCTGGGCGACCGCCGCAGATGCACAGCAGACCACCGGCACCATCATCGGGCGCGTGCTCGACGACCAGGGCGCGGCCATTCCCGGCGCGACCATCACGGTGACCAGCCCGAGCACGGGCTTCGTGCGCACCGATGTGAGCGACGCCGAAGGCGTCTACCGCCTGCGCGCGCTGCCGGTGGGCACGTTCGATCTCGCGGTCGAGCTGGCCGGCTTCGCGTCGCTCGATCGCAAGGGCGTCGTGGTCAACGTCGGCCAGACCATCACGATCGACTTCTCGCTCAAGGTCGCGGCGCTCGCCGAGACGGTCATCGTCACCGGCCAGACGCCGCTCATCGAAGCCACCGTGTCGTCGGTGGGCGGTGTGGTCGACATCCAGCGCATCGAGAGCATTCCGCTCAACGGCCGCCAGTTCGCGAACCTCGCGGCGACGCTGCCGGGCGTGGGCCTCGGCAACCACTCCGACCCCACCAAGAGCACGCAGTACTCGCCGCAGATCAACGGCGGCAACGGCCGCAACGTCAACTACCAGATCGACGGTGGTGACAACAACGACGACACCGTCGGCGGCCTGCTGCAGCTCTTCCCGCTCGAGGCGATCCAGGAGTTCAACTTCGTCACCTCGCGCGCCAAGGCCGAAAACGGCCGCAGCAACGGCGGCGTCATGAACATCGTCACGAAGAGCGGCACCAACAGCTACCGCGGCAGCTTCTTCGAGCTCTTCCGCGACAAGTCGCTGAACTCGATCACGACCACCGAGAAGAACGCCGGCGCCGACAAGCAGGACTACCGCCGCAACCAGTTCGGCGGCAGCTTCGGCGGTCCGATCATCAAGGACAAGGTGCACTACTTCGGCGCCGCCGAGCGCACGCAGCAGGACACCAAGCAGGTCGTCAACACGCGCGGGCTGTTCCCGAGCGAAGACGGCACGTTCGACACGCCCTACCGCGAGACGCTGGTGAACGTGAAGGTCACCGCCAACGCCACCCAGAACCAGTATCTGTCGGTGCGCTACGGCCGCAACCAGAACTCGCAGCCCTACGGCGCCACCTCGCTCAAGCCGGTCAACGGCTGGGGTGAGAGCACGAACGAGTTCAACTCGATCAACGCCAATCACAACTGGGTCGTGAACGGCAGCATGCTGAACGAGTTCATCTTCCAGTACGCCGACTTCGCGAACAACATCTCGGCCAACAGCCAGGATCCGTACGAGAGCTTCCCGAACGGCGTCGCCATCGGCCAGAGCCCGAACACGCCGCAGACCACCGAGCAGAAGAAGTGGCAGTTCCGCAACGACTTCTCGTGGCACGTCACCGGCATGGGCGGCGTCGGCCACGACTTCAAGGCCGGCGTGAACTTCATCAACGAGCCGCGCCTCTTCATCACCTTCAACTCGGGCAAGGGCGTCGTGCAGCACACGCACCTGACCGACGTGGTGGGCGGCCCGATCTCGGTCATCACGCTGAACGACGGCGACGCCTCGGCCAACATCCCGCTGAAGCAGTACGCCGGCTACATCCAGGACGACTGGGCGGTGAGCGACAACCTCACGCTCAACATCGGCCTGCGCTACGACCTCATCACCGGCTACCAGTTCGACCAGTCGAAGAACCCCAACTTCGTCCTGATGCAGGCCGCCGGCAAGGCCGGCCTGCTGACCGGCATCAAGGGGCTCGAGAACTTCGGCAAGGATCCGAAGAACGACACCAACAACTGGCAGCCGCGTCTCGGCTTCGCCTACACCCTGCGCGGCGGCAAGGACGTGCTGCGCGGCGGCTGGGGCATCTACATGGACATGGCGTACACCAACTCGAACGCGCTCTTCGCGGCGAGTGACGCCACCGGCAAGGGCTTCGGCGCCGTGGTCTCGATCGACAACCAGTCGGGCATCCGCAATCCGGACGGCTCGTTCTACCGCGTCGGCCAGCCGCTCGCCAACATCCTGAGCCAGAACCAGTCGAGCGGCGGCACGCCGGTGTTCGGCCAGTTCACCGACCCGCGTCTCCAGATGCCGTACACGCGCCAGACGTCGCTCGGCTACTCGTTCCAGCTCTCCGAGTCGATGGTCCTCACGGTGGACGGCGTGCGCGCCGATGGCCGCAACCTGAACTCGCGTCCGCGCATCAACGTCGGCACGGTCGGCGCGGGCAATGCCGGCGCGCGTCAGCTCGCGTTCCTCGGCGTGCAGCCGGCGGCCGTGGGCACGCGTCCGGCGATCAGCGAAGCCGAGAGCGACTACACGGCGCTCATCACCGGCTTCAAGCGCCGCATGACCAACAACCTCGACCTGACGGCCACTTACACACTGGCCAAGGCGAACAGCCAGATCGGCTCGGCGGCCGACGAACTGAACGCCAACAACCTGCAGGACGCCCGTCTCCTCTATGACGACGACCGCGTCAACGGCCCCACGTCGCGCACCGATGCGCGCCATCAGGGCTCGATCGCCGCGGTGTACCTGTTCAAGGGCTTCACCGTGGCGCCGACGTTCTTCTACCGCTCGCGTCTGCCGCTTGCGACCATCACGGGTGTCGATACCAACCTGAACCGCGAGAACAACGACATCACGACCCGCGCCTACCAGTACACGGGCGTCGGCGAAGCGCCGAAGGACATCGGCGAGTGCAAGACCTACAACTGCAGCCGCGGGGCGTGGCGCACGCAGGCCAACCTGCGTCTGTCGTACGACATCCGGATCAAGGGCAGCGCGCGCGTCACGGCTATCGCCGAGGCGTTCAACCTGTTCAACGCCGAGAACCCGGGCTTCGCGCTCGTGCAGAACCAGACGAGCACGTCGTTCATGCAGCCGAACGCGTTTGCCGGCGACTTCCAGCAGAGCGAGCAGCGCCTGGCACAGGTCGGCTTCCGCTTCTCGTTCTAAGAACCGGGGCTCGGGGCCAGGGCCCCGGGGCTCGGGTTTCCAGCGTCACACAGCGGGGCGCGTCCTTCGGGACGCGCCCCGTTTTCTTGTACGGCCGCGGCCAGGGCACATGTTTGCTCCCCAGCCCCCAGCCCCCAGCCCCGATGTGCTGCTTCTCAGCGAAGGGAGCGAAGCAGCTCAGTCGCGGCCTGGCGTTCGCGTACCGCGCTCTTCGGCGCCCGGCGCAGCAACTCCCGCCACGCGGTGGCCGCGTCGGCGGGGCGGCCGGCCTGCTGGCAGGCGATGCCGAGGTTCAGGCGCGCCTCATGGAAGTCGGGCGCGGCGGCCAGCGCGCGCGTGAAGAGATCGACGGCGTCTCCGGGGCGTCCCGCCTGCACGAACATCACGCCGCGGCCGTTGGCGGCATCGACATGCGCCGGGTCGAGGGCGAGGGCGCGGTCGTACGCCTCGGCTGCGCCAGTCAGGTCGTTCGTCGCCTGCCGCGCATTGCCGAGATTCGACCAGTAGCTGGCATTGGAGGCGTCCACCTCCACCGCGCGGGCAAATGCGGCCGCCGCGGCGGCGTCTTCACCGGCATCGGCGTGCAGCAGACCACGGCCGTTGTGCGCGGCAGCAAGGCGCGGATCGAGGGCGAGCGCCGCATCTTCGGCCCGCACGGCCTCCGCCGCCTCACCGGCCGCCCGGGCCGCCACCGCGAGGTCGTGGAAGAGGGAGGCTTCGGCGGGGAAGCGCGTGACCGCGGCCGCCAGCACCCGCATGGCCTCGCGGGCCTCACCGCGAGCCGAGAGCGCGCGCGCGTAAGCGGTGACGAAGACGTAGCCGTCAGGATGCGCCCCTGCCAGCGCGGCGAGCGTCGCCACTTCGGTGGCCGGGGATTCGGCGGCCCGCTCGAAGCGTGTCCAGTCGGCGGCTCCGGCCGAAGGATGCGGCGCATTGGCGCGCGGCGCCGTGGACGAGGGCCCCGACGCGTAGCCGAGCGCGCGGAGCTTCGCGAGCGCCGCCGCATCGGGGGCCGCCGCCTGGCGCTTCGCGACCATGAGGGGCGTGAGGCGGGCCACGGCGGCGCGGGCGTCGGCGGTGTCGCGGCCGGCGAGATTCGCGGCTTCCGCGGCGTCGGTGCCGAGGTCGTAATACTCGAGGGTGGCGCTGCGAATCAGCTTGCGGGTGGCGCCGGCGAGCACGTGCAGCGGATGCCAGCCGGCCACCGCCGGATACGTCGTTTCCGCGTACACCTCGCCGCGCGGATCGGGATCGCGCAGCGTGCGCGTGGACGCGTCCGGCAGCACCGCCGGAGCGCCGCTCAACTGCAGCACCGACACGGCGACGTCCGCGAGTGACACCGGCACGGCCACCGTGGCGGGCGCGAGCGAGGGCGCGCGCACGATGAGCGGCACGCGCAGCGTCGAGTCGTAGGCGAGCATGCCGTGTGTGGACTCGCCGTGATCGCCGAGGCCCTCCCCGTGATCGCCGGCCACGACCACGATGGTCGAGTCCGCAAGGCCTTTCGCATCGATCCGGGCGAGGAGGCGGCCCACCTGCGCGCCGGCGTAAGCGATTTCGCCGTCATACGGACGGTCCACGAAGCGCGAACGCCAGGGCTCCGGCGGCGTGTAGGGGGCGTGCGGATCGTAGAGATGTACCCACAACAGGAACGGACCGGCCGGCGCCGCGTCGAGCCAGCCAATCGCGGCATCGACGACGTCGCCACCCGGCCGTGATGCCTCGAGCGTGTCGGTCGCCTCGGCCGCACGCGGCACGCGGTCGTCGTAGGTGTCGAAGCCGCGGGCGAGGCCGAAGCGGCGATCGAGCACGTAGGCGCCGACGAAGGCAGCCGTGCGGTAGCCGGCGCCCTTGAGGGCGGTGGCGAGTGTCGGCACCTCGGCGCCGAGGGTCTCGCCGTTCAGGCGCACACCGTGTGCCGGCGGCAGCTGCCCGGTGAGCAGCGTCGTGTGGGCCGGCAAGGTGAGCGGCACGGCCGTGCGCGCCATCGTGAAGTGCACGCCGGCGGCGGCGATCGCGTCGAGGTCCGGCGCGATTCCGCGGCCGAGACGATCGGCCCGCAGCGTGTCGATCGTGACGAGGACGATGTTGCGCGGCGGCGGCGCCGTGGATTGCGGCGGACGTCCGCACGCGGCGACGGCCGCGAGCGCGAGCAGGAGCGTGGCGCGCGGCAGGAACACGCTTCGGATGATGCTGCGTGCAGCGGGGCGCTGTAAACCCCTCGCCTCCCGGCGGACCCGCGCCGCGGCCGGGCTATCCGCATTCGGCCAGGGTGAGCGCGAACGGGCTCGTCCCGTCAATCCATTGCGCGCGGACGCCGAAGCCGCAGCCGGTCAGCAGCGTGGTGATGCCGTCCCGGGTGTACTTGTAGGAACTCTCCGTCCAGATCGACTCGCCCGGACGCAGCGTCAACGCCAGGCTCGCGCCGGTAATCGAGATGTGCTGCTCCGCCGTGCTGACGAGATGCATCTCGACCCGCGACGCCGCCGCGTTCCAGAACGCGCGGTGGACGAAGCCCCGCAGGTCGAAGTTCGCCGCGAGGTCGCGGTTGAGGCGCACGAGCAGGTTGAGATTGAACGCCGAGGTCACGCCGAGCGGGTCGTCGTAGGCCAGCAGCAGGTCGCGTTCGGGCTTCACGAGGTCCACGCCGAGCAGCAGGCGGTCGCCGGTGGTCAGGGCCGACCGCATGTCCCGCAGGAACGCCCTCGCCGCGTCGGGGTCGAAGTTGCCGAGATTGGAGCCGAGAAAGAGCACCAGCGTCCGGCCGTCGCCGCGGGTGGCGCCGATTTCGGCAAGGCCGGCGTCGTAGGTCGTCTGATGCGAGTGAATCGGCCCGGCCGATACCGCGGCGATCGATCGCGCGGCGGTGGCCAGCGCGGCAGGGGAGACGTCCACGAGGTGCACGGCGGGTCGAGAGACGGGACGGCCGGCCTCGAGCAGCGCGGCCATCTTGGCGCCGTTGCCGGCGCCGAGTTCCACGATGCGCGCCGGCGCCGGCCTCCCTGACACGATCTCGCGGGCGTGTGCGGTGAGCAGGCGGGTCTCGGCGCGGGTGATGGGATACCAGGGCAACTCGCAGATGGCATCGAAAAGCGCCGAGCCGAGCGCATCGTAGAGGTAGCGCGACGGCAATTGCCGGGGATGCCGCGTCAGCGCCTCGCGCACGTCGGCGGCCAGATCGTGGTCGGTCTCCGCGGGCAGGAAGGGGGCGCCGGCCCGCGCCGTGGCCGTCATCGTGCCCCACGCTCGCGCACGCAGCGGAATCCCGCGTATACGTAGGGATACCGCGGCCTGAACCAGTTGCGGAACGACGGCCGGACGAGCGCGGCCGCGGTGACCGGCGAGGCCCCTTTCATCACGACGTGTTCACCGTCGAAGAAGTCGGCCGAGTACTCCGGGTACGACGGCAGCGGCTCGAAACCGGCGAACGGCGCGAACACCGACGACGTCCACTCCCACCCGTTGCCCACGAGATCGGCGATGCCCCACGCACTGTCGCCGTCGGGCCGTCGTCCTGCCGGCTGCGGATCCCACGACGCGAAGTCGAGTACGGCGTGCCGGGCCGTGGGCGGCGTCGAGCCCCAGGGATACCGGCGCTCGTCGCCGCCGGGAGTGCCGTAGGCCGCCCGATGGAACTCCGCTTCGCTCGGCAGCCGCGCGCCGCGCCAGCGGGCAAAGGCCGACGCTTCGGCCTGGCTGACATAGACCGGCCACGGGCGGGGCAGCGGCACGAGGTCGAACATGCCGCGCCACCACCACCGCCCGCCGTCGTGTACCCAGAACGGCGGATGGTCGATTCTCGACGCCGTGCGCCACGCCCAGTCCGCCTCCGTCCACCATCGGCGATCGTCGTAGCCGCCGGCCTCGACGAACGGCAGGAACGCCGCGTTCGTCACGTTGTGACGCTCGATGGCGAAGGACGGGACATGCACCGTGGTCGCCAGGCGTTCGTTGTCCCAGGTGAACGGTTCCTCGCCGATGCTGGCGCCGAGCGTGACCTCGCCGGCCGGGACGTCGATCCATGCGGCGTCCGGAGACGGGCCATGCGTGGCCGGGCGATAGCCCGGCGGCCGGCGCTTGGCGTCGAAGGGGAGCCGATGCCACATGTACAGCAGCGTTTCCTGATGCATCGCCTCGTGTTCGAGGATGCAGTACGCCGCCTCCGCGCGCTGCAGCAGCGGATGCCCGTCCTGCACGATGGGGGCGTGCGCGAGTGCGTCGAGCACGCGCCGATCGGCTTCGTCCGCGAACTGCTGCACCGTGTGCCGCGACGGCCAGCGCGCGGCCGGTGTCGCGCCGCGGTCGGACTCATGCGGGTCGATGCCCCGCGCGAACAGCTGCTCGAGCGCGGCGTCGATGCTCTCGCCCCCGAGGCCGCGCTTCACGAGTGTGTTGAAGCTGAACGCCGGCAGATGCCCTTCGTAGAAGACGATCGGATGACGCAGCGCGATCGGCCGGCTGTAGTAGACCTCCGGGCTCAGCAGGTCGAACAGCTGGCGTGACCGGGCGCGATTGCGTGCGTACCAGTCGAGGAAGACGCCGCGGTCGCCTGATGCCGCCGTGCCGGCGCGGCTCGGCCCCGCCGGATCGTGAGGCAGCGTGGCTCGCTGTGCGTCGGCGGTAAGAGTGGCGTGTGGATGTTCGGTCATGGCCCGCCCTGCACGGCACAGTGCAAAGCACGCTCCAGTGCCGTGCGGCGGCATGGTCACGCTGCCCCGTGCGCGCATGAGCCACGTGATGCCATCAATGAGTAGCGGTTTACCCAGAGTCCCACCCCGCGGTGCCACTGGGCGGCGCGCGCCGCGGGCAGCCAATTTGCAGCCGTGGACCTCAGCACGGAGGTCGCGCGGTGGACGTTCGCACGGGGCAGGGCAGTGTCGCGCTGACGCGCGAAGAGTTCGAACGCCGGCTGGGTGAGCGCTTCGCCGATCCGGCGTTCGACGCGGTGCGCGCGGAACTCGGTCGCATCGTCGAGGTGGCGTGGTCGAACTACGAGGCGTCGCGCAAGAGTCCGCGGACGCGGCGCGCCGGTGCTGAGTTCGCGCATCCCGAGGTGGAGCTGGCCGTCGAGTGGCTCGACACGCGCGAGCGCCTGCGGCAGGCGGCGGCCGAACACGACCGGGCGGACGCGCCCGCCCAGGTGCTGCTCGTGTCGGCGGCGGCCCGGCACGACCAGACGTGTCCCGGCGAGATGTCCAAGACGTTCCGGCTGGTCGAGATCGCGCGGCAGGAACTCGAGCACGCCGGCGTCGGCTGCGACCTGCTCGACCTGAGTCTGCTGTCGGCGGAATACGGCCGGCAGATCCTGCCGTGCAAGGCCTGCGTTTCCACGGCCATGCCGCTCTGTCACTGGCCCTGCTCGTGTTACCCCAACCATGCCCTCGGACAGGTCAACGACTGGATGCACGAGATCTACCCGCGCTGGGTGCGCGCGCACGCCGTGCTCATCGTGACGCCGGTCTACTGGTATCAGGCGCCGTCCGGCCTGAAGCTGATGATGGACCGGCTCGTCTGCGCCGACGGCGGCAACCCGGACCCGACCACGACCCATGGCAAGAAGCCGGCGGAGGCCAAGGCGCTCGAGCTGCAGGGATGGCCCTATCCGCGGCATCTGGCCGGCCGGCTGTTCGGCGTCGTCGTGCATGGCGACGCGGCCGGCGCCGAAGGACTCAGACGGTCACTGGAAGACTGGCTGACCGACATGCACCTCGTGCCGGCGGCGCCGCGCGTGGCCCTCGACCGCTACATCGGGTATTACGAGCCGTACGCCACGAGTCACGAGGCGCTCGACCGGGATGCGGCGGTGCAGGATGAGGTGCGCCAGGTGGCGCAGGCGGTGGCGGCCGGCGTGGGCCGGCTGCGCCGCGGTGAGTGGCCGCCGCGCGAACCCGACGCGGCGGAGCCTCGACCCAAGTAGTCGTGCCGCGGCCTTCTGCGTCCCGTTCGTGGTGGCCGGCGGCCGGGCCGACGGCTCGGGTGGCCGTGCTCGGTGCCGTGATGGCCCTCGGGCCGGCATGTGCCACCGGGCCGCTGTCGCAGCTCACGCGGCCGGCCTCCCCGCATGAGGAATACAGCGAGCGGCTCGCCGAGGCCGGACTGGCCGACACCGCGCTCGGCCGTGACTGGACGATGGCCGGAGAGCAGGCGTTACGGGCGCCGGTCGAGCCCGCGCTGCCGTTCAATGAGTCCGTCTACTTCGCGCCCGAGGCCGCACGGGCCGTAGGCTACCGCCTCGAGCTCGCGCGCGGCCGCCAGTTGCGCCTCGATGTTGCCCCTGAAAACGACGCGGCGGCGCGGTTGTTCGTGGATATCTACCGGATCGAGCCCGGCGGCGCGCCGCGGCGTGTCACGTCGCTGGCGCCCGACGCGGCGACGCTGACCTACGACGTGGACGAGGACGCGGCGTTTGTTCTGCGCCTGCAACCCGAGCTGCTGCGGGGCGGCAGATACCGCGTGGTCGCCCGCACCCTGGCCTCGCTGCCATTCCCGGTGCCGTCGCTGGCCTCGCGCCCCGTGCAGAGTGGCTTCGGCGCGGAACGCGACGCCGGCCGGCGGCTCCACGAAGGCATCGACATCTTCGCCGCCGCGGGCACGCCCGTGGTGGCCGTGCGGCCGGGCGTGGCGCGGCCGGGCACCAACCGCCTGGGCGGCAACGTCGTGTGGCTGCAGGAGGGCGGTTCGCGCCGGTCGTTCTACTACGCACATCTCGCGCGCGCCGCCTTCGACGCGCCAACCCGCGTGGTCGCCGGCCAGGTCGTGGGTTACGTCGGCAACACGGGCAACGCCCGCACGACCACACCGCACCTGCACTTCGGCATCTACGCCGGGCGGGCTCTCGACCCGCTGCCGTTCGTCGCTGCCGATGAGGGCGTGCCGGCGCCCGGCCGGCCGCCGGTGCCGCACGGCGAACTGGCGCGTGCCGCACGACCGGCGCTCGAGGTGTGGACCGGCACCCCGCGGACCTCGCCTCGCGCGGCGCTGCTGCCGCGCGACACGATCGTCCTGGTGGCCGGCGCGACGGCAGACGCGGTGCGCGTCGTGCTGCCCGATGGCGCCACCGGCTACGTTGCGCGGGAAACCGTCGTCGACGCCGCGTCGCCCCTTCGCCGGGAACGGCTGCCCGCCGGTGTGTCGGTGCGAGACGCACCCGCCGACCGGGCCGCGGTGGCGCAGATCCTGGACGAACCACAGCAGGTCGACGTCCTCGGCCGGTTCGGCGCGTACACGTTCGTCCGGCTGAACGACCGCCGCACCGGGTGGATACAGTGACCGGGGGAGCGCATCGCGCGCCGCGAATACCCGCGCGTTTCTGGCACGGCTGGGGCGACCGCGCCGCCGCGCTGCGCCACGTGCCCGCGCTCCTGCGCCTCGTCTGGACGTCCGGTCGAGGCGTGGTGGCCGGCGCGTGGGCCTGCCGGATCGCCGGCGCTCTTATTCCCGCCGCGATGCTCGCCGTTTCGAAGCGGATCTTCGACGCCGTGCAGGTGGTGTCCGCCGGCGGTGGCCTGCCGCCCGAGTTCTGGGGGCTGGTCGCCGCGGAGGGCGCGCTGGCGCTGCTCGGCGGCCTGCTGGGCCGGGCCACGGGATTCCTCGACGGCCTGCTCGCCGATCGCTTCACGCGTCACATCAGCCTGCGCCTCATGGCGCACGGGGCCAGCCTCGACCTGATGACGTACGAAAGTCCGGCGTTTCAGGACACGCTCGAGCGGGCCCGCCAGCAAGCCACCGATCGGGTGGCGATGGTACACGCGATCGGTTCGGTGGCGCAGCAGCTCATCGTGTTCGCGTCGCTGTCGCTGACGCTCCTGTACTTCTCGCCGTGGCTGCTGCTCGCGCTCGTGCTCGGCGTCGTGCCGGCGTTCATCGGCGAGAGCCACTATGCATTTCTGGGCTACTCGCTCGGCCTCCGGCAGACGCCGGCCCGTCGCCGCCTCGACTACCTGCGCACGCTCGGCACGAGCAAGGACTCGGCGAAGGAGCTGAAGCTGTTCCATCTGGGCGGCTTCGTCACGCGCGAGTACGAACGCGTCTCGAATGAACTCTACGGAGAGAACCTCGCGCTCAGCCGGCGGCACCTGTTCGCCGGGGCGTGGTTGTCCACGATCAGCACCGGGAGCTACTACGCCGCCTACGCGTATGTCGTGTACCAGACCGTGCAGGGCCAGCTGACCTGGGGCACGCTGCAACTGCTGGCCGGCAGCATCGCCGGCGCCACGGCCAGCGTGCAGTCGATATTCTCCACGGTCTCGAATATCGCCGACCAGGCGCTGTTCCTCACCGACCTCGTGGCGTTCTTCGACGTGACGCCCGGCATCGCCGCCGCGCCGTCCCGCTGCCTGCCGGCGCCGCGTCCGATTCGCGACGGCGTCCTGTTCGAGCGCGTCTCGTTCGCCTACCCGGACAGCGCACGGCCGATCCTGAACGGGCTCGACTTCCGCTTCAGCTGCGGCGAACGCGTGGCGCTCGTCGGCGAGAACGGCGAGGGCAAGACCACCCTCGTGAAGCTGCTGACGCGGCTCTACGACCCGACGGCCGGGCGCATCCTGCTCGACGGCGTGGACCTGCGCGACTACGACGTGGACGACCTGCACCGGATCATCGGCGTGACCTTCCAGGACTTCGTGCGCTACGAGATGACGGCGCGCGAGAACATCGGCGTCGGGCTGCTCGACGCCGCGGGCGACCAGGCGCGCATCGAACACGCCGCCCGCATGAGTCTGGCGGATGAGGTCATCGACCGGCTGCCGCATCGCTACGACCAGCTGCTCGGGCGCCGCTTCGAAGGCGGGCAGGACCTGTCGGGCGGCGAATGGCAGCGTCTGGCGCTGGCCCGCGCCTACATGCGCGATGCCCAGTTGCTCATCCTCGACGAGCCGACCGCGGCACTCGACGCCCGCGCCGAGGCCGATGTCTTCGACCGGTTCGCCGACCTGGCCGCCGGAAAGATGGCGCTCCTCATCTCGCACCGCTTCTCGACGGTGCGGATGGCCGACCGCATCGTGGTGCTCGCCGGCGGGCGGATTCACGAAGAGGGCACACACGACGACCTGATGGCGCGCGGCGGACGCTACGCCGAGCTGTTCGAGCTGCAGGCCGCGAGTTACCGCTGACCGGCGCGCGCGTCAGGTGCTGAAGAGCCGCGTGACGGTCCAGTAGACGCCCACCGCCGCGATCGCGAGCGAGGCCGGCACGACGACACGGGATCGGTACCACGGCCGGTCGCGCCACCAGCCCACGGCGAGCGCCACGGCGGCGATCACGGTGAGCTGTCCGGCTTCGACGCCGAGGTTGAAGCCCAGCAGGCCAAGCGCGACGTCGGCGCGCGGCAGCTGCAGTCCCGTGAGCACGCCGGCAAAGCCGAGGCCGTGCAGCAGTCCGAACAGGAAGACGAGCGCGACGCGCGCTGGCGTGAGCTGGCGCGTCCGCAGGTTCTCCACGGCCACGTAGACGATCGAGAGCGCGATGAGCGGCTCGACCACGGCCGCGGGCAGTGCCACCACGCCGTAGAGGGCGAGGCCAAGGGTAATCGAGTGGGCAACGGTGAACGTGGTCACCTGCACGAGCACCGGGCGAAGGCGCGCCGCCAGCAGGAACAGCCCGACGACGAAGAGGATGTGATCGAGCCCCTTCGGCAGGATGTGGGTGTAGCCGAGCACGAGATACTCGGCGAGGCGGGCGGCGAGCGAGGGCCGCGCGAACGGGCCACCGAGTGGCAGGGACGTGCTCCACGCGTCGCCCTGCACCCATTCCGTGCGCGTCGATCCGTCCGCCAGGGTGATCGTGAAGGGATACGGATCCGCCACCATCCCGTAATACCAGCGGACGCGCCGCGCCCCGGGCGGCATCCGCCCGCTGAGCGTGTAGGCGGCGAGCGCGAACTGTCCGGCGGGCACGTCGGCCGGGGGTGGGGAGTAGACGCTCGTCGTCGGCCGCACCTCATGGCTTTCGGTGGCGCCGTCCGGGTCCGCCATCTCCACGAAGAGCACGACGCGGTCGAGGGCTTCCCGGGCGAGCGCCGCCAGCCTGGCGTCGCGCGTCTCCGGGGTGCCCGCCTCGGCCGGCACCCCTCCGGCAAACGATTCCATGCGCAGCAGCAGCCAGGCCGGATCGTGGGCGAGGCGCAGCGTGAAGGCGCCGTCCGCGGCCAGCGCGAGGTGCACGGTGGTGCGCTCCAGGTCGTGCGCCGTCACCCGGACCGCCAGCACCAGCGCCGCCACGGCCGCGCCTGCGGCCCACCGCCGGGCCTGCCGCGCGCCGGACATGGCGGGTATTCTACCGGCCGCTGCCTGCGTTAGACTTGGCCGTTCGGTGCGTGCCCGGTCCAAACTTCTCGGGGAGCCATCCATGACGCGTCGCCTGATTGCAGGCCTCATCAGTGTTGCCGGATTCGCTGGCACGGCCGCCGCCCAGTCCGCACCCGCCGCGCCGACCTTCGCGAAGGACGTCGCGCCGATCATGTTCGCCAAGTGCGCCAACTGCCATCGCGCCGGCGAGGTGGCGCCGATGTCGCTGCTGTCGTACCAGGAGGCCCGGCCGTGGGCCAGGGCGATCAAGGCGAAGGTGGCGAGCCGCGAGATGCCGCCCTGGGGCGCCAACCCCGCGCTGTCGCTGCCGATGCGCAACGACGTGAGCCTGAGCGACAAGGAAATCGCGACGCTGGTCGCGTGGGCGGATGCCGGCGCGCCGCGCGGCAACGACGCCGACCTGCCGCCGGCGCCGACCTTCGTCGAAGGCTGGACCTACGGCCGCGAGCCCGACGTGGTGCTCGAGATGCCGGTCGAGTTCGAGATCCCCGCCGAAGGGGAACTCGGCGTGCAGACGTTCTTCTCGAAGATTCCGTTCACCGAAGACAAGTTCGCCGAAGTGCTGGAGCTGCGTCCGGGCAACCGCTCGGTCGTGCATCACTCGGGCGTCTTCGTGGTCGATATTCCCGAAGGCTCGCAGGTCGTGGACGGGCGCCTCGTCGGGCCCGACGGCAAGCCCTTCATCGAGCGCACCGAAGCCGGCCTGCCGAAGACCGATACCGGCACGCTGCCCGGCGCCTCGAAGCTGCTCTCATGGGTGCCCGGCCGCGGCGTGGACGTGCACCGCGCCGCCGTGGGGAAGCGCATTCCCGCCGGCAAGTACCTGAACTGGCAGCTCCACTACAACCCCACCGGCACGCCGCAGACGGACCGCTCGCGCCTCGGGATCTGGTTCAACAAGGTGCCGGTCACGCACGAACTGCTCATCCGTCAGGCGGGTGACCCGCTCGCCACCGACACGGCGTCGGCCTCGCTCTACCGCGCCGAAGGCCAGGAAGTGCTCTACAAGGCGGATACCGGCAGCACGCGGCGCAGCCGCACCACGCCGAACATCCCGCCGTATGTCGAGAACTGGTCGATCATCGGCATCACGCCGGTCACCGAGCCCATCACGCTCTACGCCATGTCGCCGCACATGCACCTGCGCGGCAAGAGCCTGCGCTGGGTGATCGTCTACCCGGACGGCCGCGAGCAGACGATCCTCGACGTGCCGAAGTTCGACTTCAACTGGCAGTTCAACTACGAGCTCAAGGAGCCGCTGAAGATTCCGGCCGGCAGCAAGATCCTCGGCCTCGGCGTCTACGACAACTCTGTGAAGAACCGCTGGAATCCGGCGCCGCACCTGCCGGTCTACTGGTCGGAGCAGAGCTGGGACGAGATGTACCAGGCGTTCACCGAATACACGGTCGACAGCCAGGTGCTCTCAGGCCCGGGCGCGAAGCTCACGACGTCGCAGCAGCCGCGCCAGCGGTAAGCGGCACCGGCGGCCATCCGCCCGCGCGAGGGACACGATGGAGACTCCGCTCAGTCCGCTCGAGTTCATGCGCCGGGCGCGGCGCCTGTACGCGACGCGCGAGGCGGTCGTGGACGGCGACCTGCGCTGGACCTACGCGCAGTTCTTCGACCATTGCGATCGCTGGTCGGCGGCGCTGCAGGCGCTCGGCGTCGCCGCGGGCGACCGCGTGGCGTACATCGCGCCGAACACGCACCAGCAGCTCGCCTCGTTCTACGCGGTGCCGCAGATTGGCGCCGTCCTCGTGCCGATCAACTTCCGGCTCGCGCCGGAGGAATTCGAGTACCTCATCCAGCACAGCGGCGCCACCGTCGTGTGTGTCGATCCGGACTACATCGAGGCCGTCGACGCCCTGCGCCCGCGCCTGCCCGGTGTGCGGCACTTCGTGGCGCTCGGCGGCGCCCGCGAGGGGTGGCTCGACTACGCCGGGCTGGTGTCGGCCGCCGCGCCGGCGCCGGTGCGCCCGCCGGTGGCCGAGTCGGACCTGCTGACCATCAACTACACGAGCGGCACCACGTCGCGTCCGAAGGGCGTGATGATCACGCACAGGAACGCCTGGGTGAACGCCGTAGGCATGCTCGTCCACATGCCGATGTCGGCGGCGGATCGGTACCTGTGGACGCTGCCGATGTTCCACGCCAACGGCTGGACGTTCACGTGGATCGTGACCGCCATCGGCGGACGCCACGTCTGCCTGCGCAAGGTCGAACCCGCGGCCGTCTTCCGCCTCATCGCGCAGGAGCAGGTCACGTTCCTCTGCGCCGCGCCCACCGTGCTCATCGCCCTGGCGAACGCCCCGGCGGAGGCCAAGACGGGTGTGCCCGCCGGCGTGCGCGTGCTGACGGCCGGCGCGCCGCCGGCCGCCGCCACGATCCAGCGCATCGAAGACGAACTCGGCTGGGTGGTGACGCAGCTCTATGGCCTCACCGAAACCTCGCCCCTCATGACCATCTGCGAGCCGCTGCCGGAGCACACCGCGCTCTCGCGCGATGGCCGGGCGCGGCAGAAAGCGCGGCAGGGCGTGGAGCAGTTGACGGGCGGGGAAGTGCGGGTCATCGGCGCGGAGGGCGCCGAGGTGCCGGCCGACGGCGAGACACGCGGCGAGATCGTCGTGCGCGGCAACGTGGTGATGGCCGGCTACTACCGCGATCCGGAAGCCACGGCCGCGGTGATGGGCGATGGCTGGTTCCATTCGGGTGATGCCGCCGTCGTGCATCCCGACGGCTACATCGAGATCCGCGATCGCCTGAAGGACGTCATCATCAGCGGCGGCGAGAACATCTCCTCGGTGGAAGTGGAGGCGACGCTGCTGCGCCACGCGGCCGTGCTCGAAGCGGCGGTTGTCGGCTTCGCCGACGAGAGGTGGGGCGAAGCGCCGCACGCCTTCATCGTGTTCCGCGCCGGCTGCGAGGCGGCGCCGGCGGAACTCCGCACCTTCTGCCGCGAACATCTGGCGCACTTCAAGGTGCCGCACAGCTTCTCGCCGGTCGTGGAACTGCCGAAGACGGCCACCGGCAAGATCCAGAAGTTCGTGCTGCGCAAGGGCCGGCCGAACCTCGCCGCGCAATAGAGCGGCGCGGGTCGACTGCGACATCGTGTCGCAGCCGGGGAACGCCGCTGCGTCCCGTACGATGCCGGCGGAGGCCTCCCATGTCTGTCACCCGTCGTGTCGCCGCGTTCTGTTGTGCCGTGCTGCTGTCGTCCGTCGTGCCCGTTGCTGCCCAGCAGTGGCCCGTGCCCGGCGTGGAGCCGGCGAAGGATGTCCCCGGGGCGAAGGAACTGCCCGATCCGGCCACCGAGTACAAGCTGATCTTCATGGTCGGCGCGGGGCCGAAGCCCGCCGAGGTCAACCCGACGCTCACGGCGGCCGCCCGCTACCTGAACACTCTCGCCAAGTGGGGCGTGCCGGCGGAGAAGCGGAAGTTCGTCGTCATGATCCGCGGCGGCATGGACATGATCCTGAAGGACGAGGCCTACCAGAAGAAACACCCCGGCCAGCACAACCCGAACATCGCGATCATCCAGGCCCTGTCGAAGGCGGGGGTGTCGGTGCGGGTCTGCGGACAGGGTGTACTCGGCCTCAAGTACGAGACCGCCGACATCCTGCCGGAGGTGCAGGTCGATCTCTGGGCGCTCTCGACGATGGTGAACTTCGAGCTGAAGGGCTACGTGAAGATCGGCTGACGCTCAGTGCCGGTGCGCGGTGCCGCTGCCGAAGCGCCCGTAGTAGCGCACGAAGACGTGCAGCGAGAACGGCCGGCCGTACGATTCCTGCAGGTTGGCCGGCACGCGGTAAGTCGTGACATCCGCGCCGAGACCCAGGCGGCCGAAGGCGCCGCTCGCGACGTCCTTCACGCCGCCGAGGGTGAACGCGCCGACCCGCGACTGCCGGTGCGTGTGGCCCACGCCGACCGGGTGGAAGCCGGCGTCGAGGATGTCCTTGTCGAGCCACTCGGCACGCGTGTAGGCGGCCCACGCCGGCGACGGCCGGAACATGGCTTCGGCCAGATACGCCTCGAGGTTGCCGTGCGCCTCGCGGTTCTGGCCGGCCGCCACCGTGACGGCGAGTGTGCTCGCGCCGCGCGTGCGAGTGTAGGCCAGCGACGCCGTGCGGCGTTCGGCGTCGTAGGTCGAGAGGCGCTCGGGACGCGTGAGCCATGCCACCGACACCTGCGCGTCCCAGGCGCCGCGCAGGTAACTCACACGCACGGCCTGCGAATCGAGCCGCCCGAGGTCGAGGTCGGTGCGCTGTTCGTCCGGCTCCTGCCCGCGGAACGCCGCGGCTTCAAGGCCGAGGCCGCGTGCCTCGACGCGGGCGCGCACGACGCCGTGGGTGATGTGGGTGGCGTCGAGCTGATGGTGGCTGAGCGGCACCTGCGGGTTCTCGATCGCCGAGGCGCGGTGCATGAAGGGCTGCGGCCCGATGGGCGGCCCGCCGACGAACGCCGCGCCCACCGTGAAGCGCGCCGCGCCGATCGCGCGCGCCGTCTCGGCGCCGAGATGCATGGCGAGGTCGTGCGGATGCTGGTAGTCGATGAGCGGCGCGTTGCCGAAGGTCTCGCCCGTCTGGAACACCTGCGGCGAGCCGAGGTCGGCGAGCGTGAAGGGCTCGAGGGTGCCGCCGGCGATGATCGTGGTCGTCCACGCGCCGGTCGCGCGCGCCGCCGTGGCCATCAGCCAGTTCTGCGACTCCCAGGCGTCGAAGTCGGTGAACTTCCGGTCCTGCCGGTTGTAGCCGGCGAAGATGTTGGTTTCGACCCGCCACTGCCAGGCGGCGGACATCGACGCGTCGTGCACGTGCCGGTCGGGCGTTGCCGGCGTGGTCTGCGCGGCTGCCCGGGTCGTGCTCACGAGCACCACGCCGAGGACGGCGAGTGCGTGAGCCAGGCGGCGGGTCACTGGACCACGATCCGGCCGGTGAAGGCGGGGACGCCGAGATAGGCGTGGTCGTGGAAGCGGCAGGTGCGCGCCACGGCGAAGACGCCGGTCTGCCGGCTCTGGCCGGAGGCGACGAAGCCGGCCTGGTCGATCTCCGGGCATTCCGGCGTGGCCGGATCGGGGCCGCCGGAGAAGTCGTGCGCCCGGACATCGAGATTGCGGAACGTGACACGCGCGCCGACCGGCACCGTGAGCTCGGAGGGCGAGACGCCGGATGACGTGACCGTGATCGTGAGGTCGGGCGTGGTCGTGCCGCCGCCCGGCGCGGGCGGCGCGGGAGACGAGGGAGTGGGCGCCGTGGGCGGGGCATCGGCGACCCCACAGGCACCAGCGGCCACGAGACACCACACGGCCAGCAGCGTACGGAGAGCGATCGAGAGCATGGGGACGCATCCAGCCCGGGTGGCGCGCCAGGCGAGACGGCCACCGTACCACGGACGCCGCCCGAAGGCGAGCGGTGCGCTCACGCGAAGTGTGCGGCCACGAGCGGCATCGTGAGCGACCCGGCGGCGCTCTCGACGTACAGCTGGCCGTCCATCACGTTGATGGTCCACTGCGCGCGGCGCTCGAGGGCGGCGGCCAGGGCCTCCACGAAGGGCTTCTCGAACGCGTAGACCGGGATCTCGGCGGCGCGGTGCACGCGCTGGCCGTCAAGCTGCGCCAGCACCTGCCGCAGGTCGCGGTGGGTGTAGAGCGCGGCGCGTCCGGCCAGCTTGCTGCCGCGGTGCAGGCGGTCGGCCGACGGCATGCCCACCTCGATCCATGCGGTCGTGCGTCCGGTCAGGTCCTTCACGACCACCGCCGGTTCGTCGGCCGTCGACAGCCCGTCGCCGAAGGTGATGCCGTCCTCGTATTCGAGCGCATACGCGAGCAGGCGCGTGACGAGGTATTCCGCCGTTTCCGACGGATGGCGCGCCACACGCAGGTCGAGGGACGCGTAGACGCCGCGGTCCACGTTGGAGAGATCGATCGTGACGGCGTAGACCGTCGAAGACTGGGCCATGGGCGTCCGGATGGTACCACCCTGCGATATCATCTCGTCGCCCTGACACCCTGCCGCCGTCTCCGTTCGCCTGTCCCCGTGTGGTTTGCGTGGGGTGTGCTCGTCGTCCTGTCGGCCTGGCCGCTGCCTGCGGAGGCGCGCCAGACGCCGGGCGTGCCGGTGCCAGGTGCCGACGCGCCCGCCAAACGTGCGTCGGCGACGCGCGTCGCGGCGGGGGCCATCACCGTGGACGGCCGTCTCTCGGAAGAAGTGTGGCAGCGGGCCACGCCGGTCACCGACTTCGTGCAGAAGGAGCCCACCCAGGGTGCGCCACCCACCGACGCGATGGAGGTGCGCTTCGCCTACGACGAACGCGCCTTCTACGTGGGAGCGCGGATGTCGAGCGTGAATGCGCGCGGCATCCAGGCGCCGCTCGGCCGTCGCGACATCGTCGACCAGGCCGAACGGCTGCTCATCGGTCTCGACACCTTCTTCGACCACCGCACTTCGGTCGTGCTCGGCGTGACCGCGGCCGGCGTGCGCCTCGACCGCTTCCACGGCGCCGATACCGAAGAGACCTTCGACACGACCTACGACCTCGTGTGGGACGCCGCCACCACGATGGACGCCGACGGCTGGTCGGCCGAGATCTGGATTCCCTTCGCGCAGCTGCGCTTCAACCCGGTCGACGATCTGACCTGGGGCCTGAACATCCAGCGCTTCCGGCCCACCATCAACGAAGAAGACGACTGGGTGCTCATCCCGCGCACGGTGCGCGCGTGGTCGTCGCGGTTCGGCGAGTTGAAGGGCGTGTCGGACGTGCCGGCAGCGCGCCGGCTCGAGGTGTCGCCCTACGTCGCGGCGGCGAGCACGGTGTACCCGTCGGGCACGGGCAACCCGTTCCAGGAAGGCCTGAACCCCGTCGGCCGTGTGGGCGCCGACGTGAAGATGGGCCTCGGCCCGAACCTCACGCTCGAAGCCACCATCAATCCCGACTTCGGCCAGGTCGAGGCCGATCCGGCGGAAGTGAACCTCACGGCGTTCGAGACGCGTTTTCCGGAGCGGCGGCCGTTCTTCCTCGAAGGCGCGACGCTCTTCAACATCGGCCACCCGAACTTCTATTACTCGCGGCGCGTCGGCGCGCGTCCGGTCGGCCCGGCGGCGGGCGACTACGTGGACTATCCCACCAACAGCACCATCATCGGGGCGGCGAAGCTCACGGGCCGGCTGCCGTCGAAGACGTCGGTCGGGTTCCTGACCGCGGTGACGGCCGAGGAGTCGGCGGAAGTGGCGACCGGCGCATTGCTCGATCGCCGCGAGATCACGGTCGCGCCGCGGGCCTACTTCGCGCTCGGGCGCGTGCTGCAGGAATTCGGTCCGCAGGCGTCCACGGCCGGCCTGCTGGCAAGCGTGGTGCACCGCGATTTTGCGGACGGCGACCCGCTCGCGGACCTGCAACCGCGCAACGCCGTGGCCTTCGCCGGCAATACGACGCTGCGATTTGCCGGCGGGCAGTACGAGTTTCGCGCCGCGGCCGGCGGCTCGATCGTGAGCGGCACGGCGAAGGCGATCGAACGGGTGCAGCGGTCGAGCGCCCACTTCGCGCAGCGGCCCGACCGCACGTATTCGCCGCTCGATCCGACGCTGACGTCGCTCGGCGGCTGGACCTTCCAGGCCAACTTCGATCGCACCGGCGGGCGCCACTGGCTGTGGGGCGTCAACACGAAGATCGACTCCGAGAACTTCGAGACCAACGACTTCGCGATTCTGAACGGCGCCGACGGCTGGCTGAGCAACGCGACGCTGCGCTACCGCGAGACGCAGCCGGGCCGCATCTTCCGCGCCTATTCGGTGCGCGCCGACGTCAACACCGACACCACGCTGCGGCGGCTCGTGCAGGCCGGCTACATGCGCTCCACGATCGACCTGACGTGGGCGAACTTCTGGACGACGTCGATCGCGCTGCGCCGTGACCTGCCGCAGACGAGCGTGTCGCTGACGCGAGGCGGGCCGCTCATGGGCCGCGGGCCAGGCGCCACGGCCGTGGTCACCCTCGGCAACCGCGCCGGCGCGCAGACGCGCTGGACGGCCACCTCCACGCTGTCGCGCAACGACGACGGCTTCCGCCAGCAGCGGGTGAGCACGCTGCTCTCGGTGCGTCCGGCGCCGCGATGGCAGGTGTCGGCCGAGCCGTACTACGAACGGCTCACCGAGCCGCAGCAGTACGTCTCGACGCTCGCCGGCGGCCGCCCCGAGACGTTCGGGTCGCGCTACGTCTTCGCGTTCATCAACCGGAGCACCATCGCCACGCAGTTCCGCCTCGGACTCACGGTGAAGCCCGACATGAACCTCGACGTCTACGCCGAGCCGTTCGCCGCGTCGGGCCGCTACTACGACTACGGCGAGCTGGCCGCGCCGCGCAGCCGCGAGCGGCTGCTGTATGGCACGAACGGCACGACGATGACGGTGCTGCCGGATGGCAGCCGCACGGTGGGCGTGGACGGCACGACGTTCTCGCTGCGCAACCGCGACTTCAACACGCTGTCGTTCCGCAGCAACGTCGTGCTGCGCTGGGAGTGGCGTCCGGGCAGCACGCTCTTCGTCGTGTGGCAGCAGAGCCGCGCCGGCACCGAGGTCCGCGGCGACTACGTGGGCCCGAGCGACATGTTCCGCTCGCTCGGCGCGACCGGCACCAACTTCTTCGTCATCAAGACGTCGTTCTGGCTCCCCGTGCGCTGACTGCATCCTGGGGTCAGACCCCATTCTGGGCCGGGCCAGACTTCTCGGCGACTTACGCCTTGTCCGGCTCGGCGAACATGTCCTCGAAGACGCGGTAGTGGCCGCCGTTCATGCCAAGGGATGTGTAGACGGCCTGGGCGCGCGTGTTCGTGTCGTCCACGTAGAGGCGCAGGCCGCCGGCACCGGCGGCCACGGCTTCACCGCGCGCGTGCGCGTAAAGTGCGCGGAATACGCCCAGACGCCGCGCCTCGTCGGCCACGTGCACCGACTGAATCCACCACACCGGCCGGTTCCGCCAGTCGCTCCATTCGTAGGTGATGAGCAACTGGCCCACGACGCGGCCCTCGTGTTCGGCCACCCAGAACTGCCCGGGCACGCGCCCGTCGAGCACCGCCTGCACGCCGGCGCGCAGGGTGGGGAGGTCGAGCTTCAGCTGTTCGGTTTCGAGCGCCATCGCGGCGTTCCCGGCGACGAGCGCCTCGAGGTCGGACGAGAGAGCGGCACGGATGGCAACAGTGGGGCGTGAAGTCATGGGGCAGGAACCGCGTCAATTGTAACGGGGTCTGACCCCGTTACAATTCGAGGCTGTGGTGCGCACGGCTGACATCGCGGTGGTGGGCGCAGGCCTCGTCGGGCTGGCGACCGCGCACGCGCTTGCGACCACCCATCGCCAGCGCGTCGTGGTGTTCGAGAAGGAGCCCCGCGTGGCCGCGCATCAGTCGTCGCACAACAGCGGCGTCATCCACTCGGGGCTCTACTACACGCCCGGCAGCGCGCGGGCGCGGCTGTGCACCGAGGGGCGCGTGCGGATGGTCGAGTTCTGCCGTGCGCGCGGCCTGGCACACGACGTCTGCGGCAAAATCGTCGTGGCGACGCGCGAAGACGAGCTGCCCCGGCTCGAAGCCCTGCGCCTGCGGGGGCTCGAGAACGGGCTCGCCGTGACGGCGCTGACGCCGGCGGAGTTCGCGGCCATCGAGCCCCATGCCGCCGGGCTTCGCGCCTTGCACGTGCCGGAAGCCGGCATCGCCGACTATCCCGCCGTGGCCCGTGCGCTCGCGCAGGAGATTGCCGCCGCCGGCGGCGCCGTGGAGTGCCGGGCCGCGTTCCTGCGCGCGCAGGACGCACCGGCCGGCGTGCGCGTGGACGTCTCGGACGGCACGTGGCACGTCGGCGCGATGGTGGCGTGCGCGGGCCTGCAGGCGGACCGGGTCGCCGCCGCCTCGGGTGTCGACACCGACATCGTGATTGCGCCATTCCGCGGCGAGTACTACACGCTCGCGCCGGCCCGGCAATCGCTCGTGCGCCATCTCATCTATCCCGTGCCCGATCCACGCTTCCCGTTCCTCGGCGTACATTTCACGCGGATGGCGGCCGGCGGGGTAGAGGCCGGCCCGAATGCCGTCATCGCACTGGCCCGCGAGGGGTATTCCTGGGGCGACGTCTCGATGCGCGACCTCGCCGACTTTGCCGGCAGCCGCGGCGCCCGCCGCTTCGTGCGCACACACATTGGCACCGGGCTCGCCGAGATCCGGCGCTCGTTCTCGAAGGCGCGCTTCGCGGCCACGCTGGCGCGCCTCGTTCCCGCCGTCACGGCTGATGACCTGCGTCCCGGCGGCGCCGGCGTGCGGGCCATGGCGCTCACCCCGCAGGGGACGATGGTGGACGACTTCGCCTTCGTCGAACGCGGGCGGATGCTGCACGTGCTGAACGCGCCCTCGCCGGCGGCCACGGCGTCGCTCGCCATTGGTCACCACGTCGCCACCCGCGTTCTGGCCCGGCTCGGCTGAGCGGCCGACGCCGCCCCCTATAATCGACACGCCCGGCGCAACGCCGGCTCTTCCGCGACAGGACGGCGTATGCATCAGGGTCTCAAGGCGTGTGGAGCGGCGATGGCCGCGGTGGTGCTGACAGGGGTGGTCGGTTTCGGCGCCCAGGAGCCGCGGCAGACGGCGACGCCGGCGGCGGGGCCGTCGGCAGGCGCGCCGGCCACGCAGGACCCGCTCAGCGCGGGCACGTTCGGCGAGTTCCGCCTGCGCGCGGTCGGGCCGGCCCTGATGTCGGGCCGCATCAGCGCCATCGCGGTGCATCCCGCCGACAAGCAGACCTGGTATGTCGGCGTCGCCTCCGGCGGCGTGTGGAAGACGACCAACGGCGGCATCACCTTCACGCCGGTCTTCCAGAACGAGGCGTCGTATTCGATCGGCGCCGTGGTCATCGACGCCGCCCGGCCGAACACGATCTGGATCGGCACCGGCGAAGCCAACAACCAGCGCAGCGTCGGCTGGGGGGACGGCCTCTACCGCAGTGACGACGCCGGCCGCACCTGGCGCAACGTCGGCCTGAAGACCTCCGAACACATCGGCCGCATCGTCATCGACCCGCGCGACTCCAACGTGGTGTTCGCCGCTGCCTACGGCCCGCTGTGGTCGTCTGGTGGTGATCGCGGCCTCTACAAGACGACCGACGGCGGCGTCACCTGGACGAAAGTCCTCGAGATCAGCGAACACACCGGCGTGAGCGACGTGGCCATCGACCCGCGCCATCCCGACGTGATGCTCGCCGTGGCGCATCAGCGGCGCCGTCACACGTGGACGCTCATCCACGGCGGACCTGAAAGCGGCCTGCACAAGTCGGTCGATGGCGGGAAGACCTGGCGGCGTGTGCGCACGGGCCTGCCCACCGGCGACCTCGGCCGCATCGTCATCGCGTTCTCGGCGGCGAAGGCCGGCCTCGTCTACGCGAAGGTCGAGACGGCGGAGACCACGGCGATCTACGCCTCGCTCGACGCCGGCGAGAGCTGGGAGCGCCGCGGCAACGTCCAGGCGCAGGCGATGTACTACAAGAACATCCATCCCGATCCGAAGGACGCCGACCGCCTCTACGTGATGACGGTGCAGACGCAGATCTCCGACGACGGCGGCCGCACCTTCCGCACGCTCGGCGAACGCAACAAACACGTCGACAACCACTACTTGTGGATCGATCCCGACAACACCGACCACCTGCTCGAAGGCTGCGATGGCGGGTTGTACGAGAGCTGGGACGGCGGCACGTTGTGGCGCCACTTCGCCAACCTGTCGGTCACGCAGTTCTACAACGTCGAGGTCGACAACGCGTCGCCCATCTACAACATCTACGGTGGCACGCAGGACAACAGCACGCTCGGCGGCCCGTCGCGCTCGCGCGGGCCCGACGGCTCGACCAACAACGACTGGTTCATCGTGACCGGCGGCGACGGCTTCGTCGCCCGCGTCGATCCGACCGACCCGAACATCGTCTACGCCGAGTCACAGTACGGCGGCATCGTGCGGCTCGACCGCCGCACGAGCGAACGCGTCAACATCCGCCCGGTGGAGGGCAAGGGCGAGCCGCCGCTGCGCTTCAACTGGGAAGCCCCGTTCATCATCAGCCCGCACAACCCCTCGCGGCTCTACTTCGGCGCCAACAAGCTGTTCCGCAGCGACGACCGCGGCAACACGTGGCGGGCGGTGAGCGGCGACCTGACACACCAGACGGACCGCAACATGCTGCCGGTGATGGGCCGCGTGTGGCCGCCCGAAGCGGTGGCACAGCATCAGTCCACGGCGACGTGGGGCAACATCTCGGCGGTGGCCGAGTCGCGCCGGCGTGAAGGCCTGCTCTATGTGGGCACCGACGACGGCCTCGTGCAGATCTCGCTCGACGGCGGCACGAGCTGGCGGCGCAGCGAGCGCTTGCCCGGGCTGCCCGACTACGGCTCGTACGGCGTCTACGTGCAGCGCCTCTTCGCCGGCAAGAGTGACGAGAGCACCGTCTACGCGCTCTTCGACAACACGAAGAACGGCGACTTCAAACCGTACATCTTCAAGAGCACGACGCGCGGCGCCTCGTGGACGGCGATTGCCGGCGATCTGCCGGCCGTTGGCCCGGTGCTCGCCTTCGCGGAAGATCCGGTGAACCCGGATCTGCTCTTCGCCGGCACCGAGTTCGGGCTCTTCTTCACCGTGGACGGCGGGAAGAAGTGGATCCGCCTGCGCACCAATCTGCCGACGATTCCCGTGCGCGACATGGCCATGCAGGAACGCGAGAGCGACCTCGTGCTCGCCACCTTCGGCCGGGGTTACTACGTGCTCGACGACTTCTCGCCGCTGCGTCAGGTGTCGGCGGCGACCTTCGCGAAAGACGCGCACATCTTTCCGGCGAAGGCGGCCGTGATCGAACTCCCGGAAACCGGACGGGCGCGCGGCTTCCAGGGCGAGCAGCTCTGGATGGGGGAGAACCGTCCGTTCGGCGCCACGGTGACCTACTGGGTGAAGGACACGCCGAAGACGCTCCGCGAGCAGCGGCAGGACGCCTTCCGCGCCGCGGAGGCGAAGAAGGAGACGCCGCCGTATCCGTCGCAGGCGCAGCTCACGACCGAAGCCGACGAGGAGGCGCCGCAGACGTATCTCACCGTGACCAACGCCGCCGGCGCCATCGTGCGGCGGCTGACGGTGGCCGGCGCCCGCGGCATCCATCGCACCACGTGGGACCTGCGGGGGACCGGGCCGGCCCTGCCGCCGGCGGGCGGGACGGGCGGCGGTGGCGGCTTCGGCGGGCAGCAGGCGCTCGGCGGCTTCGTCGCGCCCGGCACCTACACGCTCACGTTGTCACGTCGCGTGCGCGGCACGACGACCACACTCGGCGATCCGCAGACGCTCGTCGTGAACGCCGATCCGGCGATCACGCTGACCCCGGCCCAGATCACCTCCGCGCGCGAGTACCAGGAGCGGGTGTTCCGCCTGCAGCGCACGTTCACGGGCGCGCTCGAACAGGCGAACCAGCTGCGCACGCGCACCCAGGCCATCCGCCGCGCGGTCGTGGCGTCGAGTGCCGCGCTGCGGATGCTCGATGCGGCCGTGGGCTTCGACCAACGCGCGCTCGCCGTGCTGCGCACGTTGCGCGGCAACGAGACGCTGCGCGGGCTCGAGTCGGGCGCGCCGTCCACCGTGCAGGCGCGCGTCAATTCCGCGACGGCCGGTGCGCGTGGCCTGACGGGTGCGCCAACGGCCACGCAGCAGCAGAACTACACCCTCGCCCTCGAAGACGTGACGTCCGTGGTGGGGCTGCTCCGGAGCCTCGAGAGCGAGGTCCGGAAGTTCGAGCAGGAACTGGAAGCGGCGGGTGTGCCCTACACGCCCGGCCGCTGGCCGGGCCAGTAGCCGGCGCTACTTGATGAGGGTGACCGGCACCTCGACGAGGTGAATCACCTTCATCGCGGTGGAGCCGAGCAGCAGGCTCTGGACCGGCCCCAGGCCGCGCGTGCCCATCACGAGGCTGTCGCAGCCGAGGCGGGTCACCTGTGCCGCGATCTCCGACGCGACGTCGCCGACGACCGCGTGCGTGGCCACGTCGATGCCGGCCGCCGTCACGAGGGCGGCCGCGGGATCGAGCACGGCCTGCGAGCCCGATGCGTGCCAGCGCGCGATGTCGTCGGCCCCGAGGTGACTCCGCACTTCCCAGGCATCGATGGCCGGCTGCACGTGCACGAGCTGCACGCGTACGCCTGGCTGACCGGCCAGCACGCGGGCGACCCAGCGGACGGCGCGGGTCGCGCTCTCCGAACC
>CADEFD010000016.1:0-15725 GCA_902826515.1 uncultured Acidobacteriota bacterium
GCAACCTGCGCGAGCTCATCGCGCAGCAGGCCTTCCGCGAAGACCTGTTCTACCGCCTGAACGTGATCCACCTGCTGGTGCCGCCGCTGCGCGAGCGCCGCACCGACATCCCCGACCTCGTGCAGCGTTTCCTGCAGCGCAGCACGGCGGCCGGCCACTACGCGCTGCGCTCGGTGTCGCCCGAGGCGATGGACGCGCTCACGAAGTACTCGTGGCCCGGCAACGTCCGCGAGCTGCAGAACCTGGTCGAACGCCTGGTCGTCACCTGCCAGCGCGAGATCGCGCAGCCCGACGACCTGCCGCCGGAAATCCGCCTGCTGCCGTTCGGCGCCTACCGGCCGCGGCGCGAACGCCGCCGCACGGTGTCAGACGAGCTGTATCAGAAGCTCCTCGACACCGGCGAGTCGTTCTGGACGCTCGTCTACCCGCTCTACATGCAGCGCGAGATCACCCGCGGCAACCTGCGCGACCTGATTCGCAAGGGCCTGCAGGAAGCGCGCGGCAACTACCGGATCGTGGTGCGCCTCTTCAACATGGCGCCCGGTGACTACAAGCGGTTCCTCAACTTCCTGCGCACGCACGAGTGCCAGGTTTCCTTCAAGGAGTTCCGGTGACGACGCCTCTCCCGCTCGCGCTCGTTCTCGCGTTCGTGACTGCGGCGACCCTCTCCGCCCAGCCGCCCCGTCCCGCCGCGCCGCAGCCGGCGCCGCAGACCCGTCCTGCCGCGCCCGCGCCGGCCTCGCCGGCTCCGGGCGTGCCGCCCGGCCAGGCCGTGCCGGCCGGGGTGACGCCGCCCTCCGACTACACGATCGGCGCCGACGACGTGCTCGAGGTGATCGTGTGGCGCGAGAAGGATCTCTCGGCCGAGGTGAAGGTGCGTCCCGACGGCAAGGTGTCGCTGCCGCTCGTGAACGACATCCAGGCCGGCGGCCTCACGCCCGAGGCGTTCCGCACGGCGGTCACGACGGCGGTCACGAAGTTCGTCGCGGAGCCGAGCGTCACGGTGATCGTCAAGCAGATCAACAGCCGCCAGGTGTTCGTGATGGGCGAGGTGGTGAAGCCCGGCACCTACCCGCTGACCGCGCCGACGACCGTGCTGCAGCTGCTCGCCCAGGCCGGTGGCCCGACGCCCTACGCCAAGATTGACGAAATCGGCGTGATGCGCACGGTGGACGGCAAGACCACCCGGCATCTCTTCAACTACAAGGAAGTGTCGCGCGGCCGCAAGATCGAGCAGAACATCCTGCTGCGCCCCGGCGACACGGTCATCATTCCATGAGCCTCGCCCGCGCCCTCGCGCCTCTCGTGACATTCGGCTGCTGCCTGGCGGCCGTGACGGCGGCGGCCCAGCCGCGGTCGGCGGCGCGCGTGCGCGGTCCGGTGTTCACCGCCAACATCTACGGCGGCTACGACATGCCGCTCTTCACCACCACGGTGACGACGCCGTCCACGCCCGGCAACCCCACGCTGCAGCCGGCGAGCCAGATCTTCAGCGGCGCCGACGCGAACGTGAACTACACGAAGGCCGGCCGGCGCGTGGCGCTCACGCTGCAGGCCAACGTCTCGAACCGCTACTACCCGCAGTTCACTCCGTCCACCGCGCCGTCCTACGGGGCCTCGGTCACGCTGGCCTCGACCTCGACGAGCCGCTGGGCCTGGGACCTCACCCAGTTTGCGCACTACGCGCCGATCTCGGGCACGAGCCTCTTTGCCGGCGCCGGCACCAACGTCGCCAACTCGCAGTCGGTGGCCCTCACGAGCGCCACGGCGTTCCAGGTGTCCACCGTGCGCCTCGTGGACGTCAACACCGCCGCCAGCTTCTCGTACGCGCTGTCGCGCCGCACGAGCATCGGCGTGAGCGGACTCGTCGGCGGCATCGTGCCGATCGACTCGCAGGTGACGCGCTCGACGCGCCTCAACGGGCGGGTGCGTTTCAACCGCCAGATCTCGCGCGCCCTGCGCGCCTACGTCGCCTACGGCATCACCCAGAACCGGATCGAGGCGACCAGCACGCAGCCGGCGAGTTCCTACGAGATCACCGGCTTCGACTTCGGCATCGACTTCGCCAAGCCGTTCCAGCTCACGCGCAGCACCACGCTCGGCTTTTCGACCGGCCTCGTGCGGGTGCCGGAATCGCAGAGCCAGTCGTACCAGCTCACCGGCATGGCCACGCTCGACCAGAAGTTCCGCGGCTCGTGGAGCGCCTCGGCGACCGCCACGCGTGATGCGCGCTTCGTGCAGGCGTATCGCAACGCGGTCGTCTTCCTCGGCGGCTCGGCCGCGGTGTCGGGCCGCCTCATCGGCCAGCTCGGCACGCTCATGTCGGTGAACTACTCGACCGGCGACATCAACACCACGGTCGGCAAGTCGGCGTTCCGCTCCTACTCGGCGGCGACGCAGCTGCGCTACGACTTCCGGCGCCGCGTCGCCGGCTTCGTCGAATATTCGGCGTTCCGCTCCGAAGTCGACGACAGCACCGCGCTCATCGGTTTTCCGACCGGCAAGTTCGGCCGCCACGGTGTGCGCGGCGGTCTCTCGTTCGGCCTCAGTCCCTTCACCCGTTAGCACCACGGAGATTCGGCCGCCATGCTCCCCGGAAAGCGTTACACCATCGACGACGTCACGCGCATCGCGTGGCGGGGCAAGTGGATCATCCTCGCCCCGGCGATCGTCACCTCGGTGCTCGCCGCCACCTACCTGCGGTTCGTCCCCGACGTCTACCGCGCCGAGACGACCATCCTCGTCGTGGCGCAGCGCATCCCCGGCGACATCGTGCGGTCCACGGTCACGAGCAGCGTGCAGGACCGGCTGCGCTCGATCTCGCAGCAGATCCTGAGCCGCACGCGGCTCGAGCCGATCGTGCTGGATCTGAATCTCTACCCGGAGCGCCGCCAGAAGGAACCGATGGAGGACACCATCGCCTACATGCGCGATCAGGTGGACGTGCAGACGCTGCGCGGCGACGCCTTCTCGGTGGGTTTCTATTCGGAGAGCCCGGTGCTGGCGCAGCAGGTGGCCGAACGCGTCGCGTCGCTCTTCATCGACGAGAACCTGCGCGACCGCGAGCGCCAGGCCGAAGGCACCAGCCAGTTCCTCGAATCCGAACTGAACGAAGCCCGGCAGAAGCTCATCGAACACGAAAAGCGCCTCGAGGCCTACCGCCTGCGCCATGCCGGCGAGCTGCCCACGCAGGCGGCCAGCAACTTCCAGGCGGTGCAGACCCTGCAGATGGAAGCGCAGGGGCTCAACGACTCGCTCGAGCGCGATCGCGATCGGCGCCTCGTGCTCGAACGCGCCCTGACCGACCTCTCGACCACCGGCACGACCGACACCACGGCCACGACGACCCGCGCCACGACGCCGGCGGACACGGCCGCGCAGGGTTCGGCCGCCGCCGAGCTGGCCACCGCGCGCGAATCGCTGCGCGCGCTCAAGACGCGCCTCACGCCGGAGCATCCCGACGTGCAGCGCGGCGAGCGCATCGTCGCCGAGCTCGAACGCAAGGCGCAGGCGGAGCAGAACGCGATGGCCGCGGCGGCCGCCGGGGCCTCGCCGAGCGGACCGGCCACGCCGGCGATCTCGCCGGCCGAACGCCGCGCCCGCGACCTGCGCGCCGAACTGGCGACGGTCACCGCGGCGATCCGCACCAAGGAAACGCGGCTCGCGCAGGTGCAGGACAACCTGGCCACCTACCGCAGCCGCCTCGACGCCGTGCCGGTGCGCGAGTCGGAGATGACCGAGCTCATGCGCGACTACGGCACGCTGCAGACCGGTTACCAGAGCCTGCTCGCCAAGCGGCAGGAAGCGGAGATCGCCTCGAACGTCGAACGCCGCCAGGTCGGCGAGCAGTTCCGTGTGCTCGACCCGGCGCGCCGGCCCGAACGGCCGTACTCGCCGAACCGGCCGCTCGTGCAGGCCATCGGCACGCTCGCCGGCTTCGCCATCGGCATCGGCATCATCCTGCTGATGGAGGTGCGCGACCGCACGCTCCACAAGGAATCCGACGTGCTCGAAGCGCTGAACCTGCCGGTGCTCGCCACCGTGCCGCGGATGCGCAACGCCGACGAACGGCGGCGTCATCTGCGGCAGGTCATCGGACTCTCGAGCGCGGCGGTCGCCGGCATCGCGGTGGCGGTGGCCATCGCCTGGAGCTGGCTGAGGTAGCGCCGCCGCCATGTATCACGAGTACTACGGGCTCACCGAACGGCCCTTCGACCTCACGCCCAACACGCGATACCTCTATCTCACGCCGATGCACCGCGAGGCGCTGGCGGCCGTGCAGTACGGCATCACCTCGCGCCGCGGCATCATCGTCGTGACCGGCGAGGCCGGCACCGGCAAGACGACGATCGTACGGGCGGCGCTGCGGGCGCTGCGCGGCGAGAACGTGCGCCAGACCTACCTGAACAACCCGGCGCTCACCCGCGAAGAGTTCCTGCAGTTCCTCACGAAGGCCTACCGGCTGGGGCCGGAAGCCGCCGAGTCGAAGACCGACATGTTGTCGCGGCTCACGGCGACGCTGGCGCGCAATCACGCCCAGAACCAGATCACGACGCTCGTCGTCGACGAGGCGCAGAGCCTGCCGCACGAGCTGCTCGAGGAGATCCGGCTGCTCGCCAACATCGAGACTTCCACCGCCAAGCTGCTTCAGGTGGTGCTCGTCGGCCAGCCGGAACTGGCCGACCGGCTGAACGATCCGTCGCTGCGTCAGCTCAAGCAGCGCGTCGCCATCCGCGCCACCCTGAAGCCGCTCGATCTGCGCGCCACCGCCGCGCTCATCGCCGGCCGCATCCGCGTCGCCGGCGGCAACCCGCCGGAGGTGTTCACGCCTGCAGCGGTCGAGCTCGTCTACCGATACTCCGGTGGCGTGGCTCGTACGATCAACGTCATCTGCGACAACTCGCTGCTGAGCGGCTTTGCCGCCGAGCAGAAGCCGGTCGGGCCCGCGATCGTGGAAGAGGTGTGCAGGGACTTCGACCTGACGCCGCGCGATCAGCAGCCGGCGCGCCAGCTTTCGCGCCAGGGGGGCGACGCGCCCCGGGCACTCGGCACGCGGCCGTCGGGCGGCTCCGCGGCGTTTTCGACCCGCGCCGCAGACAGCGAGCCCGCCGCCGAATCCACCGGCGCCACCGCCACGGCCACGGCCGACCCGGGAGCGCCTGGCGCCGCCGCCGAACCGCCGGCGGGCGACGCGCCGCAGGATCTCTTCAACAACTTCCGGCAGCGCCGGTGGTTCCCGTTCAGGAAGAAGTCATGAGTCGTTTTGGTAAGGCCATCGAACGCGCCAATGCCGGCCCGCTCGAGGCGCCGACGCCGGCCCTGGCGCCCGTCGAAGCGCCGGACGCCGGCGTGTTCGAAGGCGCGTGGGACGTGAAGGATCCGCCGGCCGAGGAGGCCCGCCCGGCCGATCGGCCGGTCGAACGGGCCGTGCCGCGTCAGCTCTCGGTACACCCGGCACTGGTCGAGAAGGTGGCCACGCCCACCGGCGCGCCCACCGTGGCGCTCGAGCAGTACCGGAAGCTCGCCGCCAAACTCCACCAGTGGCAGCTCGATCACGAAGGCAAGGTGCTGATGCTCGTGAGCGCCGTGGCCGGCGAGGGCAAGACGCTCACCGCCGTGAACCTCGCGCTGACGCTGAGCGGCTCCTACAAGCGTCGCGTGCTGCTCATCGACTGCGACCTGCGCCGCCCGACCGTGCATGCCGCCTTCCAGATCCCGGGCACGCCCGGCGTGGCCGACATCATGGACCGCCCGGAGATCCCGGTGTCGCGCGTCACCGAACGGCTCTCGATCATTCCGGCCGGACGCCTCGAGGGCGATCCGATGGGCGTGCTGACGTCGGCGGCGATGACGACGCTGCTCGAACACGCGCGCCGCGAGTACGACTGGGTGCTCGTGGACACGGCGCCGCTTGCCGTGCTGCCCGACGCCAACCTGCTCGCCGATCACATCGACGGGGCCGTGCTGGTGGTGTCGGCCGGCGAGACCTCCTTCGACCTGGTGGACACCGCGATTCGTGTCATCGGCAAGGACCGCATCCTCGGCGTCGTGCTGAACGGCGTCGATCCGCGCGACATGAGCACGGCCAACTACCACGCCGACTACTACGGGAGGCGGTAGCCCCCGCCTCGTCGCGGCACCGCTGACCTATGGCAGGCCAACTGAGCACCAGGACTCCCCTCCTGATGCTGCTCGAAACCGTGATGATCGTGCTGGCGGTGACGGCCGCGGCTTCGGTGCGCCTCGGCGCCGCCGACGGCCTGACGGTGCTCACGACCGTGGGCGGTCTGCTGCGGGCCGGCGTCGTCGCCAGCATCTGCCAGTTGTGCCTGTTCTTCGCCGACATGTACGACCTGCGGCTCGTGGCCGACCGCCGCGAGCTCTTCGTGCGGCTGCTGCGGTCGCTCGCCGCCACCACCATCATCCTGGCGGTCGTCTACTTCTGGTTCCCCGTGCTCATCGTCGGCCGCGGCGTCTTCCTGCTGACGACGGCCTTCATCATCGCCGCCATCTTGCTCTCGCGCCTGCTGTTCGAGTTCGCCACCTCGCAGGTGCAGCCCGGTGAACGGCTGCTGCTCATCGGCACGACGCCGGCGGCAGTGGCGCTCGCCCAGGAGATCCACGAGCGCCAGGCCGAACTGGGCGTCGAAATCGTCGGCTTCGTCGATCCGGATCCGGCGCGGGTCGGCGCCGCGCTCTTCAATCCCGGCGTCATCGGCACCATCGACGACATCCCCGCCATCGTGCGCACGCGCAGCGTCGACCGCGTGGTCGTCAGCCTCGCCGACGCGCGCGGCCGCCTCGACATGTTCAAGCTGCTCGAGATCAAGCTGAGCGGCGTCACCTTCGACCACCTCGCCACGGTCTACGAGGAATATACCGGCAAGATCGCCGTCGAGAACCTGCGCCCGAGCTGGATGATCTTTTCGGAAGGGTTCCGCAAGTCGAAGGCGCAGATCGTGACCAAGCGCCTGCTCGACATCGTGGTCGCTTCGCTCGGCCTGCTGCTCGCCGCGCCGATCGCGCTCATGGTGATGGCCCTCATCAAGCTCACCTCGCCGGGCCCGATCTTCTACCGCCAGGAGCGGGTGGGCCAGGACGGCCGCCCGTTCATGGTGGTGAAATTCCGCTCGATGCGCGTGGACGCCGAGGTGGGCACCGGGCCGGTGTGGGCGCAGAAGAACGACACCCGCGTCACGCCGATCGGCCGCTTCCTGCGGCGCACCCGCCTCGACGAGATCCCGCAGCTCTGGAACGCCCTGCGCGGCGACATGAGCATGGTGGGCCCGCGTCCGGAGCGCCCCGGCTTCGTGGCCGACCTGACGCGCCAGATTCCGTTCTACGGCCAGCGCCACGTGGTGAAGCCGGGTGTCACCGGCTGGGCGCAGGTCCGCTACACCTACGGGGCCAGCGTCGAAGACGCGCTGCAGAAGCTCCAGTTCGACCTCTACTACATCAAGAACATGTCCGTCGCGCTCGACATCTTCGTGATGCTCCAGACGGTGAAGACGGTGCTGCTGCGCCGGGGGGCGTCATGACACCGGCTGCCGCGGCGGTCACCAACGCGATGACCATCGACGTGGAAGACTACTTCCACGTCAGCAACTTCGAACACGTGGTGGCGCGCGACTCGTGGGCCGATCGCGAGAGCCGCGTCGAGGCCAACACCGATCGCCTGCTCGCGATGTTCGATCGCGCCGGGGTGCCGGCGACGTTCTTCGTGCTCGCCTGGGTGGCCGAACGGGTGCCCGGCCTCGTGCGCCGCATCGCCGCGGCCGGCCACGAAGTGGCCTCGCACGGTTTCGCCCACCGCCTCATCTACGACCAGACGCCCGACGCCTTCCGCGACGACGTCCGCCGCGCCAAGCAGCTCCTCGAGGACGTCTCGGGACAGCGCGTCGATGGCTACCGCGCGCCGAGCTTCTCGGTGACCACGCGATCGCTGTGGGCGCTCGACGTGCTCATCGAAGAGGGCTACACCTACGACTCGAGCATCTTCCCGGTGCACCACGATCGCTACGGCATCCCGGATGCCGAACGCCACGCCGGCATCGTGACGCGGCCGGCCGGTTCGATCGTGGAGGTGCCGGCCTCCACCGTGCGCATGGCCGGCATGAACTGGCCGATCGGCGGCGGCGGTTACTTCCGCCTCCTGCCCTACGGCTGGACGCGCTGGGGCGTGCGTCGCGTGAACGACGTGGAAAAGGCGCCGGCCGTGTTCTACCTGCATCCGTGGGAGATCGATCCGAAGCAGCCGCGGCTCGACGCGCCGGCGCTCGCCCGTTACCGCCACTATCACAATCTGCGGGAGACCGAAGGGCGCCTCGAGCGCCTGATGCGGGAGTTCCCGTTCGGCACGATGCGATCGCTCATCGCCTCGGTGCCGCTGCCGCCGCTGACGCTCGGCGCCGCGGCATCCGCCCGGGCTGCGAGGTGACACGGTGAGTGACGTGGTCTCGACCGGCGCCCTCGCGCCGGTGGTCGTTGAGACGTGCTCCGACGCCGCGGCGTGGGACACCTACGTGCAGCAGCAGCCCGACGCCTCGGGGTATCACCTCTGGGGCTGGAAAGCGATCTTCGAGGGCGTGTTCGGGCATCGCACGAACTACCTCGCGGCACGCCGCGACGACCGCTTCGTGGGCGTGCTGCCGCTCGTGCTTTTCGAGTCGGCCATCTTCGGGCGCTTCGTCGTGTCGCTGCCGTTCGTGAACTACGGCGGCGTCGTGGCCGACGACGACGCGGCCGCGGCGGCGCTTGTGGCGCGCGCCGGCGAGATCACGCGCGACCACCGCGCCAGCCACCTCGAGCTGCGCCACGATCGGCGCCGTTTCCCGCACCTCGCCCCCAAGGAACACAAGGTGGCGATGACGCTGGCCCTCCCGGCCGACGCCGACACGCTGTGGAACGCGCTCGACCGCAAGGTGCGCAACCAGGTGCGCAAGGCCGAGAAAAGCGAACTCGTGGCGTCAACGGCCGGGCGCGAGGGCCTCGGCGAGTTCTACGCGGTGTTCGCGCGCAACATGCGCGATCTCGGCACGCCGGTCTACACACCGGCCCTCTTCGATGCCGTGCTCGCCACGTTTCCGGATCGGGCCCGCCTCATCATCGTGCGCCTCGGCACGACCCCGGTGGCCGCCGGCCTCACCTGGCGCTGGCGCGAGCGGACCGAAGTGCCGTGGGCGTCGTCGCTGCGCGAACACAACGCGCTCTCGCCGAACAACCTGCTCTACTGGACGATTCTGAAAGAGGCGATCGCCGCCGGCAGCACCACGCTCGACTTCGGACGCTCGACGCCGAACGAGGGCACGTTCCACTTCAAGAAGCAGTGGGGCGCCGGGCCGGTGCCGCTCTGCTGGGAATACGACGTGGCGCAGGGCGCGCTGCCCGATCAGAGCCCGAAGAATCCGAAGTTCCGGCTCGCCATCCAGGCCTGGCAGAAGCTGCCGGTGCCGGTGGCCAACGTCCTCGGCCCGCGGATCGTCCGCTCGATCCCGTAACCCGCCGCGAGGCGACGCGCGGAGCGGCCCCTCGGCCGCACGGGCCTACGGAACGACCAGCCGGAATTCGTTGCTCGCGGCACTGCGGCCGCCGCCATTCGACGCGCGTACCCGCACGTAGTAGATGCCGGGCGGCACCCCCGCGAAGGCGGCCTGCTCGCCGAACGGCAGGGCAAGGCCTGGCACCAGGTCGGCGGCGCCGGAGCGCGAACCGGCTTCGAGCACGATGGCATTGGCGGCCGGTCCGTGGTCGGACGTCCACCACTCGAGCGTCACGGTGCGGGCCGCGCTGACAGACGCGCGCAGATTGAACGGCGCATCCGGCACGCCGACCGGCGGCGCGAGCGCCACCACGGCGCCGACGACCGCGCTCACCTCGTTGGAGGGCGCGCTCACCCCGCCCGGGCCCACGGCCCGCAGGCGCACGTAGTACTGGCCGTTCGGCACGTTGGTCGCGACGTACGCGCCGCCCATGCCGAGGGCGGCGCCGTTCACGAGGTCGACGCGTCCAGGCGCGGTGCCGGCTTCCACGAGCACGTTGGTCACCGGAGCGCCCACGGTGGTCTGCCACGAGAGCGACAGCGTGGAACCCGAGACCGCCACGCGAAGGTTCTGCGGCGCGGAGGGCACGGTGCTGTTGCCGCCGGTGCCGATAGGCGCGCCGTTGCCGCCGTAGACGTCCACCGTGCTCACGCCGGCGCCGGCAAAGCGCAGCAGGTAGAACTCGCCGCGCACCGGGTTGTAGGCGCCGCTCGTGATGTATTCGTTCGGAGCCGAGCCCGGCATATCGACCGTGGCGTACTGGCGGATGTCCCAGGGCTTCTTGAGGCCCTGCTTCACGGCCACGAGTTCGTTCAGGTCGTAGAGCTTCGCGACCAGGCGGTACGGGTAGCCCTTCGGGCCCTTGGTATCGATCGGATCCGACAGGGAGTAGCAGTAGACGGCGTCGAGATACGGCTGGCCGTGCTGCGCGGCGTTGCGCGTCGCGTAGCCGTAACACGTGGGCCCCGACGACTCGCGCTCGATGACGGCCAGCGTGCGCGTGCCGGGCACGATGAAGAAGCCGCCCGAAAGCTCGCTGCCGTTGTAGTCGTTGCTCGTGGGGGTGCCGTAGGTGATGCAGCTCACCACGCTGTGTGGGCAGCCGAGCAGCATGGTCATCGGGAAGTTGTTGCCGGTCACCGCGGCGGGATCGAACACGCTCACCGACGCGCCGTAGCTGGCGCGCGAGATGATCGAGGTGTAGCCGGCCGACGACAGCGCCGGGCCGCCGAGCAGCGCCCGCCACTCCTGCGGAATCGGCGCCATCTGGCTCTTCACCATGCCGGGCGCGACGGTGCCCCTGAACGGCCCCGACAGCGACGCCAGCGTCGGTCCGCCCCAGTGGCTGGCGGTCGTGCCGCCGTTGGCGTCGTAGCTGATGTAGCCGGTCACCGTCATCCGGCCGTTCAATTCGAGGACGCCGCCGAGCATCGGCCGGAAGGCGCTGGGGTCGGGATGAATCTTGGCGATCTCCGCGGCGTTGGGGCCCGTGCACGGCGCCACCACGCGCGCCATGCCGCCGCCCCGCGGAATCTCCAGCTTGGCGATGCCGGCGTTGTCCTGCACGCAGGAGATGTAGAGGAAGTTGCCGTCTTCGGAGACGCCAATGGCGCCGCCGCCGTAACTGAGATTGCCGCCGGCGCCGTCGGACCAGTCGAAGGTGAACGTCGACTGGCCGAGACTCGAGAACACCGAGGGCGGCAGCAGCGGCAGCGTCCGGGGATCGGGCTGCGCGTTCACGACGGAAGCGAAACTCGCGACGAGTGCACTGGCGAGCAGAACGGCGGACCGGTATTGACGCATGAAGTTGGCCACGGACAAATGTCTGAGAGCGCCCAGAATTCGCCGGGCTGCCCTTCGCCCAGCAAAATCAGGGCCGGATTCGGAAGGATGTCGCTATCTCACGTCGAGTCAGCGACTTAACCTGGAAAACCAAGGGTGGTCATGCGCCCACTGCGCGCCGCTGTCCGTACCGAATCAGAACAGCGACACGCAGTTTCTGCATGATCGGCCGGGGAGCCGGCCCTCCCATCCCTGGCTACCGCACGACGAGGCGGGCTTCGTTCGAGGCAAGCCCGCCGCCGCAGGCGTTGCCGGCCCGCACGCGCACGTAATACACGCCCGGGGGGGCGTTCGTGATGAACTGCGCAGCCCTGCCCATCGGCAGCACGCCGATGTCGGAGGCGCCGGGTGCGGTACCCGCTTCGATCGCGTAGGCGACGGGCGCCTGCGCGTCGTCGTCGGCCACGACCTCGGGATCGAGGGGCGTCCAGAACAGGCCGAGCCGCCGGCCGGCGACCACCGTGCGCAGCTTCAGGTGATGGCGCGGCGCCGGGCAGGTGTTGCCGCCGACGGTGAACTGCATCTCCGAGACCTCGCCTACGCCAGCGTCCGAATGTGTCCTGACGCGCGCCACCCAGGTGCCGGCGGCGAGATAGGTGGTGGCCTGGGTTTCGTCGGTCGCGAGCACCTGCGGGGCAGCCACCGCCTGAGCGGCCGCCGCGATCGGGCCGGCCGCGGCGTCACTCGCCGTCGCCGCCGCGGCGGCTGATGCCTGCGTCACCGCCACTTCGTAGCGCGTGCCGCTGCAGCCGTCGGGATCGGTCCACGTGAGCTTGACGAGACCGCCGGACGTCGTCGCCCGCAGCGACGACAACCGCCGCGGACCGCTGCTGCAGCCGACCGACACCGTGACCTCCTTCGATGCGGCGCCGGTGCCATTGGCATTCCGGGCGCGGACGCGGACGTAGTAGCGGCCGTTGCCCACGTTCGGCACCGTGACGGCCGTCGTGAGGCCCACGGAGGCGGCGTAGAACGTCGTACCCGGCGCCACGCCGGCCTCGAGCACGTAGTCGGTCACCGCGCCGCCGGTCAGCGGCCGGCTCCACCTGAACGACACGGTGCTGCGCTGCACGCCGCTCACGAGACGCACCGGCGCGCCGGGCAGCGCGACCGGCGTCGCGCAGCCTTCGTTGACCTCACCGTCGCCGTCGTTGTCGATGGTGTCGCCGCACACTTCCACGCGCGGCTGCACGCAGCCTTCGTCGACGAGGCCGTCCTGGTCGTTGTCGATGAGATCGCCGCAGACTTCCGCCGTCGGCGCCGTGCAGCCTTCGTCGACGAGGCCGTCGAGATCGTTGTCGAGGTCATCGCCGCACACTTCGGCCACGGGCACGACGGGCGGCGGCACCGGCGTGGACGCCGGCGGCGCCACGCCGCCGGAGCCGAAGCCGCTGTAGACGTAGACCGTGTTCACGCCGCCGCCGGTGTAGCGCAGCAGGTAGAACTCGCCGCGCACGGGGTTGTAGGCGCCGCTCGTCACGTATTCGCCGGGGTTCGAACCGGGCAGATCGAGCGTGGCGTACTGGCGGATGTCCCACGGCTTCTTCGAGCCCTGCTTCACCGCCACGAGGTCGTTCACGTCATAGAGCTTGGCGACCAGCCGGTAGGGATACCCCTTCGGCCCCTTCTGATCGAGCGGATCGGTCAGGCTGTAACACTTCACGGCGTCGAGATAGGGCTGCCCGTGCTCGGCCTGCGTGCGCGTGGCATATCCATAACAGGTGGGCCCGCTCGACTCACGCTCGATGACGACGAGCGTGCGGGTGCCCGGCACGATGAAGAAGCCGCCCGAGAGCTCGCTGCCGTTGTAGTCGTTGCTCGTGGACGTGCCGTAGGTGATACACGAGACGACGGAGTGGGGGCAGCCGAGCAGCATCGTCATCGGGAAGCCGTTGCCGGTGATGGCGGCCGGATCGAAGACCGACACCGCCGCGCCGTAGCTGGCGCGCGAGATGATCGAGGTGTAGCCGGCCGATGACATCGCCGGTCCGCCGAGCAGGCCGCGCCATTCCTGCGGCACCGACGCCATCTGGCCCTTCACCATGCCCGGCAGCACGCTGCCGGCGAACGGGCCGGCCAGATTCGAGAGCGACGGGCCGCTCCAGTGACTGGCGAAGGTCTGGCCGGTGGCGTCGTAGCTGATGTAGCCGGTGACGGTGATGCGGCCGTTCAGTTCGAGCACACCGCCGAGCATCGGCCGGAAGGCATTCGGATCGGGATGGATCTTCGCAATCTCCGCCCTGGTCGGGCCGAGGCACGGCGACACCACGCGGGCGCGGCCGCCGGCGGCGGGAATCTCGAGTTTCGCGATCCCGGAATGGTCCTGCACGCACGAGACGTAGAGGTATCTGCCGTCTTCGCTGACGCCGAGCGCGCCGCCGCCGAAGCTCAGATCGCCGCCGGCGCCGTCGGGCCAGTCGTAGGTCCAGGTCCCGGCGGTCCGAACGCCGGCAAGGTTCGCGGTGGGCAGGGCGCGCGGGTCCGATTGCGCGAAGGATGACGAGGCCAGGCCGACGAGGCCGAGCAGGACGACGAGCGTCGTACGTGAAACAGGCATGGCAATCCCCGAAGCTGAACGTTCTCTGACGGACTTTCATGACGCAGCGGGGATGCTGCGGAGGTCGGGCGGACACGCCGGGCAGCGCCGGGCGTGGTGTGCTCGCGCGGTGTGTCCGGCACTCGCGCGGGGATCGCGAGGGTCACGCGCGCGCGACGGGGTCGCGCACGGGCGTGCGGCAGGACACGGGCGAGGCTGGAGGCCCGCGGAGGCGGGCGAATCGGGACGAACGCGGGGGAGGCGTTGCCCGGCTACGCGGCCATCGGCCGTCGGCGGCCGGGTTGCGGCGGATCGCCCACCGCGGGCGCGGCGGGCGCGGGCGTCGTCAGGCGCGGCCTGACGGACGAAAAAGTTGACCGGTGCTGAAGCATGTATCTGAACCGCGGACAACACCTGTCGGCGCTGCCTGAGAATGACGTGGCAGCCCTCAGGTCAGCAAGACCAGGGCCAGCCGTGAGACAGGCGGCCGTTTCAGCCGCGATTCCCCGTGTTCTCAAGCAGTTCCGCCGTCCGGGGCCGTACGTGCGACGCGCCGCTGTCCGTAGGGAATCCGGACAGCGGCGCGAAGTTTCTGCATGATCCGGTGGAGGGGCCTCCACCGGTCGTGTGTTATCGAACGACCATCTTCACTTCGTTCGAGGCCAGGCCGCCGCCGCACGCATTGCCGGCGCGGACGCGGACGTAGTAGGTGCCGGGCGGCACGTCGGTGATGAACTGCGCGGCGCGTCCCATCGGCACGGCGCCGATGTTGGTGACGCCGGGCGCGGTGCCCGCTTCGAGGACGTAGCTGACAGGCGCCACCGCGTCATCCGCCGCGGCGACGTCGGGATCGAGCGGCGACCAGAAGAGGCCCACGCGGCGAGCCGCCACCACCGAACGCAGCCCCAGGTGCAGGCGGGGCGTCGTGCAGGAGTTGCCGCCCACCGTGAACTGCACCGTCGTCGGTTCGCTCACGCCCGACTCCGAGCGTGTCTGGACGCGGGCCGTATAGGTGCCGGCCGCCAGCAGCGTCGTGGCTTCGGGCGAGTCGGTGGCCATGACGCGCGACGCGGTCGCCGTGCTGTCGGCGAGCGACAGCTCGTAGCTCGTGCCGCTGCAGCCATCCGGATCCGTCCATGTGAGGGTGACGAGTCCGCCGCTCGACGTCGCGGTGAGGCCCGACACCTTGCGCGGCCTGGTGTAGCAGCCGACCGACACGGTGACTTCGTTCGACGGCGCGCCGGCGCCGTTGGCGTTGCGGGCCTTGACGCGCACGTAGTAGCGGCCGTTGCCGACGTTCGGCACCGACAGGCTGGTCGCGCCGACCGGCGCCGAGAAGAAGGTGGTGCCGGGCGCGACGCCGGCCTCGAGCACGTAGTCACTCACGGCGCCGCCGGTGATCGGCGGATACCACTTGAAGTTGACGGTGCTGCGCGACACCGAGCTGTAGAGGCGGCGCACCTGGCCGGGCTTCGCGATCGTGGTAGCGCAGCCTTCGTCCACGAGGCCGTCGCCGTCGTTGTCCTTGCGGTCGCCGCAGACTTCGACCGCCGGCTGTTCGCAGCCTTCGTCCACGAGGCCGTCCTTGTCGTTGTCGATGAGGTCGCCGCACTTCTCGGGCGTCGTCTCGACACACCCTTCGTCGATGAGGCCGTCCTTGTCGTTGTCGATGCCATCGCCGCAGACTTCGGCGGGCGGCGGCGTCACGGTGCAGCCTTCGTCCACCAGGCCGTCCTTGTCGTTGTCGATGCCGTCGCCGCAGACTTCGGCGGGCGGCGGCGTCACGGTGCAGCCTTCGTCCACCAGGC
>CADEFD010000016.1:15825-52906 GCA_902826515.1 uncultured Acidobacteriota bacterium
GTGCAGCCTTCGTCCACCAGGCCGTCCTTGTCGTTGTCGATGCCGTCGCCGCAGATTTCAACGGCCGGCGGCGGCGTGACGGTCGAGCCGCCGAAGCCGTCGAGGACATACATGGTGTTCACGCCGCCACCCGCGTAGCGCAGCATGTAGTACTCGCCGCGGACCGGGTTGTAGACGCCGCTCGTCACGTATTCGCCGGGGTTGGAGCCCGGCAGGTCGATGGTCGCGTACTGGCGCACGTCCCACGGATTCTTGGTGCCCTGCTTGACCGCGACCAGTTCGTTCAGGTCATAGAGCTTGGCGACGAGGCGGTAGGGATACCCCTTCGGCCCCTTCTGATCCATCGGGTCGGTCAGCGAGTAGCAGTACACCGCGTCGAGGTAGGGCTTGCCGTGGTCGGCCTGGTTGCGCGTCGCGTAGCCGTAGCAGGTGGGGCCCGACGCCTCGCGCTCGATGACGACGAGCGTGCGGGTGTTGGGCACGATGAAGAAGCCGCCCGAGAGTTCGCTGCCGTTGTAGTCGTTGCTCGTGGGCGTTCCGTAGGTGATGCAGCCGACGACCGAGTGCGGGCAGCCGAGCAGCATCTTCATCGGGAAGCCGTTGCCCGTGACGGTGGCCGGGTCGAACACCGACACCGAGGCGCCGTAGCTGGCGCGCGAGATGATCGAGGTGTAACCGGCGCTCGCGAGCGCGGGGCCGCCGAGCAGCGCCCGCCATTCCTGCGGGATGGGCGCCATCTGGCTTTTCACCATGCCGGTCGCCACGGTGCCGGCAAACGGCCCCTGCAGCGTGCTGAGGCCGGTGCCGCTCCAGTGGCTGGCCGTCGTCTGGCCGGTGGCGTCGTAGCTGATGTAGCCGGTGACCGTCATGCGGCCGTTCAGTTCGAGCACGCCGCCGAGCATCGGGCGGAAGGCGTTCGGGTCGGGATGGATCTTCGCGATGTCGGCCTTCTTCGGGCCGGCACACGGCGACACCACCTTGGCGCGGCCGCCGAGCGCGGGAATCTCGAGCTTCGCGATGCCCGAGTGATCCATCACGCACGAGATGTAGATGTATTTGCCGTCTTCGCTCACGCCGAGCGCGCCGCCGCCGTAGCTGATGTCGCCGCCAGCGCCATCGGGCCAGTCGTAGGTCCACGTGCCCACGGCCCGCACACCCGACAGATTGGCGGTCGGCAACGTGCGCGGATCCGTCTGCGCGTTGGAGACCGAAGTGAAGCCGACGACGAGAGCGATGACGAAGGCGAATCGACAGGCTGACATGGCAAGAACCCCTGACTGACGTTCCAAGTGGCGAAGCGTCACGGGCAGCCGGGGGAACTGCTTCTGGACGCGAAACAAAGACATGCCCTCCACAAGGCAAGGGGCGTGCCCGCTCGTGCCACAGCGACTAAGTGATTGCGCGTGCGTGAGTTGTCGAAAGACGCGCGACGGCGCGCGGCGATCGCCGCCCTCACGTTTCGAAGGAGGGATTACGAGACTGTGGGACGCGCACGATTCCGGCGCGCCAAGGTGGAGCTGGCGACGCGCGTCGAACGACGTACGTGTTTTGGCAGCGGACTTACGGGATTGTCGGCGGCGGCGTGCGCCGGGACGTTACGTCGCGCGGGTGCCGCGCGCATCGCGCGAGGCGTGCCGGCGCGCCCAGCGCTCGAGGCACCACGCCGTCCACAGCGCCGACGTGCGGTTGCGCGATCCGCGCGCGTCTTCCTCGACCCAGCGTTCGAGCACCGCGCGATCGAGCAGCGTCGAAACGGCAGATTGCGGCGACAGCACTTCATCGCGGAACCAGTCGCGATAGCGGCCGCGAATCCATTCGCCCACCGGCGCGGTGAAACCGCGCTTCGGCAGCGCGTCGAGCGTCGGCGGCAGGCGGCGGGTGCCGAGCGTGCGCAGGAAGTGCTTCGAGCGGCCAGGCCACGACTTGCGTTCGGCCGGAATGCGGAAGGCGAACTCGATGACGCGGTAGTCGAGCAGCGGACAGCGCACTTCGAGGCTGTTGGCCATGCTCGTGCGATCGACCTTCACGAGTGGATCGTTCGGCAGGTATACCTTGAGGTCGGCGTACTGCGCGCGCTGCAGATCGCTCGTCGAGGCGCAGCGCAGGTACGGCGCCGTGACCGCGTCATACACCGGACTCGCCTGTGGCGCCCGCGAATCGCCGGCGCCGAGCAGCAGACGCGCGTCCCACGGCTTCACGATGCAGAGATCGGCGTAGTAGGCCGCTTCGCGCGGCCAGCCGAGGTTCTCGAGCACGTTGCCGGCGCGCAGCGGCCGCGGCAGCTTCGCCGAACGCGGCCAGTGACGGCCGAGCCAGCCGACCAGCGCGCGGCCGGGCGCGCCGGGCACGAGCCCGCGATACTTCGCCTCCTGGCCGTGGAGGTCGTAGCGGAAGTCATAGCCGCCGAACGACTCATCGCCGCCATCGCCCGTGAGCGCGACGGTGACGTGCTGGCGCGCCACCTTCGACACGTAGTACGTGGGAATCGCCGAGGCGTCCGCGAACGGTTCGTCGAAGGCATCAACGAGCGTGTCGAACACGTCGTCGAGGCGCGGCTCGAGCAGCGTCGGATGGTGCTGCGTCTCGAAGGCGGCGGCGGTGAGACCGGCGGCCTCGAGTTCGTTGTGCGCGCGCTCCTCGAAGCCGACCGAGGTGGTGACCACGCCGGCGCCCTGCGCCTCGGTCATCCACGACACGACGAGCCCGGAGTCGATGCCCCCCGAGAGGAACGCGCCGAGCGGCACCTCGCTTTCGAGGCGGCACGAGACGGCATCGGCGAGCAGGGCTTCGAGGTCGCGCAGGATCTCGTCGTCGGGCCGGGTGTCGGTGTCGAACTCGGTGACGTCCCAGTACTTCCGCGTCTCGACGCGCCCGCGCGCGATGCGCATCCAGTGGCCCGACTCGAGCTTCTTCACGTGGCGGTGCACGGTCTGCGGCTCGATGAAGTAGCCGAGCGAGAGATACCCTTCGAGGGCCGAGAGGTCGAGTTCGCCGCTCCAGGCGTGGCTCTGACGCAGCGCCTTGAGTTCGCTGGCAAAATGCAGCACGCCGTCGAAGACGGCGTAGAAGATCGGCTTCTTGCCAAGGCGATCGCGGGCGATGAAGACCTCGCGCGCGCGGGTGTCGCAGATGGCGAAGGCGAACATCCCGTTCAGGCGTTCGAGGCAGGCCGGCCCGAACTCCTCGTAGGCGTGCAGGATGACTTCCGTGTCGGACACGGTGCGGAAGCGGTGGCCGCGCGCCTCGAGTTCGCGGCGCAGCGGCTTGTGGTTGTAGATCTCGCCGTTGAAGACGATCCAGCAGGAGTCGTCTTCGTTGGCCATCGGCTGGTGGCCGCCGGCGCGGTCGATGATCGAAAGGCGCCGGTGCCCGAACGAGGCAAAGCTGCAGTCGTAGAAGCCGTCGCCATCGGGACCGCGATGGGCGATGGCGCCGTTCATCGCCCGCAGGTCACGCGCGAAGTCGGGCGCCAGCGCGCCGTCGAGCGCGACCACACCACTGATGCCGCACATCGGTTAGGACCGCGCTCCGCGCGACTGGGACATCCGTGTATTGTAGCGGACCGCGCCGCCGCGTCCGGCAGCCTGCCCGCCGCTGCATGCGACGGCGCGCAGCGTGTCAGACGGCGGACTGGCGTCGATACACCGCTTCGTAGCGGCGCACCATCTCGTCGATGGTGAAGTGCGCGAGCAGACGCCGGCGGCCGGCGCGGCCCCAGGCCGCGGCTCTCGCCGGATCGGCCGCCGCCTCGACCAGCGCCGCCGCGAAGCCCGCCGCGTCACGCGCCGGCGCCAGCAGGCCGGTCTCGCCGGCCACGACCACCTCGGGCGTGCCGCCGACGCGTGTGGCGACGATCGGCCGTTCAGCGGCCATCGCCTCGAGCAGCGTGAGCGAGATGCCCTCGCTCGTCGAGCTGTTGGCGAAGAGGTCCACGCCGGGCAGCAGGGCCCGCGCGTCGTCGCGATGGCCGAGCAGCCGCACGTGCTCGCCGGCATCGAGGCGCGCGATTGCCAGCTCGATGGCGGCACGTTCCGGTCCGTCGCCGACGATCGCGAGCCGCAGCTCCGGACGCGTGCGCGCGGCCAGCGCGACGGCCTCGACGAGCATCACGAAATCTTTCACCGGGTCGAGCCGGCCGACCGCGCCCACCACCCGGTCGCCGGGGCCGGCCCCGAGCAGCGCGCGTGCCGCCTCGCGCGCGGCCGGCGTGGGGGCGTCGCCGGGTTCGATGCCGTTCCAGATGACCTGCATACGGTCCGGCACGGCTTCCTGCAGGAGGTGCGCGCGCAGGTCGTGCGACACGGCGTAGAGATCGCGGGCGCCGGCCATGATGAGCCGGTTCGCCAGCCGCCGCTTGGCGGACGGCGGGCTGTCGGAGAGCCGCCCGTGTTCGGTGTAGACGGTGCGCGTGCCGGGCGCAAGATACGACGCCAGCCGGCCGTAGACGAACGGCGAGTAGTGGTGGCAGTGCAGCACGTCGGCGCGCATGTCGCGGGCGATGGCTGCCAGACGCAGCGACAGGCGCGGATGGAAGCCTGGCGGGCGGCCGAGCACGTGCAGCGGCACGCCGAGTGCGGTCACACGGTCGGCCCAGGCGCCCGGCGCGTCGAGACAGCAGACGGCCATCGGAATGCGGGCGTGGAGGCGGCGCACGATCTCGATGACAAGCCGCTCGGTACCGCCCGGATCTAGGCGCAGGACGACCTGCAGGACACGGGGCGGCGTCACGCGATGGCTTTGCGGCGGGCGCGCGGGATGACGGCGGCGGCGCGGTCGGTATCGACACGGGCGGGCTTGAGCGCCAGCACTTCCGCCCGGTACATGCGGTGAGTCGCCGCCACGACGCCGAACGTCATCCACGTGAAGTCGTTGTTGGCCGAGGCGATGAAGGCGCCGCCCACCATGAAGGCCAGCATCGACGCCGCGAGCGAGGTCGCCGTGACCTGGTAGAACTGGCGATCCTCGGCGCTGAGCCCCTGGAGCTTCGCGGCGCCGAACCGGATGCGCACGCAGGCGATGAGGGCGTAGCCGAACATCGTCAGCCAGATCAGGAAGCCGGCGTAGCCTTCCTCCGTCATCACCTGGAGATGGCTGTTGTGCACCGAGCGGCCGCGGCCGAACGCGCCGCCCGAGTCGTCGTAGTCGTCGTAGGCGTGGTCGTAGTTGCGCAGGCCCACGCCGAGCGGATTGTCGGCCGTCATGATGAACGCGATGCGCCAGAAGTGCAGGCGGCCGAGTGCCGAGCCTTCGCCCACTTCCTCGTACTTCGTGATCGTGCCCATCCGCTCCATGTAACCGTCGGGCTTCGGCGCCAGCGTGAAGACGAGGGCGCCGCCCACGACCATGCCGGTGGTCCACAGCACGGGCCGCCGCTGCAGCAGGGCGAACACGAGGGCGAGCGTGCCGAGACCGAGCAGGCCGGCTCGCGACATGGTGCCGATGACGGTGACGACGCTGAGCGGGATGCAGATCCAGAACGCCTGGCGGATGTACTTGATGCCGGGGAACGGCACCGTCAGGGTGACGGCCGCCGTCGCCATGAACGGAATCGCCATGTTGACGGCGAGCGCGTAGCCGTTGTTGTCGACGAAGGCGCCGGCCTGCCCTTCGGCGAACTGCACGCCGCCGCCGAGCATCGAGACGAGGCCGGCCTTGGCCGAGTAGAACGCGAACGAGCCGGCGATGACGGCGATGAGCTGGCTGAGACGCGGCTTGGTCGTGGCGAGCGACACGCAGAGGCCGCTCACGACGAGCAGCCTCGCGAACTGATCGACCCATGACCAGTCCGTGGGGATGTAGGTCGTGTACTGCGCGATGAGCACGCAGCCCATGAACAGCCAGCTCAGGATGCTGAGCGGGTGGGTGATGTTGGGGAAGATGCCGGTCAGCAGCGACGGCACGAGCAGCACGAGCCCGGTGAGCAGCGAGAGGCGGAGGGACGACAGGTCCATCCACACGTACTCGACCGGGCGGAAGAGCGAGAACCAGACGTACGCGAGCAGGGCGACGTGCCGGCTGACGATGCCGCCGGCGAGCCCCATGCCGATGATGAGAAGTACGAAGATCGAGCGCATCGCGCCGCCGGAATTCCGGGAACGACTACGGTACCACAGCGTCCGGCGGCCGTCTGCCCCGCCGCTGCGCACGGCCGCGCGGCCTTGCCCGGAAGGGCCGGCGCGGGCTCAGCCGATGACGGCGCGGACGAGCAGCGCGGCGCCGGAGAGCGCCGCCGCGGCGGCGGCGATGACGACCCACTTGAGGCGCCGCACGGCGATGGTGCGCTGCGGCACGAAGCGCGAGGGCGGCGGCCACGGCCCGGCCGGGGCCGGGCGCAGCGGCGCCGCCGGCGTGGCCCGCTCGAACCAGCCGCGGGCGTGCCCGTACTGGAGCAGCAGCACGACCGGACGCGTCCGTGTTCGCGTGGGTGAGGCGGCCAGCGTCTGGAGCGACCGCTCGTGGAAGAAGCGCGCCCGCTCGAGGAACCGCGCGCGTTCCTCGGCCGTCGGCGCGTGCCAGGCCGCCAGATCGAACACCTCGCTCTTGCGGATGTCCTGGGCGGCCCAGGTCTCGGTCGGGAACTCGAGCACCTCGGGTTTGTCGAGATAGCAGTACTCGTGCTCGGCCATCCAGCGCGCGTAGTGCAGGAGACAGGCGCGGGCGTAGTTCCACCGCGCGTCGGTGCCGCGCGCCTCGTGCACCCACAGATACCGCCCGAGCGCCTGGAGGCACACCGTGTACGACCAGCGCCGCTCGACCTCCAGCAGGTGGAGCGACGCGATGTCGTCGTCCGGGTGAATCACGCGGCGCACGAGCGCTTCCGCCTTGTCGGCGAAGCGCGCGTCGCCGGTGACGCGGTGCGCATGCAGCAGCGCCAGAATGGCATTGGCCACGCCGCGTCCGGGTCCGTGGTAGTCGGCCGACTCGGTGGCACTGGCGCCGCCGGTGGGTGCCGTGCTCAGCCACGGCAGCGGAAATCGCGCCAGCCGCCCGTCGTCGGCGGCGATCATCCACTCGCCGAGGCCGACGACGGCGTCGCGGCACACGCGGTCGCCGGTGAGGAAGTAGTGCAGCAGCAGGCCGTGCGGATAACACTGCTCGTTCGACGGGCCGCCGCCGTGGAGCCCGGAGTTGCGCGGATAGGTGCGGTGCGTGGAGGTCCCGGCATCCGTGTAGTGGCCGGTGTGCCAGAACTGGCCGCCGTTGTAGGCGGCGCGGTCCTCCGTCGTCCAGTAGACGTCGATGCGCGAGACATGGCGTGCCAGGTCCGAGGCCATCCGCCACCAGCGGTGGTCGTCGTGGCGCAGGGCCTGCAGCGTCAGGCCGAGCACGGCGTCGTACTGGTTGTTGTAGTGCGAGACGAACTGCCGGCCGGGCTCGGTGCCGTTCTCGTGATCGGCGTAGAGGTCGCCGAAATGCCGCCAGCCGTATTCGTCGATCCGCTCGCGCTTGGCGAGGAAGGTGTCATCGCCCTCGACCGCCGCGGCGATGAGCGTTTCGTAGACCGGGTGGGCGCTCGTGCCGGCGGGCTGCAGGTGCGGCAGCACCTCGGCGACGGCCACGCCGTCGATCGCGGGGAGCGCGGTGGCGGGCGTGCGGCACCATGCCGGCAGCGGCGACGCGCCGTCGCCGATGCCGATCCAGCAGTCGGCGTCGAAACGTTCACCGCCCTGCAGTTCGTGCGCCTCCCGGGTGACGGGCAGACACCAGTAGCGCACGCGCCCGTCGGCCGACACGTCGAGGGCGCGCGGGAACACTTCCCAGAAGAGGCGCGAGGTGACGCCGAGGGCCCCGCCGGTGTGCGCGCACACGAGCGCGGGATTCGCCCGCAGGCCCGAATGGGCCGACTCGCCGGCCCGCACCGTGTAGCCGCGCTCGTCGAGCCCGACCACGCCGGCCGCGTTGACGTGCACGCGGCTCTGCCAGTGCTCGCCGCCACTGGCGTGCTGCGCGATCGTGACGGGCAGCGCCACGGGCTGCTCCGGCATGTCGCGCTCGAGCGACACCCGCGCTCCCTGCGCGGGCAACGGCGTCGCCCAGGCGAGCGCGACGCCCTGCAGCCGCACGGAACCGGGATCGCCGAGTTCCCAGAAGCCGCCGTCGTGCCGCGCCGCACGCGGATTGTGAAGGTCGAGACCAAGGCCGATGGCATCGCACCCGGCCCCCACGGTCACGTGCAGTGTCACCTGCAGGCGCCCGCCGTCGGGCAGCGGTGCCGTGCCGCGCACGGCCAGGACGGCGCGCAGCGCGCTCTCGTGCGCCACGTCGAGATCCGACCAGGTGATCGTCACCGCCTGGCCGTCGTGATCGCGCACCTGGACGAGCGGCTCGTCGCAGACGAACGCCGGCCGGCCCCCGACGCTGCACGACGTGATGAGCCCGGCGTGGTCGAGGTCGAGTTCGAGACGGCGCGTGCCGTCGGTCACGACGGCCCCGCGCCCGGCGCGCGCCACGGTGAGCGCGGGCGCGCCGGGCGCGCCAGCGCGGCCATCGTGAATCTCGACCACCAGCCCGGCCGCGGGCACGTCCAGCCGCAGATCGAGCAGTGCCCAACGCACGCTGCCGTCGGGCCAGCGCTCGAGCACGGTGGCCGCGGTGGGCAACGGCGCGCCGGCCCAGGCCACGAGCCGCGCGGCATCGCGCACGCGGCCGGGCGGCAGGGGCACGCCCACGGTCACCGGCTCGCCGTGCGAATCTGCGAGTGATCCCGGACGGATCGTGACGCGCGTGAGGGCCGGGGTCGTGGTCATCGGATGGGCGGCGTGGTGCGGGCAGGTCGTGGCGGCGGCGACCGGGACGTGCGCGTGACAGGTGTGACGCGCGATGTCTCGTGCCGCCGACCGCAGCGCGTGTGCGCGCCTGTGCGGTCGTGAGCAGCGCTGCACGGCATCACGCGCGATGCGCTCGAAGGCGAGCGGGCTTAGATTAACATAGGGGTTATTCCCTCGGCTGACATGTCAGGAACGCACGACGCCGGCCCGATGCCGCATGCGGACGCCGTCATCGCGTTCGTCGTCCCGGTGCGGGATGACGCCGAGCGGCTGCGCACCTGCCTCGCGAGTCTGCGCGCCGCGGCCGCCACCACCCCGCACGATCTGCTGGTGCTCGACCACGGCTCGCGCGATCGCTCGGCCGAGGTCGCGCGCGACGCCGGCGCCCGCGTCATCACCCGCGAGGGCGGCAACGTTGCCGCGCTGCGCAACTTCGGCGCGACGGCGACCGGCGCGCCGCTCATCGCCTTCATCGACGCCGACAACGAGGTCGCGCCCGGCTGGCTCGACGCTGCCCGCGCCGCCTGCGCGCCCGCCGCCGTCGGCATGGCCGGCGCGGCATACCATCCGCCGCCGCAGGGCACGTGGGTGCAGCGCACCTACGACGCGCTGCGCCGCCACCCCGCCGCCGAAGAGCCCACCGAGTGGCTCGGCGCCGGCAACATGGTGGTGCGCCGCGAGGCTTTCGTCGCCGCGCGCGGTTTCGACGAGAGTCTCGAGACCTGCGAGGACGTGGACCTCTGCGCGAAGGTCGCGATGGCCGGCTGGCAGGTGCGGGCGGTGCCCGGCATGCGCAGCGTGCACCACGGCGATCCGAAGCACCTCTCGAACGTGTTCTGGGGCGAACTGTGGCGCGGCCGCGACAACCTGCGCGTGACGCTGCGGGGGCCGAAGTCGCCGCGCACCGTGGCGTCGGCGGTGATGCCGGTGGCCTACGCCGCGGCGGTCGCCTGCACGCTCCTCGGCGGCCTGGCGGGCTGGCCGGCGGGCGCGGTCATCGCCGGCACGGGGCTGGCCGGCGTGCTCGGCCTGCTGACGCTGCGCGTGGCCGCCATGCAGCGCAATGCCGGCGGACGCCTTCCCGCGGGCCTGTGGGCCGCGGTGCAGGTCGCGCTCGCCTACGATCTGGGCCGGTCGGCCGCGGTGTTCGTCGGCGTCGGCCACGGACGCCGCCGCGAGGCGTCGGCGCGATGAGCGGCGCCACCACCGTCGCGCGCGACGGCCGCATCCGCGTCCTCGAACTGCGCAGCGTCTTCGGCACGGGCGGCGGGCCGGAGAAGACGATCCTGCTCGGCACGGCGCTGACCGACACGACCCGCTTCGATGTGACCGTGTGTTACATCCGCGATGAGCGCGACGGTGTCTTCGCCATCGACGAGTGGTCGCGGTCGCTCGGCATCCCCTACATCGAGGTCACCGAAGCCCATTCGCTCGATCCGGCGGTCGTGCCGAAGCTGCGCGCGATCGTGCGCGAGCGCGGCATCGACATCGTGCACGCGCACGAATACAAGACCGACTTCCTCGCGCTGCTCGTCGCGAAGCTCGAAGGCATCATCCCCCTCTCGACCGCCCACGGCTGGACGGGCCACTCCGCCAAGGAACGCTACGGCTACTACCCCGCGGACCGCTGGCTGCTGGCGCGTTTCCCGCGCGTCATCGCGGTCTCGGAAGAGATTCGCCAGAGGCTCATCCGCGCCGGCGCGAAGCCGGAGCGCGTGACCACGGTGCTCAACTCGATCGACCCCGGAAAGTTCCGGCGCGATCCCGCGCGCGAGCCGGTGGCGCGCGCCGGGCTCGGCCTGCCGGCCGATGCCGTCGTACTCGGCGCGGTGGGCCGCGCCGAACCGCAGAAGCGGTTCGATCTGCTCGTGGACGCGTTCGCCGAGCTGGCCGCGGCGCGGCCGCGCCTGCACCTCGTCATCGCCGGCGATGGCTCGTGCCTGCCGGCCCTGCGCGACCAGGTGGCCGCGCTCGGCCCGGCCGGCGCCCGCGTGCACCTGCTCGGGCATCGCACCGACGTGCCGGACCTGCATCACGCGTTCGACGTCTTCGTGCAGTCGTCCGACTACGAAGGCACGCCGAATGCCGTGCTCGAAGCGATGGCCCTCGGCACGCCGCTCGTCGCCACCCGCGCCGGCGGCACCGAGGAGATCGCCTTCGACGGCGTGCACGGCCGCCTGGTCGCCTGCGGCGACCGCGCGGCGCTCGTCGGCGCCATGGCCGAACTCTGCGACGATCCGGCCCGCGCCCGCTCGCTGGCTGCCGCGGCCCGCCACCGCGTCGAGACGGACCTGGCCTTCGCCAATCGCGTCGCCAGGGTCGAGCGGATCTACGAAGAGCTGATGGCCGCGCGCGGAAGGCGTCGCCGATGAGCGCCGGCAAGGCCCTCGTGCGCGGGCTCGCCGGACTGGCCGTGCTGCCGCTGCGCGTCTCGTTCGCCCTGCGGGCGCCGCTCGTCGGCCGCGACCGCGCGTTCCAGGCCTCCTGCGAGTGGCTCTCGCTCGTGCCCGGCTTCACCGGCCAGTACCTGCGGCGCGCCTTCCTGAGCGCGACCTCGCGCGGCTGCGGCCCCGACACGGTCATCGGCATGGGCTGCCAGTTCGCCACGACCGACGTGCACCTCGAGGGCAACGCGTATCTCGGCCCGAACGGCAACTTCGGCTGGGTGCACGTGGAGCGCGACGTCATGATCGCGGCCGGCGTGCAGATCCCGAGCGGACCGCACACCCACGGCATCGACCGCCTCGACGTCCCCATGCGCGATCAGCCTGGCGTGCCGGTCTGCGTGCACGTCCGCGAGGGCGCGTGGATCGGCAACGGCGCGATCGTGCTCGCCGATGTCGGCCGCCACGCCATCGTCGCCGCCGGCGCCGTCGTGACGAAGCCCGTGCCCGACTACGCGATCGTCGCCGGCGTACCGGCGCAGGTGCTGCGGTCGCGGCGGCCCGAGGGGCCGGCGTGAAGGTCCTGTACCTCTCGCATCGCCTGCCCTACGCGCCCAATCGCGGCGATCGCATCCGTTCGTTCCACCTCCTCGAAGGCCTGCGCGCGGCTGCCGACGTCCACGTCGTGTCGCTCGTGCACGACGACGACGAGGCGTCGCACACCGGCGAGCTGGCGGCGCGCGGCATGACCGTGACGACGGCGCGCGTCGGCGGGCCGTGGCGCTGGGTGCGGGCGGTGGCCGGGCTGGCCGGGACCACGCCGGTGACCCACGCGCTGCTCGACGCGCCGGAGCTGGCGCCGGCCATCGCCGCGGCGATCGCCCGGGTGCGGCCCGACGTGGTCGTGGCCCTCGGCAGCGGCATGGCGAAGTACGCGATGCGGCCGCCGCTCGACGCGTTCCCCTACGTGCTCGACATGGTGGACGTCGATTCCGAGAAGTGGCGCGCGCTCGTGAAGGTGACGCCGCCGCCGAAGTCGTGGATCTACCGCCGCGAGGCCCGCGTGCTGGCGGCGTTCGAGGCCGTGGCCACGAGCCGCGCCGTGACCACGCTCGTCGTGAACGATCGCGAGTGCGCGTCGCTGAAGGCGCTGGCGCCGGCCGCCGACATCCGCGTGCTGCGCATGGGCATCGACCTCGACGACTTCGCGCCGGTTGCCGCGCCGCCGCCGTCCGCCACGGTGGTGTTCTGCGGCGTCATGAACTACGCGCCGAACGAAGCCGGGGCCGTCTGGCTCGCGCGCGCGGTATGGCCGCTCGTCATCGCCCGGCGCCCCGACGCGCGGCTGCAGCTCGTGGGCAGCCAGCCATCAGCGGCCGTGCGGGCGCTGGCCGGCCCGGACATCGAGGTCACCGGGCGCGTGCCGCATACGCGCGACTACATGTGGAAGGCGGCAGTGGCCGCGGCGCCCCTGCACACCGCGCGCGGCCTCCAGAACAAGGTGCTCGAAGCCCTGGCGGCGGGCCTGCCGGTGGTGACGACGACGGCCGTGCGCGAGGGCCTGCCCGACTCGCTGGCGCCGGGCTGCGACGTGGCCGACGACGCGCCGGGCTTCGCCGAGCGGTTGCTGACGCGCCTGGCCATGACGCCCGAGGCGCGGCGGGCGCGGGCGGCCGAGGTCGATCTCGGGCCGCACTCGTGGCGCGATCCGCGCCGGGAATTCGCCGAGGTCGTGCGCGCGGCGGCCGCCTCCGCCCGTCCGCGTTAGTCGCGCGCCGGGAGCGCGGCGAGCTGGGCCTTCGCGTCCGCCGCGCCGGGGAAGCCCGGGTTCAGCTTCAGCGCCGTCGCGAACGACTCGCGCGCCTTCTCGGGCTGGTTGTTCTTCGCCTGCGCGAGCCCCAGGTGGTAGTGATGTTCGGGATTGCGCGGGTCGTACTTCACCGCGTCCTCGTAGGCCGCGGCCGAGAACGAGAACAGGTTGCGCTTGTAGTAGATGAGCCCGAGCGTGTCGCTCACCTCGGGCGACTGCGGAGCTCGGGCCTTGGCGGCCTGCGCCATCTGCAGCGCGAGGTCGAGGTTCTCGCCATCCTCGACCTTCATCCACGCCAGGTTGTTGTTGGCGACGACCGCCGACGAGTCCACGCGCAGCACGGCCTCGTAGGCCTGCTTGGCGTCGGCGCGGCGATTGGCCATGTGATGCAGCACGGCGACCACCGTCTTCGGCCCGATCGCCTTGGGCTGCAGCGCCGACAGGCGATCGAACTCGCGCAGCGCTTCGTCGAGCCGCTTGTCGGCCACGTAGAGCTGCCCGAGCATCGAGTAGGCCTCGAGCATCGACGGATCGGCGTCGATGGCGCGCTTCAGCAGCCCTTCGGCCGCCGCGTAGTCCTTGTTGCTGGCATAGGCGCGCGCCGCCACCACGAGCGATCGGGCGTCGGTGGGCGCTTTCTCCACCGCCGCGTTGGCGGCGGCGAGGGCGCCGTCGACGTTGCCGGCGGCGAGGCGGCTGGCGACCAGGCCGCCGAGCGCCTCGTATGACGACGGCTCGGCTTCGAGCGCCGCCGCGAAACGTGCTTCGGCGGCCTTCGGGTCGCGGCGGGCCAGGCGGATCTGCCCCTCCAACGTCTGCACGCGGGGCTCCTTCGGCAACTGCGCGGCGACGATCCGGAGCGCCTCGGCCGCTTCGTCCACGCGGCCGGCGCCGAGGAACGCGCGCACGAGCGCGAGGCGCGCCTCGAGATGGTTCGGCGCGTTGCGCACGGCATCCTGCGCCACGCTGATGGCATCGTCGAACTCACGGGCGCCGAGGTGCACGCGCGAGAGCTCGACCTGCGCCGGCACGTAGCCGGGGTTCAGGCGCAGGGCCGCGGTGAGGGCCACGCGCGCTTCGCCGGCGCGGCGGCGCTGCATGAGCGCCTGCGCGAGCCAGAACTGCCCGGCGTCGTACTTGCTGTCGGTCGAGACCGCCGCCTGGAGGTCCGTGAGCGCCTCCTCGGTGCGGCCCATCTCGAGCTTGAAGCGGCCGCGCAGCGCCAGCGCCTTCGCCGACCGCGGCTGCTGCTTGAGCAGTTCTTCGAGGTGCGCGAGCGCGCCGTCGCGCCGGCCGGCCACGAAGTCCACGGTGGCGAGCCGCAGCTTCGCGTCGGCGAAGTGGCGACGCTCGCCGGCAAGCGCAGTGAGGCGAGCGACAGCTTCCGGCTCGCGGCCGGTGACGAGCAGCACTTCCGACAGCATGAAGCCGGCGGCGGCGTCCTTGAGGTCGTCGGCCAGCGTGCGCAGGTGCGGCTCGGCCTTGCGCGCGTCACTGAGGTTCACGAACATCGAGGCCAGCGACCGCAGCGCCAGGGCGTTCTTCGGATCGATGGCGAGCGCGGCGAGGAAGGCCTCTTCCGCGCCGGCGGTGTCGCCGGCCTGCAGGCGGTAGCTGCCGAGGGCGAGGCGCGCTTCGGGCGACTTCGGATCGACGTCGATGGCGCGCGCGTAGGCGGCTTCGGCTTCCGGCGTGCGGCCGCGCACCGACTGGATCGCGGCGAGCGTCGCGTACGACAGCCCGCGGTTCGGATCGAACTCGATGGCGCGCTCGAGCGACTGCGTGGCGGCGTCGTAGTCCTTGAGACCGGCGAGCGCGTTGCCGAGCAGCACGTGACCGGCGACATTCTTCGGCTCGCGCTCGATGACCTTGCGGGCGCGCGACCGGGCGTCTTCGTAGCGGGTGGCGAGCAGCAGGTACTGGCCGGCCGTGAGCTGCACCTTCGGGTCGTCGGGCAGCAGGTCGGCGGCGCGCACGTATTCGGGATACGCCGCCTCGGGGTTGTTCGACTTCGCGTACGCCTCGCCGAGCTTGTAGCGTGCCTCGCCGTACGCCGGGTCGATCTGCACGGCGGCGCGCAGTTCGATGATGGCCTCGGGCAGCTTGCCCTCGGCCACGAACGCATCGGCCCGGGCGACGTGCGCGACCTTCTCGGCCGCCGGATCACTGCCGCAGCCGGCGGCGGTCACCACGATCGCGGCGCACCACGCCGCCAGTCGCGCGCGGCTCGTGAGTGGATTCGGCATGACGGTCGTGACTCCTACTCGGGAATATACGTGGCGAGCTTCGGGAACACCTGGCCGGCGAACGTGGCGGCGCGCCGTTCGGCGTCGGCCGGCGACTCGCCGCGGGCGACGGGACTGAGGATTCTGACGAGCGCGCCGTCGGTGCGGTTGCGGCGGGCGGCATCCCACACGAGGAACGCCTTGCTCCAGTATTCGCTGGCGATGGTGCGGCCGCGGCCCTGATACCAGTAGAGGGCGACCTGACGGTCTTCCCCCTTCTGGATGAGGTACCGGTTCACCTCGGCCCCGCCTGCCGAGGCAAGGCGCAGGCGGCCGGCCTCGACCGGCACCCAGCCGGCGCCGGGCAGGCAGTTCATCGGCGAGTGGATGGCATCACCCTGCCGCTGGCTGCGGTAGTAGCCGATGTAGAGCCCGACTTCGTGGCCCTGCGTGCTGTAGGCGCGCAGCACGTAGTCGTCCACGCCGAGCACGCGCATCGTGTCGAGGTCGAGCGGGGCGGCATCAACGCCGCGCCACTCGTCCACCGAGAGCGGAAAACCGGGCAGCAGCTCACGCGGCGCGTTCGCATCGGGACGCTCGGCGGCCGTGAGCGCCACGGCGGCGGCGCCGAGCGTGAGCGAGACTACCAACAGGCGGGCGGCAATGGACATGGCGGTCTAGGACGCGGCGCGGCTGGCCGGAAGCGGCGCCGCAAGGTCGGGATCGGGCGAGACGCGCGCCATCACTTCGCGCAGCACGAAGAGCAGCGCCAGCGCCGAGACGAACACCAGCCAGCCGGAGAAGGTGTGCAGGAACCCTTCGGCGGCCTCCGGGCCGTAGTGATGTGCCGCGATGCCGGTGCCGGCCACGCGCAGGCCGTTCGTGACCACCGCAATCGGCACCGTGGAAAGCGCCAGCACCCAGCGCACCCACGACCGCGAGTCCATGAAGTAGCCGTAGACGATGCCGAGCGTGAGCAGCGAGATGAGCGAGCGGATGCCGCTGCAGGCTTCGGCCACTTCGAGCGTGGTGCTCGCGAGCACCATCACGTTGCCCTCGCGCAGCACCGGCACGCCGAAGGCGCGCAGCCCCTCTTCCCCGACCTGCGAGGCCAGGAGCTGGAGCGGCAGCGCGATCTGGTTGAAGAGGATGGCCGGCAGCGGAATCATCAGCAGCAGGAAGGCCAGCGGGAAGGCCAGCAGGCGGAGGTGGTGCCAGCCGAGGGCGAAGAGGACGACGCCGACGAGCACGCCGACGATGGCGATCCGCGTCAGGAAGAGTTCGGCGCCGAGGGTGCCGGCGGCCAGCACGGCGAGGCTGCCGAGCACGACCACCAGTCCGAGCACACTCGGGCGGCGGGCGGCGGCGGCCAGGGCCTCCCGGCGTTCCCACGCCAGGAAGATCGCCACCGGCACGACGAGGAAGCCGTGTGAGTAGTTGTCGTCGGTCGCCCAGTCGGCGACGAGCTTCCGGCCGACGTCGAAGAAGAGGGCCACGAACGTGGCGGCGGCCAGCGCGGCGGCGCCGAGCGTGCGCGTCGTCACGATGGCGAATCCTGGCGAGTCATGCCACGCACAGTATCGGTTGCTGGCGAGTGGTCTCGTAGGGCGGAGCGCCGTGGAAACCGCCCCGAAAATGCGAACGGCGGGGCGTTGGCCGCCCCGCCGTCACACCCGTTCGGGATGTCGCCCGTTACTGCTGGGCGACCTGCTGCTTGCGGCGGCGGCGGGCGGCGGCCGCACCGGCCAGGCCCGTGCCGAGGAGGATGAGGCTCGCCGGCTCCGGCACCACCGTGGGCGCCTGGTTGACGAACGACTCCGAGTTCTCCCAGCGGCCGATCGACTGCACGTGCATGCCGACGCGGAGGTCGCCGGTGGCGAGGTTGGTCAGCAGGCTGGCGAAGGTCGAGCCAGAGTTCAGCGTGAAGACCAGCTTCAGCCATTCGTTGGGGTTGATGCCGTTCAGCGCCACCGGCGGACGCGAACCGTAGCCGTTGGTGGCCTGGAACGAGATGCCGTTACCCCCGGGGAGGTTGCGGTTCGAGTCGAGCGTGCGGAAGTTGACGCCGTTCGACGATGACATCTGGCTCGAGTTGGGGCTCATCAGCGTCGGGTTCGGCTGATCGAAGTAGATCTGCGTTACCGACGAGTTGGCCGGGCCGGTGTTCTTGAACATGAACTCGACCTGGCCACCGCCGAGGTCGGTCAGTTCGGCAGTCAGCTGCGACTGGCCGATCGCGCAGCTCGACGCCGAGTTGTTGGTGATGCAGGAGAAGCCGAGGGTCGTCGCTTCGGCACGCACGGCACCCGCCGCAACCACACCCGCTGCCATCACCGCCGCAACCGCGAACCGGGAAACCGACATTGTCTTGAACAAGACGCTCATCCTTTTCTCTGCGACGCCCCGCTGCTGTGTTTCCCGTAGGGAACCGGAGCGCTGCAACTGGCCTCTACTAAAGCAATCGCAATGCCAATCGGGAGATCCTGGCCTTTGCTTCAATATCGACACTTATCTGGCTCCTGAAGTCACACGGAGCCGGAATCCAGGATCTGGAGTCGGTGATCGGGGGATGATGTTCTTGGTGGAGCCAGACTACAGTGGGATACAATAACCGCCTCCAGGTCGCCGTTGACACATTGTGGCCAGCCTGCGCGCATCTGCGTCACGCTGCCGGGGCCTGCGCCTGGCTGTCCACGCCGGCTTGACTTTGTTCTCCGGCATCCGGCGTGATAGTCACCGAATACCCGCTCTTGTCCGCGATCTGCTGATAATATTGAGGCCTTGCCGTGAAATCACGGCCCCCTGAGATGTTTCCCGTCGACGCCTCCGGCGAGCCCCCGCCTCCGCAAACCAAGGGTTCCACCCTGATCGGGCGGAGCCAGGCGTTGAAAGTTGTGCAGCAGGAGGTGGAATACGCCTCCCGGTCGGACGCCAAGGTGCTCATCACGGGCGCGAGTGGCGTCGGCAAGGAAGTGGTGGCACATCTCATCCACCAGCGCAGCCGCCGCCGGCACGCGCCGATGCTCACGATCAACTGCGCGGCGATGCCCGACACGCTGCTCGAATCCGAGCTCTTCGGGCACGCCCGCGGCAGCTTCACCGACGCCTACCGCGACAAACGCGGCCTCTTCGAAGCCGCCAACAGCGGCACCGTGTTCATGGACGAAGTGGGCGAGATGTCGCTGCGCATGCAGGCGCTGCTGCTCCGCTTCCTCGAAACCGGCGAAATCCAGCGCGTGGGCGACGAACGCAATCGCGTCAACGCGAACGTGCGCGTGGTGGCCGCCACCAACCGCCGCCTGCCCGAGCGGATCGCCGCCGGCGAGTTCCGCGAAGATCTCTACTACCGGCTGAACGTCATCCACATCACGATCCCGCCGCTGCGCGAGCGCAAGGACGACGTGACGCCGCTGCTCGATCACTTCCTGCGGCTGTTCGCGGTGGAACACGGCGTGCCGCTGCCGCAGTGTTCGCCCGATGCGGTCGCCGCGCTCGAGGCCTACGACTGGCCGGGCAACGTGCGCGAACTGCGGAACATCGCCGAGCGGCTCACCTGCCGCTGCCCGGGCGGCGTCATCCACGCCGCGGATCTGCCGCTCGAAGTCCGCACCGGCAGCGCGGTGGCCGAGAACACGCCGATCAGAGTCGCCTCACCGGCCCCGGCGCAGGCGCTGCTCGATCGCATCCTGCTCAAGGGCGAGTCGTTCTGGGACGTGGCCTACGAACCGTTCATGGCCCGCGACCTCACGCGCGAAGACGTGCGGCATCTGGTGCGGGTGGGCCTCGAACAGACGCGCGGCAACTACAAGGCCCTCGTGCAGCTGTTCAACATGGAGCCGCAGGACTACAAGCGGTTCCTGAACTTCCTGCGCAAGTACGGCTGCCACATGCCGTTTCAGCGGTTCAGGATGGCGCCGGGCAGAGAGATTGAGTAGATGGCGCCGGTGTGATCTGTCGATCGCGTGATCGGGCGATCTGGAGCGCGATCTCCAGATCACACGATCAGCGGCTCACCAGATTCCGCAACGTCTATGCCGCGGCGACGGCGTCCACGTACGACTGCCAGAGAGCGTTGTCGGGCGCGCTGAAGGCTACGCCACAGCTCACCGGCTGCAGCGGGTCGGGGCGGTGGGCCCACACGCGCTGGCCGCTCAGGTCGATGCCGAGTTCCGGAATCACGACGTGCACGGTGTCGCCCGGCGGCGCCGTGCCGAACACCTCGAGGCACGCCCCGCCGTAGCTCACGTCGAGCAGGCGCCCGGGGAGTCCGCCGACGAGCGCGGCGACCTCGGCCGCCAGGCGCTTACGCGGCCAGCGGCGCTTCGGGCGCGGCACGGCCAGCAGTTCCGCGATCGTGAGTTCGAGTTCGCGCGGCGTGACCGGCGCGAGCAGGTAGCGGGCGCCGAGGCCGGCCGCTTCCACTTCGAGCACGTGATCCTGGCCGCCGATGACGATGGCGACCGTGCGCGGGAACTCGACCCGGGCCACCGCCACGAGGTGCAGGCCGTTGTAGGGCCCGAGTCGCACGTCGGTCACGAGCACTTCAGGCGGCGGGCCGTCCTCGAGCGTGCGTCGCGCATCTGGAAAGCTCGCACTGGCGCGCGCGGAGAAACCGGAGCGGCGAAGCGCCGTGACGCGACCTGACAGAACGGCCGCATCCGCGCTGACGACGAGGATGTCTGATGTCATGCTCATTGGGGGGCTGGCGAGAATGACTTAGCAAACGAACGGCCAAGCTCGAGCGCCGGCATTCTCGCAGTATTGCAATCCAATGGCAAGCTCCGCCCAGACTTGTGGGCGCGAGAGCGCTGATTTTGTCTCGGGTTATGCGGCGGCTACGCCGGCAGGCCGCTGCCGCCGGGCGACGGCAGGATGCCGGGCAGCAGGTCGAGGCCGTCCACGAAGGACCGCCACCGGGCGTCCACCGCGCTGTCGCGGCGCAGCGCCAGACCGCAGGCAATCGGCTGCGCCTTCCCGGGCCGCCGCGTCCACACCCGTTCGACCGGCACGGTCAGGCCGGTGGAGGGCACGACCAGCTCGAGCGTGTCCGTCGGGATGTCGGTGCCGAAGAACTCGATGCCGGCGCCGCCGTAGCTGACGTCCACGATGCGGGCATCCACGCCGGCCACGACCGACGCCACTTCGTGCGCCGGACGCCGGCGCGGCCAGCGGCGCTGAGGCCGCGGGTTGGCGACGATCTCGGCCAGCACGGCGCCGAGCCGATCGAGGGTCACGGGCTCCACGAGATAGCGGGCGCCGAGGTGATAGGCCTCGGCCTGGAGTGCCGGGTCGCGCGGGCCGGTGACGAGGCACGCCGTGCGGGGGTGTTCGACCTGGGCGATGGCGACCAGATGCAGGCCGTTGTAGTCGCCGAGATGCACGTCCGTGACGATGGCCTCGGGCTCGAGTTCGGTCAACACCTGCCGGGCGTCGAGGAAACCACGCACCGGCATCACGACGAAGCCGGCCTTCGACAGAGCGTCGAGGCGGGCCTGAGCCGTCGTCTCCTCCGTGCCGACGAGCAGTACGGGCATGCGCTGAGAGCCTGGACTGGTCACGCTGCCCTGTCTATCAAATACCGGGCCAACTTAAAACCACATGATTATGGCCGAAATACACGAATCAAGCATCAGCCGCACACTCGAGCGTCAACACAATCGTAAAGCTGGCGCGTTGAGCGTCGTTTCGTTGACAGTTCGCGGCAGCGATTGACCGGTTGCGCGGCAGCAGGGGCTGGTCCACGATAAGGGCCATGCGACTCACGCTGGTTACGCTCTTCACACTCCTGCTCGCGCCGGCACTCCTGCCCCTCGCCACCGCCATCCAGGGGCCGCCGCGGCCCACGCCGATTCCCCCGCCGCCCGACGTGGCGGCCCCGCCCAAGGATGCGATGACGACGCCATCCGGCCTCGCCTCCAAAATTCTGACGCCCGGCACGGGCACGGCGAAACCAGGGGCCACCGACATGGTCACCGTGCACTACACGGGCTGGACCACCGACGGCAAGATGTTCGACAGCTCGATCGTGCGCAAGGAGCCGAACACCTTCCCGCTCGACCGCGTGATCAAGGGCTGGGGCGAAGGCGTGCAGCTCATGACGGCCGGCGAGAAGCGCCGCCTCTGGATTCCCGAAGTGCTCGCCTACAAGGGCCAGACGGGCCGCCCGGCCGGCATGCTGGTCTTCGACATCGAGCTCATCGAGTTCACGCCGGCGCCCACGACGCCGCCCGCCGACGTGGCCGCGCCACCCGCCGACGCGAAGGTGACTCCGTCGGGCCTCGCCTACAAGTCGATCAAGGCCGGCACCGGCACCGACCACCCGAAGAAGAGCAGCCGCGTGACCGTGCACTATTCCGGCTGGCAGACCAACGGCAAGCTGTTCGACAGCTCGGTGATGCGCGGACAGCCGGCGAGCTTCGGCCTCGGCGACGTCATCGAGGGATGGACCGAGGGTGTGCAGCTCATGGTGGTGGGCGAAAAGATGCGCTTCTGGATTCCCGAGAAGCTCGCTTACAAGGGCCAGGCCGGCGTGCCGTCGGGCATGCTCGTGTTCGACGTGGAGCTCATCTCCTATCGCGATTAGGACCTCGCGGCCGCCGGGCGTGACGTTCGTCGCCGACCGCGGCGACGTCGCGCACCGTCTCGATCAGGCCGTCCAGCGCCACGTCCCCGGCGCCTTCGGCCTGTCGCGATCGGGCATCCAGAAACTGGTCGCATCGGGCCGCGTGCTCGTGAACGGCGCACCGGCGCGACGGCCCGCCCAGCGCCTCGCCGCCGGCGACCTCGTGGCCATCGACGCCGTGGCCGCCCCGCCGCCCGACCCTCCCGCCGCCGAATCCCTGCCGCTCGACGTCGTCTACGAAGACGACGATCTCATCGTCGTCAGCAAACCGAGCGGCATGGTGGCGCACCCCACGTCGCGCCAACGGTCGGGCACGGTCGTGAACGCCGTGCTCGGACGCACCCGCGCCGGCGTCTGCGACTGGTCGCCACGCCTCGTGCAGCGCCTCGACCGCGACACCTCGGGCCTGATGATCATCGCCCGCCGCGCCGAGGTGCACACGGCGCTGCAGCGCGACCGCGACGACATCGTGAAGGACTACCTCGCCGTGGTGTGGGGCCGGCCCTCGCCGCGCCAGGGCGCCATCGACAGCGCGCTCGGCCGCGACCCGCTCGACCGCCGCCGCATGATGGTGCGCGACGACGGCTCGCCGTCGCACACGACCTATGCGGTGCTGGCGCACTCGACCGGCGACGCGCGCGGCCTCAGCCTGGTCCGCTGCCGCCTCGGCACCGGCCGCACCCACCAGATCCGCGTGCATCTGGCCGAACGCGGCTGGCCGATTGTGGGAGACCAGACCTACGGGCAGCCGCCCCGCCGCCGCCTGGTGTCCCCGGCCCTCGACCGTCACGCGCGCGGCTTCGCGCATCAGGCCCTCCATGCCTGGCGGCTGCGGCTGCGGCTGCCGTCGTCGGGACGGGTGATCACACTCGAAGCGGCGGTGCCCGACGACCTGCGCGCCCTCATCTCGGCGGCCGGCCTCGGACGCCCGCTCAGCCCTCCCTAGGACGAACGCACAGGACACTGCCGGCCGGCCGTCACCGTCGCCGGGCGAGGCCGACACCCCTGCGCCTGAACGAGCCGGAGCGTTACCCGGCTGTGCACGCCAGCGCCCGCCCTGACACGGCAGGACCCGACGGCAAGCCCGGGCATACGGGTTGCCTCTCAGCAGGTCAAGAAACGCGCTGCCGAGCCGATTTTCCAGGTGGCTCAGCGCCGGCCAGCCGCGGCCACAGTTCATCGGGCCGTCGGCGGGACATGAGTCTGTGACGCCCGTCACCGCGGTCGAGCGCCAGGCCCCGAGTTCAAGAAGTAGCGGGTCGTGTCGAACACACTCACGGCCCGGACGGGGTGAGAAGGATGGGAGTGTAGCGATGGCTGAACTTGACGACGTGGTCAAAGAGTTCCTGGTCGAGAGTTACGAAAACCTCGACGCACTCGACCGCGCGCTCGTAGAGCTCGAACAGGCGCCCGACGACAAGGAGAACCTGGCGAGCATCTTCCGCACGATCCACACGATCAAAGGAACGTGCGGCTTTCTCGGCTTCTCGAAGTTGGAGTCGATCAGCCATGTGGGCGAGAGTCTGCTGAGCCGGATGCGGGACGGCAAGCTGCGACTGAACGCCGAGATCGCGACCGGCCTGCTGGCCATGGTCGACGCGGTGCGCAACATCCTGACCAATATCGAGCGGACGGCGGCCGAAGGCGACGACGACTACACCTCGCTCGTCGCCACGCTGAACCGGCTGAACGTCAGCGATACGGCCGCCGCACCGGCGCCGTCCATGGCCGCGCCGATGGCCGACGTCATTCCGCCGGCACCGGTGCTCGTCGCCCCGGCGGCGCCGCCGCAGCTCCACGTCGTCGAGGCCGCCGCGCGGCCCGTCGAAGACGCCGCCGCGGAAGAACGCCAGGTCCCGGCGGAACGCCGTACCGGCGATGATCGCAGGGCGCCGGTCAACGACGCATCGCTGCGCGTGGACGTCGGCCTGCTCGACAAGCTGATGAACCTCGTGGGCGAGCTGGTGCTCGCCCGCAACCAGATTCTCCAGTTCACCGGGTCGCAGGCCGATCCCGCGTTCAGCAGCGCCACCCAGCGCCTGAACCTCGTCACCTCAGAGCTGCAGGAAGGCGTGATGAAGACGCGCATGCAGCCCATCGACAACGTGTGGAGCAAGTTCCCGCGCGTGGTGCGGGATCTCGCCACCACCTGCCGCAAGCAGGTGCGTCTCGAGATGATCGGCAAGGACACCGAACTCGACAAGACCATCATCGAGGCGATCAAGGATCCGCTGACACACATCGTTCGCAACTCGGTGGATCACGGCATCGAGACGCCCGAGGCGCGAATCGCCAGAGGCAAACCCGGCGAGGGCGTGCTGCGCCTGAAGGCCTTCCACGAAGGCGGGCAGATCAACATCGAGATCGCCGACGACGGCTCGGGCATCGACCCCGAGAAGATCCGGCGCAAGGCCGTCGATCGACAGCTGGTCACGGCCGAGCAGGCCGCGCGCATGAGCGATCCGGAAGTGCTCCGGATGATCTTCCTGCCGGGCTTCTCCACGGCCGAGAAGATCACCAACGTCTCGGGACGCGGCGTCGGCATGGACGTCGTCAAGACCAACATCGAGAAGATCGGCGGCACCGTCGACATCCAGAGCGTGAGCGGCGAAGGCACGACGCTCAAGATCCGCATTCCGCTGACCCTGGCAATCATTCCCGCGCTGATGGTGTCCACGGGCGGCGAGATGTTCGCCATCCCGCAGGTCAGTCTGCTCGAGCTCGTGCGGCTCGAGGGTGAACAGCTGCGCACCGGTATCGAGCACATCGGCGGCGCCGCGTTCCACCGACTGCGGGGCAACCTGCTGCCGCTCGTCCTGCTGCACAAGGAGCTGCGCCTGGAATCCGTGGGGGAGCACGACATCGTCAACATCGTGGTGCTCAAGGCCGACGACCGTCAGTTCGGCCTGGTCGTGGACGCAGTGAACGACACCGAGGAGATCGTGGTCAAGCCCCTCGGCCGGCTGCTGAAGTCGGTGGTCGTCTTCGCCGGCGCGACCATCATGGGCGATGGGCACGTCGCCCTGATTCTGGACGTCACTCGCCTGGCGCAGCAGGCCAACGTGCTCGGCCAGGCCGACGACCGCCGCACGCAGAAGCTGACCGACACGGCAAAGGGCCAGGGCGGAGACGAAGAGACCTGGCTGCTCTTCCGCGCCAACGGCACCGAACGCATGGCGATTCCGCTGCGCCTGGTGGCGCGCCTCGAAGAGTTCCCGTCGACCGTCATCGAGTCGTCGGGCGGCCAGGACGTGGTGCAGTACCGCGGCGAGATCATGCCGCTCATCAGTCTCGGGCGCTTCTTCGGCGGCGACGGCTCGACCGAAACCGAACCTCGCCAGGTGATCGTGTTCACCGACCGCGGCCGCAGTGTCGGCCTGGTCGTGGACCAGATTCTCGACGTGGTCAACGAAGCCGCCACGGCGCGGCGTTCGAGCAGCCGCTCGGGCACCGTCGGATCGGCGGTCATCCAGCACCTGGTCACCGACCTGATCGACGTGCAGGCAATCCTGCGCGAAGTGGTCGGCGAAGACGCCGACATCAGGGCCGCGGCCTAGTCAGAAAGCCACTCCATGTCCACAGGGTCCTCCGCTTTCACGCCGCAGCCGTCCGACGACACGTCGGCCACGCGGCAGTTCGCCACCTTCTCGCTCGACCGCTACTACTTCGGGGTCGAGGTCCTGATGGTGCAGGAAGTCATCCGCTACCAGGACATGACACGAGTCCCGCTGGCGCCCGGCGTGGTCCAGGGACTCATCAATCTGCGCGGCCAGATCGTCACCGCTGTCGATCTGCGGCGGCGGCTGGGGCTGCCGGACCGCGCTGAAGGCGTGCAGCCGATGAACGTCGTGGTCCGCACGAGCGATGGCGTCGTCAGTCTGCTGGTGGACGAAATCGGCGACGTGGTGGAGACCGCGCACGCCGACTTCGAACGCGCTCCCGAGACGATCAGCGGCGCGGCACGCGAACTGGTCACGGGTGTCTACAAGTTGAAGGACCGACTGCTGCTGGCGCTCGACGTCGAACGATCGACGGCGCTGGACGGCGAAGAGCGCAGGAACTAACCGGAACACAAAGGGCGTCCGGCCGAGTCCGGCGCGAATCACACAGTCTTCCCACAGACGCGGTCAGGAGTCAGAGCATGGCGAACGGACGGTTCGGGCAGCGGGCGGCGGCACGGCGCGAGGTGGCAGTGGCCGACCAGACGATGGTGGAAGTCGACGTGCAGGACCTGCAGGACCTGCGCGGCCAGGTGGCGGCCGTGCGCCGCACGCAGGCGGTCATCGAGTTCCAGCTCGATGGCACCATCGTGACGGCCAACGACGCCTTCCTGAACGCACTCGGCTACCAGCTCGACGAGATCCAGGGACGGCACCACCGAATGTTCGTCGACCCGGGCTACGCGCAAAGCGCGGCGTACGGGCAGTTCTGGGCGGATCTGGCGGCCGGCAGGGCGCAGTCGGCCGAGTACAAGCGAATCGGCAAGGGTGGCAAGGAAGTGTGGATCCTCGCCTCCTACAATCCCATCCTCGACCAGAACGGTGCGCCGTACAAGGTCGTGAAGTTCGCGTCGGACGTCACCACGACCAAACTGCAGACGGCGGACTTCCACGGTCAGCTCGAAGCGATCAGCAAGTCGCAGGCGGTCATCGAATTCAACCTCGACGGCACGATCGTCGTGGCCAATCAGAACTTCCTCTCGACGCTCGGTTATTCGCTCGAAGAGATCAAGGGCAAGCACCACAGCATGTTCGTCGAGCCGGCCTACCGCCAGAGCGCTGAATACCGCGACTTCTGGACCAAGCTCGGCCGCGGTGAATACCAGGCCGGCGAGTACAAGCGCATCGGCAAGGGCGGCAAGGAAGTCTGGATTCAGGCCTCCTACAACCCCATCCTCGACATGGACGGGCGGCCGTTCAAGGTCGTGAAATATGCCACCGACACCACGGCGGCAAAACTGCAGAACGCGGATTACCAGGGCCAGCTCGAGGCCATCAGCAAGTCGCAGGCGGTCATCGAGTTCCAGGTCGACGGCACGATCGTCACGGCCAATCAGAACTTTCTCTCCACGCTCGGCTACACCCTCGACGAAATCAAGGGCAAGCACCACAGCATGTTCGTCGACCCGTCGCTCCGCCAGAGCGCCGAGTACCGGGAGTTCTGGGCCGCCCTCGGGCGCGGCGAATACAAATCCGCGGAATACAAGCGTTTCGGCAAGGGCGGCAAGGAAATCTGGATCCAGGCCTCCTACAACCCGATTCTCGACCTGAACGGCCGGCCCTTCAAGGTCGTGAAGTACGCCACCGACATCACGGCTGGCGTGCAGGCCAAGGAAGATCTCAAGCAGAAGGTCGATGCGATGCTGGCGGTGGTGAATGCCGCTCGCGAGGGCGATCTGACGAAGCCGCTGATGGTGTCGGGCAGCGATGCCGCCGGCCAGATGGGCGAAGGGCTGAGCCGCTTCTTCGCGGACCTGCGGCAGTCGGTCGCCGGTATCGCGCAGAACGCCCAGGCCCTGGCCAGTTCGTCGGAGGAACTCACGGCGGTGAGCCAGCAGATGGGCTCGAACGCGCAGGAGACCTCCGCCCAGGCCAACGTCGTCTCGGCGGCCTCGGAGCAGGTCTCGCGCAACGTGCAGACCGTGGCCACCGGCACCGAGGAGATGAGCGCCTCCATCAAGGAGATCGCCAAGAACGCCAACGAGGCGGCCAAGGTGGCCAACGCGGCGGTCAAGGTGGCCGAGACCACCAACAACACGATTGCCAAGCTCGGCGAGAGCTCGGCGGAAATCGGCAAGGTGATCAAGGTCATCACCTCGATTGCCCAGCAGACCAACCTGCTGGCCCTCAACGCCACCATCGAAGCGGCGCGCGCCGGCGAAGCCGGGAAGGGGTTCGCCGTCGTCGCCAACGAGGTGAAGGAGCTGGCGAAGGAAACGGCCAAGGCCACCGAGGACATCGGCCAGAAGATCGATGCCATCCAGGCCGACACCAAGGGCGCGGTCGAGGCCATCGGCCAGATCAGCCAGATCATCGATCAGATCAACGACATCTCGAACACGATTGCCAGCGCGGTGGAAGAGCAGACCGCGACGACCAACGAGATGACGCGCAACGTCAGCGAAGCCGCCAAGGGCAGCACCGAGATCGCCCAGAACATCGTGGGCGTGGCGACCGCGGCGACGAGCACGAGCGAAGGCGCGACCGACACGCAGAAGGCCGCGCTATCGCTCACCAGAATGGCAGCCGACCTCCAGGGTCTGGTGGGCCGCTTCAAGGTGTAGCCGGGAACGTGGCCGGCTGAGCTGGCCCAATGACGGAGGAATGTGAGCATGGCGAACGGACGACACGTACAGCGAGCGACAGCGCGGCGGCGGAGCGAAGCGGTCGAGGCCTCGATGGTCGAAGTAGAGGCGCAGGACCTGCAGGACCTGCGCGGGCAGGTCGCCGCAGTGCGCCGCACCCAGGCGGTCGCGGAGTTCCAGCTCGACGGCACTCTGGTCACCGCGAACGACAACTTCCTGCGGCTGTTCGGCTATGGCCTCGACGAGGTCCAGGGGCGGTCACACCGCATGCTCGTGCCGCCCGCCCACGCCGGCGCCGACGACGACTTCTGGGCGCGACTGCGGACCGGGGCCAGCCAGGCTGGCGAGTTCCACCGCGCCGGCAAGGATGGGCGGGACGTCTGGACGATCGGCAGTTACCAGCCGCTCGCCGACCACCGCGGTCAGGTCACCCGTGTCGTCGCCTACCTGAGCGACATCACCGACGTGAGGCGCGACGCCGCTGGTCTCCAGCAGCGCCTGCGGGCCGCTGAAGCCGAACTGAAGCTGCGTTGCGAGATCATGGACCTCACGAGCATCGTCTCGGAGGCCGACAAGAAGGGCGACATCCTCTCGATCAACGACAAGTTCCTCGAGGTCGCGCAGTACACGCGCGAGGAACTGATCGGCCGTCCCCACAACACCGTCCGTCACCCGGACATGCCGAAGGACGTCTTCAAGGAGATGTGGAGCACGATCGGCCGCGGCAAGATCTTCCGCGGCATGGTCAAGAACCGCGCCAAGGACGGCACTCCGTACTACGTCGACGCGGTGATCGCGCCGCGCATCGGCGACAACGGCAAGCCGAGCGGCTACCTCGGCGTTCGCTACGACGTCACGCAGTATGAACTCGAGCGACTGGCGGCCAAAGGTGTCATGGACGCGCTGAGCCGGGCGCAGGCGGTCATCGAGTTCAATCTCGACGGCACGATCATCACGGCCAACGACAACTTCCTGAACGCCCTTGGCTACTCCCTTGAGGAAATCAAAGGGAAACACCACAGCATGTTCGCCGAGCAGGACTACGTCAGAAGCGCTGACTACCGCGAGTTCTGGGCGAAGCTTGGTCGTGGCGAGTTCGATGCCGGCGAATACAGGCGCATCGGCAAGGGTGGCAAGGAGGTCTGGATTCAGGCCTCGTACAACCCGATCTTCGACTTGAACGGCAAGCCGTACAAGGTCATCAAGTTCGCCACCGACACGACGGCGGAGGTGAAGGCACGACTCGAGCTGCGCGCCAAGGTCGATGCGATGCTGGCGGTGGTGAACGCCGCCCGCGAGGGCGACCTGACGATGGCGCTGACGGTGTCGGGCAGCGATGCCGCCGGCCAGATGGGCGAAGGGCTGAGCCGCTTCTTCGCGGACCTGCGGCAGTCGGTCGCCGGTATCGCGCAGAACGCCCAGGCCCTGGCCAGTTCGTCGGAGGAACTCACGGCGGTGAGCCAGCAGATGGGCTCGAACGCGCAGGAGACCTCCGCCCAGGCCAACGTCGTCTCGGCGGCCTCGGAGCAGGTCTCGCGCAACGTGCAGACCGTGGCCACCGGCACCGAGGAGATGAGCGCCTCCATCAAGGAGATCGCCAAGAACGCCAACGAGGCGGCCAAGGTGGCCAACGCGGCGGTCAAGGTGGCCGAGACCACCAACAACACGATTGCCAAGCTCGGCGAGAGCTCGGCGGAAATCGGCAAGGTGATCAAGGTCATCACCTCGATTGCCCAGCAGACCAACCTGCTGGCCCTCAACGCCACCATCGAAGCGGCGCGCGCCGGCGAAGCCGGGAAGGGGTTCGCCGTCGTCGCCAACGAGGTGAAGGAGCTGGCGAAGGAAACGGCCAAGGCCACCGAGGACATCGGCCAGAAGATCGATGCCATCCAGGCCGACACCAAGGGCGCGGTCGAGGCCATCGGCCAGATCAGCCAGATCATCGATCAGATCAACGACATCTCGAACACGATTGCCAGCGCGGTGGAAGAGCAGACCGCGACGACCAACGAGATGACGCGCAACGTCAGCGAAGCCGCCAAGGGCAGCACCGAGATCGCCCAGAACATCGTGGGCGTGGCGACCGCGGCGACGAGCACGAGCGAAGGCGCGACCGACACGCAGAAAGCCGCGGCATCGCTCACCAGAATGGCAGCCGACCTCCAGGGTCTGGTGAACCGGTTCAAGGTCTAAGTCGCACGGCCCACAGGACGCCGACCGGCGCGGGCCGCCCCGCCGGCGGCGGCCCGAGTTCGGTCTCAAGGAGATCCCATGAAAGCGCTCGTCGTCGACGACTCGAGGGCAATTCGAGTCATTCTCACGCAGATGCTGAAGGCTCTGGGCTACCAGCCAGCCGAGGCGCGGCACGGCCGCGAAGCCTATCTGTACCTGCAGGCGAACCCCGACACCACGCTCGCACTCATCGACTGGAACATGCCAGAGATGAACGGCCTCGAGCTGGTGCAGGCGGTGAGCGCCGACGCCACGCTGTCCGGCGTGCGCATGGTCATGGTGACGACCGAGATCGAAATGAGCCAGATGGTCAAGGCCCTTGAGGCCGGCGCGCACGAGTACGTGATGAAGCCGTTCACGAAGGCCACCATCGAAGACAAGCTGCGCCTCCTCGGCCTGCCGACCTCCGCCGGGGCCGCTGCGTGACCAAGATCCGCGTGCTCATCGTGGACGACGCCGTCGTGATTCGACGGCTGGTCGGTGACGTGCTGGCCACCGACCCGGACATCGAGGTGGTGGGAACGGCCGCCAACGGCCGCATCGCGCTCCAGAAGATCACGCAGTGCAACCCGGACGTGGTCACGATGGATGTCGAAATGCCGGAGATGAACGGCATCGAGACGGTCGCGGCGATCCGCAAGACCTGGCAGAAGCTGCCGGTCATCATGTTCAGCACGTTGACGGAGCGCGGCGGCAGTGCGACGCTCGACGCGCTGGCCGCCGGCGCGTCCGACTACGTGACCAAGCCGGCGAACGTCGGCAGCGTCACCGCCGGGCTCGAGACGGTGCGGCGCGACCTCATCCCGAAGATCAAGGCCCTTGCGGGCCGGGCCGAGGGCCGGCCTGCGGTGCTGCCTCCGGCGCCCCGCGCCGTGGCCCTCCGTCCTGCGGGCGAGGCGCCCAGGGCCGCATACCCCGTCGCCGCGCCGATCGGCGCCGTCGACATTCTCGCCATCGGCGTCTCGACCGGGGGGCCGAACGCGCTCGCCGTCGTGATCCCCGGCCTGCCGGCCTCGCTGCCGGTGCCCGTGGTCATCGTGCAGCACATGCCGCCGATGTTCACGCGGCTCCTCGCCGAGCGCCTGAACAGCCAGTCGGCTGTCACCGTGGTCGAAGCACAGGCTGGCATGGTCCTGAAGCCGGGTCATGTGTACATCGCGCCCGGCGACTATCACATGACACTGCAGCGCCGGGGTACGGACTATGTGACGGCGTTGAATCAGGCCCCACCGGAGAACTCCTGCCGTCCCGCGGTGGACGTGTTGTTCCGCTCGGTGGTCGAACATTTTGGTGGCCGCACCCTGGGGGCCATCCTGACCGGCATGGGTCAGGATGGACTGCGCGGCAGTGAATACGTGAAAGACGCCGGAGGCCAGGTCGTGGTGCAGGACGAGGCCACGAGCGTTGTCTGGGGCATGCCAGGTTACGTCGCCGGGGCGGGCCTGGCCGACCGTGTGGTGCCACTCGAAGGAATAGCCGCCGAGCTGGTGCGGCGCACGACGAACGGGCGCGTGGCGACGGGGTCCGTCGCGGCCGCGGGCGTCTCAGCGTTGAGGATGTGATGACGATCTCACCGCAGGAATTCGACTACATTCGCACGTTCATCTGCGAACACGCTGGCATCGTGCTCGAAACGGGCAAGGAGTATCTCGTGGAGTCGCGCCTGGCGCCGATTGCCAAGAGCCGCGGCCACGCGTCCTTCGCCTCGCTCGTGGCCGGCGTGCGGGCCGGCGACCTCCAGCTGAAGCGCGCAGTCATCGAGGCGATGACGACCAACGAAACGACCTTCTTCCGCGACGTCGCGCCGTTCGAGGTCTTGCGTGAGCACGTGATCCCGCAGCTCATGGAGTCTCGAAGAGCCACGCGCGAGCTGAAGATCTGGTATGGGGCGTCTTCCACCGGACAGGAGCCCTACTCCGTCGTGATGATGCTTCTGCAGCACTTCCCCGCGCTGGCCGACTGGAAAGTCACGCATTATGCGACCGACATCAACATCGATGTCATCGAACGGGCCCGCGCCGGCAAGTACAACCAGGTCGAAATGAATCGTGGCCTGCCCGCCACCTATCTCGTCAAACATTTCGAGAAGGTGGGCACCGAATGGCAGTTGAAGGCAGCAGTGCGCGAGAAGGTCCGATTCGAACAGCTGAACCTCGTGAAGGCGTGGCCGACATTGCCGACCTTCGACATCATCATGTTGCGCAACGTGATGATCTACTTCGACACCGAGGCCAAGCGGCAGATTCTCACGAAACTGAGCCGCCATCTCGCGCCTGACGGCTATCTCTTCCTCGGCGGCGCCGAGACGACGATGGGCATCGTCGATTCCTTCAAGCGCATGCAGTTCGAGCGAGCTGGCTGCTACTGCAAGACCGACTCGCCGGCGGCAAATCAACTCAGAAAAGGGGCGGCGTGATGCTGGTCGAAGAACGCGACATCGCTGTGCTGATCGACGAAATCTGGATGACGACCCTGGGCCTGGCCACGCACCGCATCGAGCCCGAGCAGGCCTCGTTGCCCGCCAACGCCGAGACCTTCGACGGCATCATCAACATCACAGGCGGCTGGCAGGCCACCGTGGCCCTGCAGATTCCGAAACCGCTCGCGGCACGGGTCGCCGGCGTGATGTTCCATCTCAACGGGACGGCGCCAACCACCGAGGACATGCAGGATGCCATCGGCGAGTTGACGAACATGCTTGGCGGCAACATCAAGGCCCTGCTCGCCGGCGACTGCCACCTGTCGTTGCCGGCGGTCGTCGAAGGCCGGGGATACACGGTGCGCGTGCCCAGTTCGCACATTGCCGAGCGATTCGCCTTCGAGTGTGAAGGCCAGCCTGCCGTCGTCAACCTGATGTCCGTCGCTCCGGCGGCCTGACACCCGCCCCGGCGCGACACGCCGCGCCCGCCCGCCCATCGGTGGCATAATCCGGCGCGGCCGGGAGCCGCGCCGATGACCATCCTCGAACTCACGAGCCGGCTGGCCGCACAGCCGGCACGGCGCCTCGCCGTGTTACCGACACCGCTCGAGGACGCGCCGCGCCTGCGCGAGGCGCTCGGCGGGCGCGCCCGCTGCCCGCGCATCCTCGTCAAACGCGACGACCTCACCGGACTCGGCCTCGGCGGCAACAAGGCCCGCAAGCTCGACTTCCTCATCGGCGACGCCCTCGCCAAAGGCGCCACCTCCGTCATCACGACCGGCGCCGCGCAGTCGAACCACGCGCGCATGACCGCGGCGGCGGCGCGCCGGGCCGGCCTCGCGGTGGACCTCGTGCTGACGACCGCCGACGATCCGGCGCCGCTCGAAGGCAATCTGCTGCTCGATCATCTCTTCGGCGCCCGCGTCCACATGGTGCCGGCCGTCGATCCGATGCTGGCCGTCGGACACGACGAGGCGGTGGTGCGTGACGTGGCCGAGCGGCTCCTGGCCGACGGCGGACGTCCCTACGTGATCGCGGTGGGCGGATCGAGCGCGGTGGGCGCGCTCGGCTACGTGGCCGGCACGGCCGAACTCGCCGGCCAGTTCGCGGCGCTCGGCGCGGCCCCGCGGCGTCTCTACTTCGCCAGTGGGTCGCGCGGCACGCAGGCGGGTCTCACGCTCGGCGCGCATCTGCTCAATATGCCCTACGAACTCCACGGTGTGGCCGTGAGTGGCGGTGAGCCGGAGAAGATCGAACGCGCCCGCCGGGTCGCGGCTGAAGCCGCGGCGCTCCTCGGCGCCGACGCCTCGGTCCGCGATGCGCGCTTCTTCACCGACCAGGGCTTCATCGGCGACGGCTACGGGTTGCCGACGCCGGAAGGCCTCGAGGCGATGCGGCTGGCGGCGCGCTGCGAAGCCCTGGTGCTCGATCCCACCTACACCGCGAAGGGGCTGGCGGCCCTCATCGCCCACGTGCGATCAGGGGAACTGGGCCCCGACGACACGGTGGTGTTCCTGCACACCGGCGGGGCGCCGGCGACCCTCACGTCGAAGGCTGCCGCGGCGCTCGCCGCCGCGCCGGGGTGGCAGAATCTGTAACGATTTCGCTGATTCGCGTGTGCAAATTTTGAGCACCGTGTGCCACAACTAGGCAGTTAGCACCTAAGTCCAGTCAGCTCAGCGACTTAAGCCTCAAAACAGGGTCCGGATCAGGGGCCTGTGTGCTGCTGCGGCGCAGCATGCACTCGGTTCGCGCGTAAAAACGGGTCGCGTGCAGGCGCGGGAATCGCCGCGCTACGCCCCCTCGAATCAGGCCGGAATTTCCGGACGAGCCGGGACCATCTGACGGTTCTGTAGATGTGGCAGCGACCTTGCGAATAGGGTCGACATGTCCGTACCGTCCCAAGTACGCCTCGGCACGCTGAGCCCCGGGCTCCGCCGTCTGCCGATCTGCGCTATGGCCGTTGCGCTGGCCGTCGGGTTCTTTGCCACCGACGCCTCAGCGCAACGCCGTCATCGCCCCGTCCGCTCGGACGAGGTGAAGTTCGACAAGCTGCTCCAGGACGTGGAGCTCGACGACGCGGAAGTGCCCGTCATCGTCGAGTTCAACGACGAGAAGAACGCCGACACGCTCATCCAGGCGGAAGGCGGCCGCAAGGGCAAGCGCCTCGGCAGCATGCGCGGCCGCACCACCCGCATGAACAAGCGGATGCTGCGCCGCCTGGCCCGCAACGGCGCGATCAAGCGCGTGCACTACGACCGTCCGGTCGAAGCGCTCGTGGGCCGCACGGCCGCCGCCATCGGCGCCCGCACGGTGCACCAGCGGATGGGCTACACCGGCGCCGGCATCGGCGTGGCGGTCATCGACTCGGGCATCACGCCGTCGCACGACGACCTCCGCTACGCGGGCTCGACCCAGCAGCGCGTCGTGAAGTTCGTGGACTTCATCGGCACCGGCACCACCAGCTATGACGACTGGGGCCACGGCACGCACGTGGCCGGCATCATCGCCGGCAACGGCTACGACAGCTACGGCGCCCGTACCGGCGTCGCGCCTCACGCCACGCTGGTCGCCCTCAAAGCCCTCGACCGCGAAGGCAAGGGCCGCATCAGCTCGATCATCGCCGCGCTCGACTGGGTGGTGGCGAACCGCCTCGCTTACAACATCCGCGTCGTCAACATGTCGCTCGGCGCCGGCGTCTTCGAGTCGTACAACACCGACCCGCTGACCCTCGCCGCCAAGCGCGCGGTTGACGCCGGCATCGTCGTGGTCGCCGCCGCCGGCAACATCGGCCGCAACGCGAACGGCCAGACGCAGTACGGCGCCATCACCGCGCCCGGCAACGCGCCGTGGGTGCTCACGGTGGGCGCCGCCGACAGCAAGGGCAACACCGACCGCCGCGACGACGACATCGCTCCGTACAGCTCGCGCGGCCCGACGGCGCACGACTTCCTCGCCAAGCCCGACCTGGTCGCGCCCGGCACGGCGGTCACGTCGCTCGCCAGCCCGAACAGCAAGATGTATGTCGAGAAGCCGCAGTACCTGCTGGCCGGCTCGCGGCCCACGGCCTTCAAGCCGTACCTCACGCTGAGCGGCACCAGCATGGCGACGCCCGCGGTGGCCGGCACCGTGGCCCTCATGCTGCAGGCCAACCCGAAGCTCACGCCGAACCTCGTCAAGGCGATGCTGCAGTACACGGCGGAAGCAAAGCACGGCCTCGACGTGCTCACGCAGGGCGCCGGCTTCCTGAACGCGCGCGGCGCGGTCACGCTGGCCGAATACTTCCGCGTCGCCCGTCCGGGCAGCCGCTATCCGCTGGCCTCCAACTGGAGCAAGCGGATCATCTGGGGCAACCGCCTGGTCAAGGGCGGCGTCATCACGCCCGGCGCCAACGCCTGGGGCGCCAACATCGTCTGGGGCGAAAACATCGTCTGGGGCGAGAACATCGTGTGGGGCGAGAACTGCAACGGCTCCTGCGGCAACGTCACCTGGGGCGCCAACATCGTGTGGGGCGAGAACATCGTCTGGGGCGAGAACATCGTGTGGGGCCTCGACGACAACATCGTCTGGGGGCTCGCGCAGGGCCAGAACATCGTCTGGGGCGAGAACATCGTCTGGGGCGAAAGCGAAGACAACGTGGTGTGGGGCCTCGACTGCGGCGGCGCCAACTGCGCGAGCACCGTGTGGGGCAACAACACCGGGGCCCAGGGCCTGAACATCGTGTGGGGCCTCGCCGAAGGGCTCAACGTGGTGTGGGGCAACAACATCGTGTGGGGCCTCAACATCGTGTGGGGCGAAAGCACCGACCCGGATGCGTCCTGGGGCAGCTCGGGCACCGACGGCATCAGCTACGGCGACGAAACGTCGGAAGTACTGGCCTTCGACCCGCTGCTGTGGGACCTCGAGAACAACCCTGAACTGACGGTGGTGGAGCCCGCACCCACGACGACGACCACGACCACCACGACGGGAGGGCTCTTCTAATGGAGAAGATGCCGTACTCCGACGTGCTCCACGCCTCGCTTCCCGCCATGGAATATCCGGCGGCCCACGAGACGACCACGACCGACTGGCGCCGGCAGCTGCCGGTGCTCACGGCCGGCACGGTGACGCTGCGCGAACTGCGCGCGGCCGACGCCGACTCGCTCTTCGAGCTCCTGACCACCGAGGAAGTGGCGCGCTTCATCTCGCCGCCTCCCAGCACGGCCGACGGTTTCCGCCGCTTCATCCACCGGGCGGCGATCGAACAGGCCGCGGGCCGTTACGCCTGCTTCGCGGTGGTACCGGCCGGCACCGATACCGCGGTGGGCATCTTCC
>CADEFD010000017.1 GCA_902826515.1 uncultured Acidobacteriota bacterium
CATTTCGGTCACCAGACGAAGCGCTGGAACCCGAAGATGAAGCCCTACATCTTCGGCGAACGCAGCGGCATCTACATCCTCGACCTCGGCAAGACGGTGAAGCTCTTCCGCGAAGCGGAAGGCTACGTGCGTCAGCTGGCATCGCAGGACAAGACGATTCTCTTCGTCGGCACCAAGCGCCAGGCGCAGGATGTCATCGCGACCGAAGCGGCCCGTTGCGGGATGTATTACATCAACGAGCGGTGGCTCGGTGGTCTGCTGACCAACTTCTCCACCATTCAGCGCAGCATCGCTCGTCTTCGCGATCTCGAGTCGATGGCCACCGACGGCCGTTACGAGGTCATGCCGAAGAAGGAAATTGCGAAGGCCGAGAAGGAGAAGCGCAAGCTTCAGAAGAATCTCGACGGCATCCGCAACATGTCGCGGCTGCCCGATGCCCTCTTCGTCGTCGACACCCGCAAGGAAAAGATTGCCGTCGACGAGGCGCGCAAGCTGAAGATTCCGGTCATCGGCATCGTCGACACCAACTGCGACCCCGACGAAGTCGACTTCGTGATCCCCGGCAACGACGACGCCCTGCGTTCGATCAAGCTCTTCGCGGCCCGCGTGGCCGACGTCGTGCTCGACGGCCAGGCGGAGCGTGAATCCCGGCGCGCCGAACAGGCCGCCTCGGATGCCGAACAGCTGGCGGCCGACGAGGCTGCGCGTGTGGTGCGGCCGGCGGCCATCCGCCGCCCCCAGCGCGCTGACGCTCCGGCGGCTCCGGCGGCCCCGGCCACTCCGGCCGCTCCGGCGACGCCTGTCCCCACGACCTAGGCAGCTCGCCTGGCTCGACTCGCGCCGGCCGGGAGCTGACCCTCTCCGGCCGGCCTTTTCTTGTACCGCGCACACGCGCGCGACCGGGCGCCCAGGGCGCCACGATGGAGACTGAGACGATGGCAATCACGGCAGAACTGGTGAAGCAACTGCGCGACAAGACGGGCGCGGGGATGATGGACTGCAAGGCGGCGCTGACCGAATCGGGCGGCGACATGGAGAAGGCCGTCGAGATCCTCCGCAAGAAGGGCATGGCCACCGCGGCCAAGCGCGCCGGCCGGGCCACCAAGGACGGCATGATCGGCCACTACATCCACATGGGCGGCAAGGTTGGCGTGCTCGTCGAGGTCAACTGCGAGACCGACTTCGTGGCCCGCACCGACGACTTCCAGGCGCTCGTCAAGGAGATCGCCATGCATGTCGCCGCCGCCGATCCGCGCTTCGTGAGCCGCGATCAGGTGCCGGGCAGCGAACTCGAGAAGGAAAAGGAAATCTATCGGGCGCAGTTCGCCGATTCCGGCAAACCGGCGCAGGTCATCGACAAGATCGTCGAGGGCAAGCTCGGAAGCCTCTACTCGCAGATCTGCCTGCTCGAACAGCCCTCCGTGCGCGACCCCAACGTCACGATCGAGCAGATGCTGCAGGCGGCCACCGCGAAGACCGGCGAGAACATCACCATCTCGCGCTTCGTCCGCTTCAAGCTCGGCGAAAACGCCGAGTAACCACGGTCCCCTGCGGCGCTCTTTCGGGAGCGCCGCGCCGGACTGTCCTATAATGCCCGCCTGAGATGACGTCGTCTTCCCCCACCGCCCCACCCTCCGGCATGCGCTACTCGCGCGTGCTCCTCAAGTTGTCGGGCGAAGCCCTGATGGGTGACGGCACGTACGGCATCGATCCCAACGTCGCGACACGGATTGCGTCTGAGGTGGCTGACATCCAGTCGCTCGGCGTGCAGACCGCGATCGTCATCGGCGGCGGCAACATCTTCCGCGGCGTGGCCGCCGGCGCGCGCGGCATGGATCGCTCGACCGCCGACTACATGGGCATGCTGGCCACCGTCATGAACGCCCTGGCTCTGCAGGACGCGCTCGAGCAGCAGGGCGTCGCCACACGCGTGCTCTCCGCCATCGAGATGCGCGCCGTGGCCGAACCGTTCATCCGCCGCCGCGCCATCCGGCATCTCGAGAAGGGCCGCGTGGTCGTCTTCGCGGCCGGCACCGGCAACCCGTACTTCACGACCGACACCGCCGCCGCGCTGCGGGCGATGGAAGTGAAAGCCGACGTGATCCTGAAAGCCACCAAGGTCGACGGCATCTACACCGCCGACCCGGTGAAGGATCCCGCCGCGACCCGCTACGAGGCGATCTCCTACCTGCAGGTGCTGCAGGATCGCCTGCAGGTGATGGACGCCACGGCCATCTCGCTCTGCATGGACAACAAACTCCCGATCGTCGTCTTCAATCTGCGCACGCCCGGCAACGTGCGGCGCGTGGTGAGCGGCGAACCCGTGGGCACAACGGTGACGAGCTAGCCCCGCGCCCCCGGTCCGGGAGCCGCGGGTGATTCGCAGGCCGGGCACTGGCGCGGCCGGACGGACGAACGCATATGGACGTGAACGATCTCAAGGGCCTCTACGCCGAGAGCAAGAAGCGGATGGACGGCCAGCTGGAACACGTGCGCCGCGAGCTCGCGGGCGTGCGCACGGGCCGGGCCAGTACCGGCCTGCTCGAGAACCTCATGGTCGAGGCGTACGGCTCGAAGCTGCCGCTCAACCAGATTGCGACGCTCTCGATTCCCGAGCCGTCGATGATCGTGGCGCAGCCCTTCGACCCGTCCACGATGGCGAGCCTCGAGAAGGCCATCCGCATGTCGGACCTCGGCCTCAACCCGGCCTCCGACGGCAAGGTGCTGCGCATCCCGATTCCGGCGCTCACCGAAGAACGCCGCAAGGACCTGTCGCGCCACGTGCACAAGGCCGCGGAAGAAGGCCGCAACCACATCCGCACGGTGCGCCGCGACGCCAACGACAAGCTCAAGAAGATGCTCAAGGAGCATCAGATCTCGGAAGACGACGAGAAGCGCGGCCTCGACGAGGTGCAGAAGATCACCGACGCCGCGATTCGCGCCATCGACGACCTGCAGAAGAAGAAGGACGAAGAACTGCTCGGACGCTAGAACCGGGCGGCGTGACCGCTCGAGGAGCTGACGCCGCTATGTATTTCTCGCATCTCGAATGCAGCGTGCCATGCGGCGCCGGGCCCTTCGACGCCCGCGCCCGCCATCATCTCTGTCCCGGCTGCGGGATGCCGCTCTTCGCGCGCTACGACATCGCGCGGGCCCGCGCCGAGTGGCCGCGCGAGAGCCTGGCCGGGCGCACCCCGAACATGTGGCGGTACCGCGAGATGCTGCCGCTCTTCCCCGGCGAAGCGCCCATCACCCTCGGTGAAGACTTCACGCCGCTGCTGCGCACCTGCCGCCTCGGCGACGCCGTCGGCCTCGATCGCCTCTACGTCAAGGACGAGGCGTTCAACCCGACCAACTCATTCAAGGCCCGCGGGCAGTCGGCGGCGATGACCCGCGCCAAGGCCCTGGGCGCCACGACGATCACGCTGCCGACGGCTGGCAATGCCGGCAACGCGGCCGCCGCCTACGCCGCCGCGGCCGACATCCGCTGCGAGATCTTCATGCCGCGTGATGCCAAGCAGCCCTTCCTCGACGAGTGCGCGCTCTACGGCGCCAACGTCACGCTCGTGGACGGCCTCATCACCGACGCCGGCAAGATGGCCGGCGAGAAGGCGCGCGAGCTGGGCTGGTACGACCTCTCGACGCTCAAGGAGCCGTACCGCGCCGAAGGCAAGAAGACGATGGGCTACGAGCTCGGGGAGCAGCTCGCGTGGGAACTGCCCGACTGGATCATCTATCCCACCGGCGGCGGCACCGGCATGGTCGGCATGTGGAAGGCCTTCGACGAGATGGAGGCCCTCGGCTGGATCGGCGCCAAGCGCCCGAAGATGGTGACCGTGCAGCCCACGGGCTGCGCACCCATCGTGCGCGCCTTCGAACAGGGCATCGACCGGGCGCCGATGTGGGAGAACCCCGACACCGAGGCGCATGGCCTGCGCGTGCCCAAGGCGATCGGCGATTTCCTGGTGCTGCGCGCGATCCGCGAGAGCGGCGGCACGGCGCTCGCCGTGACCGACCGTCAGATGGTGGACGACATGCTGCTCATCGGCCGCCTGGAAGGCATCTCCGCGGCGCCGGAAGGCGCGGCGGCGCTGTCGGCGGCGCGCATGCTGCTCGAGAGCGGGCGCCTGCGCCGCGACGAGTCCGTCGTGCTCTTCAACACCGGCGGCGCGTTGAAGTATCTGGAAGTGCTGCGCTCGGTGCGCTGAGGCGCGGCCCGCCGCGGCCGTGCCTCAGTCGCCGACCGAGACGCCGATCGAGCGGGCGGCCGTGAGCAGGTCGTAGTCGAGCGGCACGGTCTTCGTGCGGCCGACGACGTCGGCGAGCGGGATGTGCACGATATCGGGCGGGTTGTTCGCCACCATGCGGCCGAAGACGCCGCGCCGCACCAGCTCCACCGCCTTGGCGCCGAACCGCGTCGCCAGCACGCGGTCGAACGACGTGGGCGAGCCGCCGCGCTGGAGGTGCCCGAGCACCACGCTGCGGCTTTCCTTCCCCGTCATTTCCTGCAGGGCGTCGGCCACCTGCTCGCCGATGCCGCCGAGACGCTCGACCACACCGGGCCGGGCCGCGGTCTTGAGCGTGAGCGCGCCCCCCACGGGCTTCGCGCCTTCGGCGACGACGACGATGCTGAAGCGCGCGCCCCAGGTGTCGCGCCGCATGATGTGGGCGGCCACCTTTTCGATGTCGTAGGCAATCTCGGGGACGAGGATGACGTCGGCGCCGCCGGCCATGCCGGCGTGCAGCGCGATCCAGCCGGCGTAGCGGCCCATCACCTCGACCACCATGATCCGCTTGTGCGACTGCGCCGTCGTGTGGAGGCGATCGATCGCGTCGGTCGCAAACGACACGGCCGTGTCGAAGCCGAAGCAGCTGGTCGTGCCGACGATGTCGTTGTCGATGGTCTTCGGCACGCCGACGACCGGAATGCCCTTGAGGTAGAACTGATGCGCGATCGCCAGGGTCCCGTCGCCGCCGATGACGACGAGCGCGTCGAGCCCCATCTGGCCGAACGTCTCGACGACGCGGTCGGAATAGTCGGCCTTGCCGCCGTCGGTCGGATATTCGAACGGGTTGCCCCGGTTCGTCGTGCCGAGAATCGTGCCGCCGAGCCGCAGGATGCCGGTGACGTCGTGCGGGGTCAGCCGCCGCGACCGGGCGCTGTCGAGCAGCCCGTCGAAGCTGTCTTCGAGGCCGATGACTTCCATGCCCGAGTTGGCGCCGGCCTTGACGACCGCGCGGATGACCGCATTGAGGCCGGGGGCGTCGCCGCCGCCGGTGAGCACGCCGATTTTGCGATGTTCTGGTGACATGAAGACAGTCAGTATATCGGCCGGGCCGTGACGGGCCTGCAACGCCCCGCCCGCGGCGCCCGTCCTCAGCGGGGGGCGGCGAGGTCGAACAGGCGCGCGCCGGATGGCACGTCGCCGAGCGGCAATGCCTTGTAGCGGGCCGTGAGCAGGGCCGTCACCTCGGGCTTCCGGGCTTCCAGTTCCGCCCAGTTGGTCGTGGCGAAGTAGCGGGCGCCGCGCGCCGCCAGGTGGGGCACCACGCCGGCCGTGACCGACCGCACGTCGAAGCTCCAGCCCTGACGATGCGCGAAGTAGAGCAGCATCGCCGAGTTGGCGCCGGCATCCTCGTACTCCACGGTCAGCACGAGGGCGTCCGGAGACGTCGCCGCCCGCACCGCCTCGCCCACCCGCACGAACGCCTGCTGAAGGTTGGCTGGACGGTAGAGGTGCGTTTCCACGCCCGACGAGCGCGCCGCCTGTATTGCACACAGCAGCCCGACCGCGCCGACGATGAGCCCGCCGGCCCGTCGCGGCAGCATGCGCGCCTGCCACTCGCCGTCGAAGAGTGGTGCCGCCGCCGCGCCGAAGTAGAGGAAGAGCGGCGGCAGCAGCGGCAACTGGTGGAACTCGTGCCAGAACTGTCCTTCGAGCGCCACGACGAAGAGGGCGAGCCCGCCGAGCAGCCAGAGGTCGATGGGCGCCCGCGTGGCGCGTGGCGCCCGCCACAGGCCGAGGAGCACACCCGCGGCGCCGAAGGCCGTGAGGTGCAGCTGCCAGAAGCGGTCGCCGAGTTCGCGCCAGGTCTCGAACGTGAGCAGGCGCGCGCGGGTCGCCCAGTGCGAGACCGACGTGAACTGGACACCCGGTGCGATGTCGGGCGGATAGGTGCCCGAGGGGCGGAAGACCGCCTGCGTCAGCCCGGTCTCGAGATAGATCCGGTCGGCGTGCCAGTACCACGCCGCCACGACGGCGACCGCGGCGAGGCCGCCCACCCACGCGCCTCGATCGGCAAACGCGCTGAAGCGGCGGTGCCGCCACGCCGTGCCGACAATCGGCGCGAGTACGAGAATCGCCGGCAGCTTCACGAGGGCGGCAAGCGCCGTGAGCGCCGCCGCGACGGCGAGCCGGCCGCGGCTCGCCCGCTCGAAGTACACGTCCCACGCCCACACCGCGGCGATCATGAACGTGAGCATCGGCGTGTCCGAGAGGAAGGTGCGGCCGAAGAAGACCGTGCTCGGCGCCACCGCCATGAGGGCCGCGGCTGCCAGCCCGGCCGGCCGGCCGAGCAGCCGCGCGCCCAGCCCGTAGAGACAGGCCACGCCGCCCACCGAGAACAGGAGCGCCACGAGCCGCGCCACGACGTGCGACTCCCCCGTCACCCGCCACATCACGCCGGTGAGCCACTGCAGCAGCGGAAACTCCATGCCCACGATGCCGTCGCGGCCGCCCCACGACACCTGCGGGTGCAGCAGATCGAGGGTGGTCATGAAATGGCGCGCGATGTCGGCGTTCGTGATCTGCCGCCAGCTGTGCGCGTCGATGAGCGCACTCTCGAAGTACCAGAGCCGGGCGGCGACCGCCGTCGCGAGCACGGCCAGCAGACCGAGATCGACCGCGGGCCCGCGGCGCAGGGAGTCCGTCATCGTCAGCGCCGACGATAGTACTGCAGGCGTGCAGACGCGGGAAGGTATGCCATTTTCGTCATCCGCGTATCGAACCCCGACACCACGTTGACACCTCCGCCACGGGGAGATACCCGAAACGTGTGGGAATCCATGAATTCGCGGCTTGGCACCGTCTTCGCACTACGGAAGCCGGTTTCACGTCCCGAGGTATGCCCATGCTCCGCTCGATCCGCTCCCTGTGCGTCCTGACCGCCCTCGCCCTTGCCACGCCCACTCTCGTCCTCGCACAGGTGCCGGCCTCACCCGTGCTCCAGGCCAGCACCACCGGCCAGACCGTGTCGGCGAGCTGGACGGCGGTGCCCGGCGCCACCAGCTACCGCGTCGAAGCGGGCGTGACCCCGTCGCTGATGCTGGCCGGCTACGAGATCGGTCCGCTCACGAGTTTCTCCATCCAGGCGCCGCAGGGCAGCTATTACCTGCGAGTGCTTGCCCGGAACGGCAACGGCGTGAGCGCGCCGTCGAACGTGGTCGGGATCGTCGTGCAGTCGGTCGTCGCGCCGCCGCCGCCGCCGACCGGCCTCTCGGTCAGCGTGAACGGCTCGAGTGTCACCTTCTCTGCGCAGCTTCCCAACGTGCCGCTCACCGGCCTGCTGCTCGTGGCCGGCGCCTCACCGGGTGCGGCCCAGGCGGTGCTGCCGCTCGCGGTCTCGGGCCAGAACACGGTGAACAACGTCCCGCCCGGCGTCTACTACGGGCGACTCGTGGCGCTCAATGCCGGCGGCCAGAGCGCGCCGTCGAACGAAGTGCAGATCGTCGTGAACGCGGTCACCTGCTCGGCGCCGGCCGTGCCGACCCTGTCGGCGCAGGTCAACGGTGTGGGCGTCGTCCTCTCGTGGAGCGCCGTGCCCGGTGCCGTGGGATACCGGCTCACGGCGGCCACCTCGCCCGGCGGCGCGCCGTTCCTCTCGCAGACCCTGTCGGCGGCGACGACGGCGGTGGCCAACCCGAACACCCCGGCGGGCACCTACTACGTGAGGGTCACGGCCGGGAACGCCTGCGGCCTGCAGTCCACGTCGGCGGAAACGACCGTCACCGTCACACCGCCGCCGCCCGGCACCAGCCCGCGCACGCCGAATCCGCCTGCCGGCCAGCAGCTTCCGCTGCCCAACCGCGAGGCCGTGGCCCAGGAAATCGCCCGCGCCTACCCCGCAGACCTGCGGAATTCCTGCGTCGAACAGGGCGGCAACAACACCTGGCTGTTCCGCCTGGTGCAGCGCCTGCGCCAGGAAGACTCGCGCTGGGGCCTCAACTGGAAGCGCGGGCGGATCGGTGACATGTCGCAGGACGTCGTGACCTACAACTGGGGCTCGGAACCGGACGAGAGCACGCGCCAGATTTACGTGCTCGACGTCATCGTCGGACACTGCGGCGGCAATCCCGGCGCCTTCTGGCTGAATCAGACGGGCGTCGGCGGCGCCGATGCACGCTGGACGCTCCAGCCCTACACGCAGGCCGGTTTCCCGCGCTGATCTTTCGCCATCACGGTCGAGCTTCGTCTCGGAACCGCTGTGGTACACTTCTGCACCGATTGGCGGGGGCCCCTGGGCCCCCGCTTCCGCGTGTGCCCCCATCCGCCATGTGATGGTTCGAAACGCGGCGACACCGGTGGCGTGCCTGGCGCTCCCTCGGATGTGGTCGCTTAGCGAGGAGAGCGAGAGATGACTGGACGATTTCTTCGAAGCATCGCGGGTGTCGCCGCCGCGTGGCTTCTCAGCGTGGGCATCGCGAGCGCGCAGGCGCCCGCGCTGGCACAGCCCGGCGTCTCGGGCAACAACGTCACCTTCAGCTGGTCAGCGACGGCCGGAGCCACCGGCTACCGCCTCGATTACGGCGTGGGCAGCGGCGCCTACCTGGGCGGCCTGACACTCGGCAACGTCACGTCGTATTCGATCGCGGCGCCGAACGGCGTGTTCTTCATCCGCATCGTCGCCCTGCCCGGCGGCGAGACCTCGAACGAAATCACCCTGCAGGTGCCGGCCCCGCCGTCGGCTCCGACCGGCCTCGTCGTCTCGCGCAACGGCCGCGGCGTCATCGCGACCTGGGCGCCAGGCAGCGGCGGCGGCACGCCGACCGGTTACCAACTCATCGCCTCGCTCACCTCCGGCGGCGCGGACTTCGTGATTCCCTCCGTGGCGCCGGCCTTCGGCGGCGGCCCCGCACCGGCCACCACCCTCTACTTCCGGGCCGTCGCGGTCAACGCCGCGGGCCAGAGTGGCCCGTCGCCTGAAGTGTCGATCACCATGCCGGAAGCGGGCGCCTGCGACCCGGCGCCCCCGGTGCCGCTCTCGACCTTCGCGTTCAGCGGCTACCTGAGCGTCTCGTGGCCGTCGATTGCCGGCGCAACGCAGTACGTGCTGTCGGCGAAGCTCAACGGGCAGGAGCTCGGGCCGTTCGGATTCCCGACGTCGGTCACGCGCATCGGGCGCGTCGTGCCGCTCGGCTCCTACGAGCTGTCGGTGAAGGCCTTCACCTCGTGCGGCGGCCAGTCGCCCGACAGCCCGGTCACCGTCCTCAACGACGGCGCGCCGCCGGCCGGCCCGCGTTCGCCCGATCCGGCGCCCGGCCAGCGCCTGTCGCTGCCCGGCTACGGCCGCGACGTGATCAACGCCCTCGCGGCGGAGCGCCCTGACCTCGTGTTCGCCTCCTGCCGTGAATTCGGCGGGAATAACCGCTTCATGTTCGAATCGGTGCGCCGGCTGCGCCAGCGCGACACCCGCTGGGGCCTCAACTGGAAGCGCGGCAACGTCGGTGACGTGTCGCAGGACATCGTGGCCTTCAACGGCAGCGCCCTCCCGGATGAAGGCGCCAGCACGGGGCCGAGCGCCTCGAACTTCAACATCTGGATCGTGGACATGATCGGCGGTCACTGCGGCCCGCGGCCGGGTCCGAACTGGGAAGACGTGACCGGGCTGACCTTGGAACGTGGTGCGCGCGCGGTCTGGACGCTCCTGCCCTACATCGAGGCCGGCTTCACGCCGTAAGCACGGCAACCCGCACGTGGCAAAGGGCCGGTGTTCACGCACCGGCCCTTTTGTTTTTGGCGCAAGACCGGCGCGCGCCGGACGTGGTATTCCTGAGGTGGCATGACTCTGTTGTCGCGTGTGCTCGTCGCCCTCGTCAGTCTCGGCCTCCTCCGCCTGCCCGCCGCGGCGCAGCCCGTCGCCTCCACGCCGGAGGCGCTGGTGCTGCGCGGCCGCGTGGCGGGCTCGGATGCGCGTTGGGACGCCAACAACGCGCTCTACACGTACGTGACGATCGACGTGACGCGTGTGGTGCTCGGCAGCGGCGTGCCGGCGCGCATCGTGGTGAAGCAGCTTGGCGGCGAACGTGGCGGCATCGGATTGTGGATCGCCGGACAGGCGGCCTTCGCAGCCGACGAAGACGTGCTCCTCGAGCTCGTGGCGCGGCCCGCGGATGGCACGCTCCTCACGGCGGGTCTGGGCCACGGCAAGTGGCGCGTCGAGACCGATGCCGTGACCGGCGCGGAAACCGCCGTGCAGCGCAGTGATGCCGGCACCGAGACGCGCCGGCCGCTCGACGACGTGGCGCTCACGCTCGCGAGCGGGCGGATGCCGCTCAGTGCGTTCACTGCCGCGCCGGCGGAGTTCTCCGCGGCGCTGCGCGGGGCCAGCGCCGCGTTCGCGTATCTGCCGACCGACGGGGGGTATCCGGCGCGCTGGCACGAGGTCGATACCAACCAGGCGGTGTTCGTCGATCATCCGAGCGTGTTGCCCGGGACGTGGACCGGCAGCGCCGCCGACGCAACGGCGGCGATCACGCTCTGGCGCAACTCCGGAATGGATCTGGACCTGCGCGACGGCGGCGCGAGTCTCGCGCCGGGCGTGTGCCCGTCGAGCTTCACCGGCAACGGCCGCATCAGCGTGGCCTACAACGACCCCTGCAGCGTTCCCGGCAGCGAATGGGTCGTCGGCGGCGGGTACTACACGACCGGCGATCTGCGCACCGTGAACGGCGTCACCTTCCAGAAGTTCCTCCAGGGCTTCGTCGTACTGAACGACTCCGGGCCGCAGACCTCGTCGGCCGGCTGCTTCCGCGACGCCATCACGCACGGCCTCGGTCATGCGCTCGGCCTCGGCCACTCCGACAGTTCCACGGCCATCATGCAGGCCGCGCCGCCCTCGAACTGCGCGAGTGGCCCGCGCGGTCTGGGCGCTGACGACACGGCCGGCATCACGGCGATCTACGAAGGTATTCCGAGCAGCGCCAGTCCGCCGGACACACCCACCGCGTTCACCGTCACCTCGGCACTCTCGACCGTCATCATGAACTGGACGCCGGCGAGCACGGGCGGCCAGGCGCAGCGCTTCCTCATCGACGCCGGCACGGCGCCAGGCACCTACAACCTCGGCACGATCGTCGTGAACGCGCCGGCGACGTCGTTTGCCGCCGGGCCCGCCGGTGTGGGCGTGTACTACCTGCGGCTGCGCGCGCAGAACGCCCTTGGCACGAGCGCGCCCACGCCGGAGCGGTCGGTCAACGTCGGCAACTGCACGGCGCCGCCAGCGCCGGCCTCCTTCACCGCGACCTCGAACGACACGTTCGTGAACCTGCAGTGGACGCCGCCGGCTTCGGGTGTCGTGCAGGGATACCAGGTGGTCGCCGGCAGCGCGCCGGGTGCGGCCAATCTCGCGGTGCTGCCCTATCCCGCCACCGTGACCTCGCTTGGCGCGCCGGTCGCCTACGGCACCTACTACGTGCGCGTGCATGCGACCAACGTCTGCGGCCTCAGCCCGCCGTCGAACGAAGTCGTGCTGGTGGTGCAGCCGTGCGCGGCGCCGCCGACGGCGCCGGTCGGCCTCGTCGGTTCGCAGTCGGGCGGCGTCGTGACGCTGGCCTGGACGGCGCCGTCGGGTATCTCGCCGACGAGCTACACCATCGTGGCCGGGAGCGCACCCGGCGCGAGCGACATCCTCGTCTATCCGACGGGCACGACGGCCACCGGCCTTGCGGCGCCCGCGCCCCGCGGCACGTATCACGTGCGGGTCATCGCCACCAACGCATGCGGCCAGAGCGGAGCCTCGAATGAGGTCACGGTGGTCGTTCCGTAGCACCGCGCTCGTCGTGTTCGTCGCGGCGGCGCTGACCTCCGCGACCTCGACGGCGCAGGGCCCGGCGCCGCTCTTCGCGACGTCGGCCTCCGCGCGCGACACCAGAGTGTCATCGGCCGGACCGCGTCCGGTCCGCGCGCGACGCGTCACCGCACGCGCGCACCTGCTGACGGCGGCGATGGACGCCGCGGCCGCGCCCGACGCGCCGTTCCTGCTCAATCTTTTCGACGACGTATCGCTGGCGCTGCGCCGCGTGCGCATTGACGACGCCACTCCGGGCCATCGCACATGGATCGGCACGAGCGGCGGCGGCGACGACGTCGTGGCCGCGCTCACCGTGGGGCCTGGCGGACTGACCGGCCGCGTCGTGGCGCGCGGCATCGCCTACGCCATCGAGGCGGCCGGCGCCGGCGACGCGGTCGTGCAGGAGCTGCCCGCGTTCGACGCGCCGCCGGAGCTGCCGGCTCGCATCGCTCCGGCCACCGCGCGTGATGCTGCGCCACGGGCGAACCTGTCGATCGCGGCGGATGGCCCGGCGCGTATCGACGTGCTCGTGCTCTACACCCCGGCCGCGCGCGTGAAGGCCGGTGGCGTCGCATCCATCGAGGCGTCGCTCGCCAACGCGGTCGCCGTGACGAACACCGCGCTGCAGCGCAGCGGCGTGGATGCGGCGCTCGCGACGGCCGCGCTCCGCGAGCTGCCGTATGTCGAATCACCTGGCGGCATCACCGATGACCTCTTTGCGCTCGGCACTGGCGGGTCGATGCAGGCGATGGTCGAGTCGATGCGCGCCGCCGCCGGCGCGGATCTGGTGGCCCTCGTGGTCGGCCGCGCCATGCCGTCGGCCGGCTGTGGTGTGGCCTACCTCGGGCCGTCCCCGTCGGCCATCACGAGTGTGACCGAAGAGGCGTGCCTGTTCGCCGGCCAGTGGTCGTTCTCGCACGAGGTCGGCCACAATTTCGGCGCCGACCATGCCCCCGGCGATCCGGTGGTGAGTCCGGTGCCGTACGCGCGGGGCTATCGCGACAGCAACGTCCGCACGCTCATGGCGTATTCGGCGCCCGGCACACCGGCGCGCAGCCTGAACTACTCGAGCAGCACGGTGCGCGAGCCGGCCCTCACCGGCGTGCCCACCGGCAACAGCCTGCAGGACAACGCCCGGCGCCTCGCGGAAACGGCGGCCACCGTGGCCGCATACGTCACCTCCGGGCCGCCTCCGGAGCCGCCGGGCGCGCTCACCGCCAGCGTGCTCGGCGGCACGGTGACGCTCACGTGGACGCCGCCGGCGACTGGCGGCCCGGTCAGCAGCTACCGCCTCGACGCCGGACCGGCACCCGGCGCCACCGCCTACGGCCCCTTCGTCACGACCGCGCCCGGCGTGGCGTTTCCGAACGTGTTGCCCGGACGCTACTACGCGCGCGTGCGGAGCCTAGGTCCCGGCGGCGAGAGTGCGCCGACCGCGGATGTCATCGTGGACGTCACGACGGCCTGCGCCGTGCCTGGACCGGCCACGATCGCCGCGAGCGTGTCGCCCGGCCACGTCGTGCTCCAGTGGTCCGCGCCGCCCGGCAACGGCCCGACGTCGTACGACGTCGGCATCGGCAGCGCGCCGGGCCTGCTCGATCTCGGGGTGTTCGCTGTCGGGTCACTCACGGCCGCCGCCGTGCCGGCGCCGCCTGGACACTACGTGGTGCGGGCGCGCGGCGTGAACGCATGCGGCCCGGGCGCCCCGTCCGCCGAGCTCCACGTCATGGTCCCGTGAGCGGCGCCGCCGCCGTCCGCGTCGGCGCGTTGGTAGAATGAGCCGCCCATGACCTCCGTCCATCGGCTGCGCGACGTGCCGCGCGCGGCGCTCGATGCCCTCGTCGCCGCCTATCCGCACAAGCCGTATCGCCAGTACCGCGCCTACTCGCGGCGCGAGCAGCAGGCCATCCTGCGCGCGGAGGTGGAGGCGGCACTCGCCGTCGCCGGCGAGTTCAGCCACGCGACCGGCGGCGACACGCTGCAGGCAGCGGCCATCGCCCGGCCGCTCGCCTGGGACACGGCCTATTTCGGCCTCCCGATGGGGCGCCTCGACTACGTCCTGAGCACGCCCGAGGCCACCGCGGACGACCGGCGCGCCGTCGTCGCCGCGGCGTGCGAGGCGGCGCGCGGGGCCGGCCTGCGGCACCTGACGGCGCGGTGCGATGTCGGCGATCTCGAGACGCTCGCCGTGCTCGAGGACACCGGCTTCCGCACGATGGACGCGCTGGCCACCTTCATCATGCGGCCCGGCAGAGATACGCCGCGCGAGGTGCGTTCGGTCGGACCCGTGCGGCTCGCAACAGCGGCCGACCACGACGCGGTGCTCGCGATCACGCGCGAGGCGTACCAGGGCTATCGCGGCCGTTTCCACCTCGACGCCCACATCCCGGCCGACCGCGCCGACGGCTTCTACGAAGAGTGGGCGCGGCAGTGCCTCGCCGGCGTCATGGCCGACCTCGTCATGGTGTCGGAAGACTCGACGGGCCGCGTCATCGGCTACCTCGCGCACCGGCGCCGCCAGCCGGCCTCGAGCATCGGCATGCCGATCTATGGCGGCGGCCTCGGCGCCTGCCGGCGCGACGCTCCGGGCGCCTACGCCAGCCTCATCCGCGAATCGGCGGTGTGGGCGCATGGCCAGGGGGCCGTGGCCGAGTGCCAGACGCAGAACGCCAACTTCCCCGTCATCCGGGTCTACGAGTCGGTCGGCTTCCACTACGTGCGGGCCGAGTACACCCTGCACGCCTGGCTGGGGTAACCGGCGAAGGCTGTGTTAGAATCTCGATGTTGTCGCTTCGCACGGACAACGTGCCGGTCATCGTGGGCGGCTAGCTCAGCTGGGAGAGCGCCGCGTTCGCAACGCGGAGGTCAGGAGTTCGATCCTCCTGCCGTCCACCACTCACTACCGGATCCCCCTTACGGGCCTGCCTTCGCACCCGCCCGCGCAATTCCAGCCCGGGCCGTATACTGAGACCGTGATCCCGCGCATGCCGCCCGTTCGGCGCGCCCTCGGCCTGCTCGTCCTGGCCCTGACCGCGCTTGCCGCCCGCCCCACGGCGCAGACCGCCGCCCCGCCGACGCCGTCGTCGGCGAGTCCCGCGGCCGACGAGGTCGCCCGCCGGGTGCAGGCCCGGTACGACACGGTCGGCGACTTCGAGGGGCAGTTCACCCAGACCTACGAGGGCGGCGTGCTGCGCACGAAGACCACCGAGCGCGGCACCGTCGTCATCAAGCGTCCCGGGCGCATGCGCTGGGTCTACACCAGCCCGGAGCGCAAGGAATTCGTCTCAAATGGCGTGAAGGTCTACGCCTACTTCCCCGCCGACCGCCAGGTGCTCGTGAGCGACGCCCCGAAAGGGGCAGACACGACGCCGGCGCTCTTCCTGACCGGCCAGGCGAACCTGGCGCGCGACTTCGTCGCCTCGGCCATGGCCGTGCCCGGCGCCGCCCCCGGCCTGCTCGGACTGAAGCTCGTGGCCCGCAAGCCCGACCCCGACTTCGAGTGGCTGGCCATCGCGGTCGACCCGGTGAGCTTCCAGATCCGCCACCTCGTGGCCCTCGATCGCCAGGGCGGCCGGTCGTCCTTCACGTTCACCAACCTGAAGGAGAACCAGCGCCCGCCCGATACACTCTTCGAGTTCCGCATCCCCAAGGGCGTGGACGTCGTCACGCAATGACCCGCGAACTGTCCTCCCGCCGTCTGTCGCGTGTCCGGGCCGCCGGCCTGTGGCTGTTCGTCCTCGCACTCGGGGCCTGCGCATCGGGCGGCAACAACCTGCGCCTGGCGCGGATCGCCGAGCAGCAGCAGGACTACGACCTCGCGGTCGCCGAATACACCAAGGCCGCCCGCAGCCGTCCCGACGACCGCACCATCCGCCTGTCGCTCGACCGCGCCAAGCTGCGCGCCTCGCAGGACCACTTCGCACGCGCCCGCCGTCATGCCGCCACCGGCAAGACCAACGAGGCGCTGGTCGAATACCAGCTCGCCTCGGAACTGAATCCGGGCAACGGCGAGATCCAGGACGAACTGCGCACGCTGCGCGCCCAGATGCGCACGCAGGTCGCCATCGACCGCGGCGGCAAGACCACGCTCGAAGCCCTCATCAAGGACAGCCTCGCGGCGCCGCTGCCGGGCGCCGACGTCCCGCCCGACATCACGCTGCCCGACTCGCTCATCTTCCGCGAAGCCGGCGCCCGCGACATCTTCACCGCCATCGGCAAGTTCGCGAACATGAGCGTGGTCTTCGATCCCACCTTCCGCGATCAGACGCTGAGCATCGACCTGCGCAAGGCGCCGCTCGCCGAGGCCCTCTCGGCCGTGGGCACGGCAACGCGGCACTTCTGGCGCGTCACGGCGCCGCGCACCGTCACCGTGGTGCCCGACACGGCGGCGAAGCGCCGCGAGTACGAGGAAGAGATCGTCCGCACGTTCTTCCTGAGCAACGCCGATCTCAAGGAAACCGTGGACGTGCTGCGTATCGTCGTGGACGCGCGGCGCCTCGCGCCGGTGGCCGCCACGAACGCCATCACGATCAAGGACACGCCTGAACGTGTCGCCGCGGCCGGCCGCATCATCCAGGCCATCGACAAGGCGCGCCCGGAAGTGGTCATCGACGTCGAGCTGCTCGAGGTCGATCGCACGCGCCTGCAGGACTACGGGCTGCAGATTGCGTCGCCCACATCCACGCCCACCGGCATCGACGGCCAGGCGGCCATCGGCCGCGAGAACCTCACGCTGCGCGACCTGCGCAGCCTCACCTCCGCCGACGTGCTGCTCACGAACCTGCCGGGGCTGTACTACCGTCTGCTCAAGAGCGACACCAACACGCGCACGCTCGCCAACCCGCAGCTGCGCACGACCGAAGGTATCGCCGCGCAGGCCCGTTTCGGCGAACGGGTGCCGGTGCCGGTCACGACGTTTTCGCCGATTGCCGCCGGCGGCGTGCAGACGCAGCCGATCACGTCGTTCAACTACGAGAACATCGGCGTCAACATCGACATCACGCCGCGCATGCACCACGACGACGACGTGTCGCTGGCCGTGAAGGTCGAAATCAGCAGCATCTCCGGCAGCGGCTTCGGCGGCCTGCCCACGTTCGGGAACCGCTCGATCAGCACCGTCATCCGCCTGCGCGACGGCGAGACGAACATGCTGGCCGGGCTCATCCGCGACGACGAGCGCAAGGTGGCGTCGGGCATCAAGGGGCTGAGCGACATCCCGGTCATCGGCCGCATCTTCGCCTTCAACCGGCTCGAGACGCAGCAGACCGACATCATCCTCACGCTCACGCCGCACATCGTGCGCGTGCTCGACCTGACGGACGTCGACGTGCGCGCGTTCAAGGTGGGCCGCGATACCGGCACGACGATCATCGACGTGCCGGCGCCGACGCCCAATCGGCCGCCGGGAGCCGAAGGCGCTGGCGTGCAGCCGGCGGCACCCGTGCTGCGCCCGGCGCCGGCGGTGCCAGGGACGGCCTCGCCGCTCAAGCCGCCACCACCTCCACCCCCGCCGCCCGGCCGCTGAGCGGCCGTCCTGCCTAGACGCGCGCCACGTGCGCGCCAAGCGACTGCAGGCGCTCCACGAGCGTGCCGTAGCCGCGCTCCACCGTTTCGAGCGGCTCGACGCGGCTCTGGCCGGTCGCCGCAAGCGCCGCCGCGATGAGCGCCATGCCGGAGCGGATGTCGCGGCTGTCGAGCGCCTTGCCGCGCAGCTTCGCCGGCCCGGTCACGATGATGCGATGCGGATCGCAGAGGAAGAGGTCGGCGCCCATGCCGCTCATCTGCTCCAGCGCGAAGAGCCGCAGTTCGTACATCCAGTCGTGCACGAGGGTGGCGCCGTCGGCCTGCGTGGCCAGCACCGTCGCCAGGCTCACGAGGTCGCTCGGGAACGCCGGCCAGAGGCCCGTCGTGATGCGGCCGGCGCCGGTGAGCGTCGAGGGTTCGACCGTGAGGATCTCGTCGCGCTGCTGGCAGCGCACGCCGAGCTTGCGCAGCGTGGCCGTCACCACTTCCATGTCGAGGGCGCGCGCGCCGCGCACTTCCACTTCCCCGCCCGTAATCGCGCCGACGACTGCCCAGCTGCCGGCTTCGATGTAGTCACCCCACAGCCGCCGCGTGGCGCCGCCGAGCCGCGGGCTGCCTTCGACGCGAATCGTGTGCGACCCGGCGCCCGTGATGCCGGCGCCCATGCTGGCGAGGAACTCGCAGAGTTCGACGACGTGCGGCTCACACGCGCAGTGGCGAATCTCGGAGATGCCGGGCGCGGCCGCGGCGGCGAGGAGCGCCGTTTCCGTGCCGGTCACCGACGCCTCATCGAGATAGATCGAGGCCGGCGCCAGGCCGCGCGGCGCTTCGAGGCGGTGCCCCGGGCCGTCCACCGGCTCCGCGCCCATGGCGACGAGCGCCTCGAGGTGGGTGCGGATGGTGCGCCGGGCCGGGAAGTCGCCGCCGGGCGGCGCGATGTAGGCGCGGCCCGTGCGCGCGAGCAGCGGCCCGAGCAGCAGCACCGAGCCGCGCAGCCGGCCGACGAGCGCGCGGTCGGGCTCGTGGGTGCGGATCGTCTGGCAGCGGATGGTGAGCGTCGGGCTGCCGATGCCGTCCACCTCCGCGCCGAGATCGAGCAGCAGACGCGCCATCACGTCCACGTCGGCGATCCGCGGCACGTTCGTGAGCACGCAGGTGTCTTCGGTGAGCAGCGTCGCCGCCATGAGCGGCAGCGCGGCGTTCTTGTTGCCTTCGACGTCCACCACGCCCGAGAGCCGGTGCCCACCTTCGATGATCAGTGTCGACATGCGTGCATCCCTACCCTCTTGCCTGCCAGGCGCCCAGCCGGACGATTTCGTCCCTGAGCGTCACGCCGAAACGTTCGGCAACCGTTGCGCGGCACAGGTCGACGAGCGCCGCGATGTCAGTCGCTGTCGCCGTGCCGTCGTTCACGATGAAGTTCGCATGCACCGGCGACACGCGCGCGCCGCCAATCACATGATCCTTGAGCCCGGCGCGGTCGATGAGCGCGCCAGCCGACGGCGGGATGCCCTCGGGCACCGTACCGCGACGCGGCTGCGGGTTCTGGAAGATGCAGCCGGCGCTCGGCGCCGCCAGCGGCTGCGTCTGCTTGCGGAACGCGAGCGAGGCGCGGGCCACGGCGCGCAGGGCGTCCGGATCCTGGCCGGGGCGCACGCGGAACGCCGCCCAGATGAGGATCTCGCCGCTCTGCTGCAGCCGGCTCGTGTCGTAGTCGAAGTCGAGGCGGTCGGCTGGAACCTGCCGCACGCCGCCGTCGCGCGTCAGCACGCGCACGCTCTCGACGACGTCGCCGATGTTCGCCTGACGCCAGTGCGCGTTGCCGTAGATGGCGCCGCCGACGGTGCCCGGCGTGCCGGCCCACGCTTCGAGACCCGCGAGGCCTCGCCCCACCGTCCACCGCACGAGCCCGTTGATGGTGACCGCCGCATCGGCCCGCACGATGTCTCGGCCGACCAGTTGCAGCGTGCCGCCGCGCGGCCGCACGACCACGCCGCGGATGCCGGCATCGGCGATGAGGACGTTCGAACCGCCGCCGAGCATGGTGAGCGGCAGGCCCTGCTGCTGCACGAGCTGCACGACGCGGACGAGGTCGTCGCCGCTCGCCGGCTCGACGAGCCAGTCGGCCGGTCCGCCGACCTTGAACGTCGTGAGCGGCGCCAGCGGCGCATTGGCCTGCACCGGCACGCCGGGCAGGGCGGCGTGCAGCACGTCACCGAAGGTCGTCATGCCGTCCCTCCTTCGGGCAGCGCCCGCAGCAGGTCACGCTCGCGCGCGATGAGCGCGCTGCGGGCCTCGGCGCGCGTGCAGGCAGCAAACCGCACGGCCTCACCCGGCGCGAGCTGCCCGGCAAGCGGCAGGTCCGCGGTGATGACCGTGGCGATCTTCGGATAACCGCCGGCGGTCTGCCGGTCGGCCATCAGCAGGATCGGGGCACCGCCGGACGGCACCTGAAGTGCGCCGAACGCCACGGGTTCGGAGACGAGCTCCCCTGGACGCTTCGTGGTGAGCATCGGCCCGTCGAGGCGAAAGCCCATGCGGTCGGACCGCGACGACACCGAGAACGTGCCGCCGAGCAGCGCATCCACCGACGACATCGTGAACCAATCGTCCTGCGGGCCGAGCAGCACGCGAAGGCGGCGCGGCCCGGGCGCCTCGGCCAGCGGCAGCGGCGACCGCGTGGCGCGGCCGGCCGGACGCGTGGCGCCCGTGGCCACCGGCAACACGTCGCCCACAAGGAGCGCCCGGCCGTCGAGCCCGCCCATCCGGCTCACGACGTGTGTGGCGCGGCTGCCGAGCACCACGGGGGTCTCGAGCCCGCCAGCCACGGCCAGATAGGCGCGGGCGCCGGCGCGACGCTCCAGGAAGCGCAGGACGCTGCCAGCGGCGAGCGCCACCGGCGCGCCGTGCGGCACCGGCCGATCGTCCACCTGCAGATCGAACACCGCTCCGGCCACGGCGACGACGAGCGGCGCCTCGGCACGCAGCGTGGGCCCGAGCAGCGTGATCTCGAGCGCGGCCGCGCTCTCGGGATTCCCCACGAGCCCGTTGGCAAGGCGCAGGGAATACGTGTCCATCGCGCCCGCCACCGGCACGCCCGCCGCCTGATGGCCCCACCGTCCGAGATCCTGCACGGTCGTCAGCAGGCCGGGACGCAGCACGGTGAGTGCGCGCGCCGTCACGCTGGCCGGCCCGTCCAGCGGTCGTGCGACGTGGGCACGAAGCGCACGAGATCGCCGGGGGCGAGCAGCGCCGGCTCGGGACGCGCCAGGTCGAACATCGCGCGCGGCGTGCGGCCGATGAGGCGCCAGCCGCCCGGGCTGTCGCACGGGTAGACGCCCGTCTGCCGTCCGGCGATCCCGACGCTCCCGGCCGGTACCGTCGTGCGCGGCGTGCTGCGGCGCGGCATCGCAATCGTCTCGTCCACGCTGCCGAGATACGCGAAGCCGGGCAGGAAGCCGAGCATGTAGACGCGGTAGCGGCCGGCGGCGTGGCGCGCGATGACGTCGTCCTCGGCGCAGCCGGCAAAAGCCGCGACCTCGGCGAGGTCGGGGCCGAAGGCGCCGCCGTAACAGACGGGAATCTCGACCACGCGCGCGGCCGGCTCCGCCCCGGCCGCCGTATCCCACGCGTGCGACACCACGGCATCGAGCGCCGCCTGGTCGAAGCGCAGCGGATCGACGTGCACGCCCACCGACGCATACGCCGGCACGACGTCGCGCACGCCGGGCACGCGCGCCCCGGCGATGGCAGCGGCGAGTGCCACGGCACGGCGGTTCACCTCCGGCGCAATCGTGCTCGCGAACTCGACGAGGACGAGTCCGTCGCCCGAGTGGTGGAGCCGCGGCCGCGAGATCGTGGCCACGCTCACGTGAGCGCCTCGAGCAGCTTGCCGTGGATGCCGCCGAAGCCGCCGTTCGACATCACGAGTACGTCGTCGCCGTCCCGCGCCTCTCGCGCCACGGTCTCGACGATCGCCTCGACCGACGGCAGTTCCCGCGCCGCCACCCCGGCCGCGACCAGGTCGCGCACGAGCTCCGGCACGTCGAGCCGATCCAGCTCCGGCAGGGTGCTGCGGAAGACCGGCGCGATCACCACCGCGTCAGCGGCGCCGAGCGCGCGCGTGAAGTCGGCCTGGAACACGCGCCGGCACGACGACGCCGAGCGCGGCTCGAACAGGGCCCACAGACGACGCCCGGGCCGCGCCGCCCTGAGCGCCGCAATCGTCTCGGCCACGGCGGTGGGATGGTGCGCGAAGTCGTCGTAGACGGTGACGCCGCGCCGCTCGCCCACCACTTCGAGACGGCGCTTCACGCCGCGGAAGGTCAGCAGCCCCGTGCGGATCGCATCGAGCGACAGGCCGCAGTCGTGCGCCACGGCAATCGCCGCGAGGGCGTTGCGCACGTTGTGCTGGCCGAGCAGCGGCACGTCGAGCGTGGCGGTGAGCCCCGACGGGCCCTGGAGCGTGAAGCGCGTGCCGGCGCCCTGCTGTTGCAGGTCGGTCGCCCGCCACGTCACGCCCTCGCCGAGGCCGAAGGTCTGCACCCGCGAGCGGGCGCCGGCGGCGAGTCCGGCCGCCTCGGCGCTGTCGGCGCCGAGCAGCACCAGGCCGCGCCGCGGCACGAGCGCGACCAGGCGCTTGAAGGCGAGCCGCACGGCATCGAGGTCCTCGTAGATGTCCGCGTGGTCGAACTCAACGTTGTTGATGACGGCGATGTCGGGGAGGTACTTCAGGAACTTCGCGCTCTTGTCGAAGTAGGCGCTGTCGTACTCGTCGCCTTCGATGACGAAGGCGCGGCCGCGGCCGAGACGATAGCTGCCGCCCTGCCCGTCCTGGCCGAGGTTGCGCGCGATGCCGCCGACGAGCACCGACGGATCGGCGCCGCCACTCGTGAGCAGCCAGCCGGTGAGCGCCGTGGTCGTGGTCTTGCCGTGCGTGCCCGCGATGACCACCGCATCGGCGTCCCACAGGAACGTCTCGCGGATGATTTCCGGCATCGAGGCGTACCGGATCGAGCGGTCGAGCACGGCCTCGAGTTCCGGATTGCCGCGCGAGATGGCGTTGCCGACGACCACGACGTCGATGGCGGCGTGGATGTGCGATTCCTCGTAGCCTTCGAGCAGGGCGATGCCCTCGGCGCGCAGGAAGTCGCTCATCGGTGGATAGACGTGCGCATCCGAGCCCTGCACGCGATCGCCGCGGCGCTGCAGCATCGCGGCGAGCGTGCCCATGGCCGTGCCGCAGATGCCGATGAAATGTACGGTGCGTGGCATCAGCAGACCGCCGGTTCTTCGATGGAGAGGCCGGCGCCGAGCGGGCTGGCCGTGAGCCGCGCCGCCACGCCCAGGGGCAGCGTCCACGCCGGCATCTCGGTGTGGCCCGAGGGGAAGCCGAAGACCACCGGGCCCGGGAACCGCGACAGCAGATCGCGCAACACCCCCCGCGCCGTCGGCCCGCCGCCGCCTTCGTCGCAACGTGGGAACGTGCCGAGGACGAGGCCGGTGACACGCGCGAACATGCCGGCCTGGTGCAGCTGCGTCATCAGCCGGTCGAGGCGGTAGGGCCGCTCCCCCACGTCTTCGAGGAAGAGGATCGTCGGCTCGCGCGGAATCACCGCCCACGGTGTGCCGAGGAGCGCCGCCAGCTGCGTGATGGTGCCGCCGAGGAGCACGCCGTGTGCGTCGCCCGGGCGGATCACCTCGAGGCCGGGCGGCGTGAGCGTGCCCATCGGGCCGGGCTGCGTGACCGCAGCCATGAGCGAGGCCCGGTCGTAGCCGCCGATGCCGCGGGCCAGGCGCCCCTCGACCATCGGCCCGTGAAAGGCCACGCCGCCCTGCGCGACATGCCACGCGAGCAGCGCCGTGATGTCGCTGTACCCCACAAACACCTTCGGATCGGCGGCGATCCAGCGCGGGTCGAGCGACGGCAGCAGCTGCTGGCTGCCGTAGCCCCCGCGCACGGCGACGATGCCGCGGATCGACGGGTCGCGCCACGCATCGGCCAGGCACGCGACGCGCACGGCCGGCGTGCCGGCCACATAGCCGTGCCGCGCCAGGACGCGGTCGTCGTAGACAGGCTCGAAGCCCAGCGTGCGCAGTTCGTCGGCACCACGCGTCAGCTCGTCGGCCTGCACCGGGCTGGCCGGGGCCACGAGCGCGATGCGATCGCCGGGTTGCAGGCGCCGCGGGCGCCGCCGCCCGGCGAGCGTGCGTGTCTCGTCACTCATGCAAATGCTGCCATTTCCGCCGCGACGAGCTGATGCTCCTCGCATCCGACCACCTGTTTCCAGGCTCTGAGACGCTCGCGCGCCGGCGGCCGCGGGCCGCCCAGGAAGCGTGTCTTCTGCCGCGTCACCCGCGCCACCGCGTCGTCGAGACGGGTCAGCGGAATGTCGCCCGTCTCGACCGCCTTCACGAGTCCTTCGAGCACCGCCGCCTGCACATCTATGTCGCCGGCGCAGACGAGCACCGCGTCGCAGCCGGCGCGCACCGCGCCCACGGCGGCCTCGGCCGGCGTCCACTGTGCCGCGATCGCCTTCATCTCGAGATCGTCGCTCACGATCATGCCGGCGTGACCAAGTTCGTCGCGCAGCAGGCGCAGCACGGACGGCGACAGCGTCGCCGGCCGCGACGCGTCGAGCGACGGCACGAGCACATGTGCGGTCATCACGGCGGCGACGCCGGCGGCGATGGCGGCGCGAAACGGCACCCATTCCACGCCGCGCAGGCGCTCCGGCCCGTGTTCGACGAGCGGCAGTTCGAAGTGGGAGTCCACCGACGTGTCGCCGTGCCCCGGGAAATGTTTGCCGCAGGCCGCCACGCCGTCCGCCTGAAGAGCGGTGATGATGGCCGCGCCGAGCGCCGCCGCGCGGGCGGCGTCGTCCGAGATCGCGCGGTCGCCGATGGCGGGATTGGCGGCATTCGTGAGCACGTCGAGCACGGGCGCAAAATCGAACGTGACGCCCACGGCGCGGAGTTCGCGCGCGAGCGCCGTGGCAAAGCGGGTGGCGAGTTCGGGCGAGGCGGCCCGTCCGAGCGTGGCGGCCGGCGGCCACACGGTGAACGGCGCCTTCAGACGGGCCACGCGGCCGCCCTCCTGGTCGACGCTCACCCAGGCCGGCGCGCCGACGCCCAGCGCTTCGACCGTGAGCGCGACCTCGAGCACCTGTTCGGGACTCTCGACGTTGCGCGCGAACAGCGTGACGCCGCCCAGATCGAATTCCCTGGCGAGGGCGGTGAGCTCCACGGGCACCGCGTGACCGGTGAAGCTCCCGATGAGCACCTGCCCGACGCGTCGACGTAGCGGCATCGGCATGCGAGTGCGAGCATTATAATTCCGCCGTGACCGTGACCGCTTCCGCCCCGACGCGAGTGGACCTCGCCGGCGGCACCATCGACATCTGGCCGCTCTACCTGTTCCACCCCGGCGCCCAGACCCTGAACGCCGCGCTGACCATCCGCACGTCGGTGCGCCTCGAGCCGCGCCGCGACGAGGCGGTCGTGCTCGTCTCGGAAGACCTCGGCGTCACCACCCCGCCGCTGGCGTTCGACGCCCTGCCGCGCGAGACGACCCTGCCGCTCCTGGCCCGGCTCACACACGCGTTCGGAGCGCGCGGCCTGACGGTCACGACGCGCAGCGACTCGCCCGCCGGCGCCGGCATCGCCGGGTCGTCGGCCCTGAACATCGCCGTCACGGCGGCGCTCTCCACCTGGACCGGACGGAATCTGGACCACGAGGGCATCCTCGAGACGGCGAAAAACGTCGAGGCGCAGGTGATCCGCGTGCCGACGGGGCTCCAGGACTACCGACCAGCGCTGTACGGCGGCGTGGCCGCGGTGGAACTCGGGCCCTTCGGCGTCACCCGCGTCGGCCTGCCGGTGGCGGCAGACGCGCTCGCGGCGCGACTCGCCCTCTGCTACACCGGGGCGCCCCGCCAGTCGGGCATCAACAACTGGGACATCACGAAGCGCCGCATCGATGGAGACGCGGCCGTCACGGCCGCCTTCGACGCGATCGTGGAGGCCACGGCGCGGATGCGCGCCGCACTCGTGGCGGGCGACTGGGAGGCGGCGGGCGCCTGTCTCGTCGACGAGTGGACGACGCGCAAACGGCTCGCCCCGGGCGTCACCACGCCGACCATCGACGCGCTGCTCGCACAGGCGCGCGACGCCGGCGCGTGGGGCGGCAAGGTGTGCGGCGCTGGCGGCGGCGGCTGTCTCTTCGCGCTCGCCCCGCCCGACCGCGTGGACGCCATCCGGACGGCCTGGCGTGAGGCCGGCGCCCGCGTGCTGGAGGCCGGCATCGACACGGAAGGACTGCAGGTGACAACACGATGAGCCGAACCCCCGACGCGCTGGCCGAGATCAGGAAGCTGTACTACGCCACCTCCAAGGCGACCGTCGCGCGTGATCTCGATCGCGCCATCGACCTGCTGAAAGGCCTGCCGAGCGACGACGAACGCGAGAAGGCCGCGGTCTACATGGACGGTCTGGCGCAGATGCGGTCGGAATGGGGCGTGAAGAGCGCCGCCGCACCGGCGCGGGCCGCGAAGACCCCCTCGGCGCCGAAACGTGCGACAGCCGCCCGGCCGGCGGCGCGCGGCAGCCGCCCGGCGACGCGCCCCCGTTAGCCGGCTGACGACTTCACGAGGCGCTTCCTGGCGGCGAGGCGCAGCGCTTCGGGCACGTTGCGATCGATGGAGAGCGCCCGCACGTCGCGATCGATGAGCCGCTGCATCAGGTTCATCGACATCGCGACGGGCGTCTTCGGATTGCGCGCGAGCGACGCGGCCACGCCGTAGTTCTTCACCCAGGCGCGGTTCTGGCCAATCGCCCGCAGCACGTCCTCGGCGACGTTGGCCATCTTCGCGAAGCTCTCGACCTCGGCGTTCGTGAGCTTGGGCGAGGACAACACGGCCGACGACACCATCTTGTTGGGATCGCGGATGAGCAGCGCCCGCACCTCGCGCGAGCCCTTCATCGCCGCGCGCACGCGCTCGACCACGTTCATCTGCTGAATCTGCTGCGTGATCGATTGCCCGAGCTCGGCCGGCGCCTCGCCGTCGGCGGTCTCGGCAATCGTGTCCCACGCATCGCCGGGCGCCTGCAGCAGCGGCGGTTCGTCTTCGACGGCCGAGGTCTCGGGCCCCGGCACCGGCGCGATGCCGCGGCCGGCGAAATAGCGCACGAGTTCGGCGGGTGTGTCGGATCGGGCGAGCACGGCGGCAAGCCGCGCCGGCGCAATCGCGGTGAGCGTCTGCTCCGCCGCCGCGCGCACCTCCGCATCGGGGTCGTCCACGAGCAGCACGAGCAGCGCCAGTTGTTCCTGGCCGCGCGGCGCCACCTGCCCGAGCGCGGCGTCAAGCCGCACCTCGCGCGGGACGTCGGGCTTCCGGAAGCTGTCGAGCAGCAGCGTCTTCAGTCCGCAGTCCATCAGCGCGCCCGTCCCTGACTCGTCGCGGCGGCGAGCGCCGCATCGCGCGGCATCTGCCCGACCTGCGCGGGACGCGGCCACAGCAGATACGCGGCCACGACGAGCGCCACGATGACGCCAACGGCGATGCCGGTGATGACGACCGACGTCCAGCCGCGCGGCCGCACCGGCAGATCGGCCACCGGCCCCTGCGGCGGCCCCGGCGGCGGCAGCGCGTCGGGATGGCGGAGCAGGAAGACGCGCAGCGTCTCTTCGGGATCGAGGCCGACTTCGCGCGCGTAGGCGCGCACGACGGCGCGACGGAAGATACCCGGCGGCAGACGGTCGATCTGATTCTTCTCGAGCGCCTCGAGCGTGCGCACGCCGAGCTTCGTCACATCCGCCACGTCGCGCAGCGTACGGCCGGCCGCCTCGCGCGTCGTCCGCAACGCGAGTCCGAAGTCTTCCGCCGTCTCGAGCACCACAGTCATCCGTTTCGGCCGGGGCGCCGGCCCCAATCCATCGATGTTAGTAACGCCTCACCCGTCAGTCAATCACGGTGCGGCATTCGTCCACGGCCCGGCGCACGGCCGCGCCGGGATCTTCGCCCGGCCGAGGCAGGAACATCCCAATCGCGGCCATGCCGAAGGCGCCGCTGGCGGCCACCCACCGCCACTCTGCGGGCCCGAGACCGCCGATGGCGAAGATCGGCACCGGACTCGCGGCCACGAGGGCGGCCAGCCCGCCGGGGCCCAGCGTGCGGCTGCCGGCGGGCTTCGACACCGTGGGCGCGGCGGTGCCGGCAATGAGGGCGTCCACGGGACCGGCCGCGTGCACGTCGTGCACCGCATGCACGGCGCGCGTGACCCACGTGCCGGCCGGCAGCCAGGCACGGACCGCCGCCGCGGGCATCGACGCGTGGCGCAAGTGCAGGGCGGCGCCGGCGGCCACCGCCACGTCGGCACGGTCGTTCACGACGATCCGCGTCCGACTGCCGGCGATGGCGATGAGGCGGGCCGTGAGGGCAAGCAGCGCGGCGCCGCCGAGATCGGGTTCGCGCACCTGGAAGAAGCCGACGCCGCAGGCCGCCGCGGCCTCGACCTGCGCGGCCAGCAGCACCGGCGCGTCGTGCAGCGGACGGCCGGCGGCGGCGGCGAGCCGCCGGCGATCGCTCACGATGCCGAGGCGCGAGGCAGCCGGCACGCGCGTTGTCACGAGGTGCGGCGGCGGCGCACGAGCGCGGCGAGATCAGCCAGGGCCGCGAGCACGTTCACGGCGCCGAGGCCGGTGATGGCGCCGCGCACGTAGTTGTTCGTCACGATCGCCTGCACCAGCGGCGAGATCTGGGCGAAGTAGTTGCGCTCCCAGTAGGTGGACCACGGCACCACGATCAGCAGCAGGCCCAGCTCGATGAGCACCGCGATGATGAGGAGGCGACGCACGCCGGGCCTAGCCCCGGACCTGGGCGCGGCTCAGTCGTTCGATGCGGGCGGTGACGTCGCGGAACCCGCGGGCATCGGCCTGGAGTTCGCCGAACACCGCCAGGGCGCGCGCGGTCTCGCCGAGATCCTCGAGCACGCTCGCCAGGTCGTAGAGCAGCGCGCGCCCGGCGTCCACCGTGGGCGCCGGCGCTTCGGCGGCGCGCTCGAACCATTCGAGGGCGGCGGCGCGGTTGCCGCGCTCCGCCTGCAGGCGACCGAGCACCGACGCCGCCTCGAAGCGCTGGCGCGACGAGCGCGAGGCAAGTTCGAGCGACTGGATCGCGTCGTCGAGCATGCCCATGTCGCGATAGGTCAGGCCCAGGCGAAGCTGCTCGGCGGCCAGGCTTTCGTCCTGCGCGCGGCCGGCTTCGAGCACCGCGTCGGCCGGGCGCAGCGGCTTCTTCGCCTTCGCGGCCTTCCCCGCCTTCGGCGCCGACAGCTCGTCGGAAAGGTCGATCTCGCTGTCGTCGCTCGCGGCCACGGCCGGCTCGGGAATCTCGATCGGGTCGTCGAAGGTGATGCCTTCGTTCAGGTCCATCTTGTTGGTGGCCAGGAACGGGCTGTCGCCGCTGAGGCGGTCGGCGATGATGGCGTCCGGGTCGGACTCGCCCAGCATCTCGAGGGCGCGGCGGAACCGCGCGATGTTGGCGGTATCCCACGGCTCGCGGGCCACGAGATCCTCGCTGATGATGCGCGCCTCGAGACCGCGGCCGGCATCGAGGTAGGCGTCGGCGAGCTGCGCCTGGGCGGAATACATCGTGGCTTCGAGGCCGCCGTCGACGCAGATTTCGACCAGACGCATCAGGGCCACGATGTGGCGGCGCACGCGCGTCACGAACTCGTGCAGCGCGGCGGCGGCGGCCGCGTAGTCGCCGTCGGCGACGGCGGCATCCGCCACTGCTTCGATACCCGGGTAGGCGGAGTCGGCGTCGTGTTCGGCGAGGCGGCAGGCCATCGCGATCGCCGCTTCGCGCTGCGTCGGATCGGCGGCCAGCGCGCTGGCGACCGCCGCCTTGCCTTCGTCGAGGTGCCCCTGCTTCAGCTCGGCCTCGGCCACCACCATCCAGAGGGTGGGATCCGCCGCGACCACTTCCGACGTGAGGTAGCGGCGCGCCGTGCCGAGATCGCCGTTCCCGATGTGCGCGCGCACGAGCTGCACGCGGGCCTGGACGTCCGACGCGTCCATGTCGGCCACGCGGCCCAGCACCGAGAGCGCCTCGTTGTGCTGGCCGGCGGCTTCGAGGGCACTCGCCAGCTGCCGCAGCTCCGCCGGTGATGCGGCCCACGCCAGGGCGCGGGCGAACTCGCCGCTCGCGATGTCGGCCGCCAGCACCTGGGCGCGCGCGTCGTCGTCGGTCGGGTCGAGCTCGAGCAGATCGCGGTACGCGGAGCGGGCGTCCTCGACGCGGCTCTCCTTCGTGAACCACTCCGCCACCGCCTTGAACTCGCGCATCGCGGTGTCGGTGTCGCCGAGGTCCCGGGCGGCCTTTGCGGCCGTGAAACGGGCGCCGTAGTCCTCCGGATCGACCATGCCGAGGCGGACGGCCATCTCGGCGGCGCCGCGGATGTTGCCGATCTTGCGGCGGCGGTCGGCCACCGTCTGGTAGGCGGCTTTCGCGTCGGCGAGCAGACCCTGCTTGGAGGCCACGTCACCCGAGCGGATGAGCGCGTATTCGTCGGTGGCCTTGACCTTGAGGATTTTCTTGAAGAGCGCGGAGGCCTTCGGGTAGAAGCCTTCGTCGGCGAGGTGGTCGGCGATGCGCGTGTACTGCTCGACGCCCTTGTCGAGCTGGCCGGCTCGCACGAAGAGATCGCCGAGCGCGTTGGCGCTGTTCCAGTCGCGAGGCTGCGCCAGGACCAGCGCCTGGTACTCGTCGATGGCTGCGTCCACCTTGCCCAGGCGCAGGGCCTTTTCCGCCCGCTTCAGAGCCCCTTCGCGATCGAATGGCGCCACGATGCCTCGCCCTCAGTCCAGAGTATCAAACAGCGACGCCGGCTTGAACGACCGCCGGTGTGCCTCGGAATAACCATGCTGCGCGACCGCCGTGAGGTGCGCCGCGGTGGCGTACCCCTTGTGCCGATCGAAGCCATACCGGGTATCGGCCCGATGGAGGTCGTCCATGAGCCGGTCGCGGGTGACTTTCGCGACGATCGACGCCGCGGCGATGGCCGACGACACCCGGTCGCCTCCCACCACGGCACGCTGCGCCATCCGCAGGCCCTCGATCCGGAAGGCATCGACCAGCACGAGGTCGGGCTGCGGCGCCAGGGCGGCCACGGCCCGTGCCATGGCGCGCAACGACGCGCGATGGATGTTGTATCGGTCGATTTCGGGAGGGTCTGCAATGCCGACCGCCCAGGCGAGCGCCCGGGCGGTGATGAGGACGTACAGGCGCTCGCGCGCCGCCGCGGTCAGGAGCTTGGAATCGGCCAGACCGGGGATGTGCCGGGCGGGGTCGAGCACCACCGCCCCGGCCATGACGGGGCCGGCCAGGCAGCCGCGCCCCACTTCGTCCACCCCGGCGATGAGGCCGAAGCCGTATCGCCGGTAGTGGTTCTCGATCGTGCGCCGGGCACGCGCTTTCGCCATGACCCGGCGCGCGGTGGTGCCTAGGCGGGGTTCTTGCGGACTTCCTTCATGCGGGCCGCCTTGCCCTTGAGGTCGCGCAGGTAGTAGAGCTTGGCACGGCGGACCTTGGCGGAACGCACGACTTCGATCTTCTGGACGATCGGCGAGTGCAGCGGGAAGATGCGCTCGACGCCCTGGCCGAACGACACCTTGCGCACGGTGAACGACGCGCGCGTGCCGCCGCGGCGCAGGTTGATGACGATGCCCTCGAAGATCTGGACACGCTCCTTGTCGCCTTCCTTGACCCGGACGTGCACCTTGATCGTGTCGCCGGCCTGCATCGCGGGCCGCGTCAACGTCTGCGCCTTCTCGATCATTTCCACTGCGTTCATCGGTCCTCGCCCTTCCCTTCCACCAACCCCGGCGTTCCACTGAGCAGGTCCGGCCGGCGCGCGCGGGTGCGCGTGTCGGCCGCCTCGCGGCGCCACCGTTCAATTTCCCCGTGATGCCCCGACAGGAGCACCTCGGGCACCGCCCGTCCCCGCCACACGGCCGGCCGTGTGTAGTGCGGGTAGTCCAACTGGCCAGCGGAGAACGAGTCGTTCGACACCGACCGTTCGTCACCGACCACGCCCGGCACGAGCCGGGCAATCGCGTCGAGCATCACGAGGGCCGGGAGTTCGCCGCCGCTGAGGACGTAGTCGCCAATCGACCATTCCTCGGCGCCGACGGCGTCGACCAGCCGCTCGTCCACCCCTTCGTATCGGCCGCAGAGCCACGTCACGCTCGTTTCGCGCGCCATCCGCTCCGCCGCCGCCTGGTCGAACCGCCGGCCGGCCGGTGAGGTCATCACCACCAGCCCGGGCCCGCCCCGGCGCTCCCGAATCGCCTCCACCGCGAGGTGGAACGGTTCGGCCTTCATCACCATGCCCGGCCCGCCGCCGAACGGCATGTCGTCCACGACGTGATGTCGATCCGTCGTGAAGCTCCGCAAATCGTGCACGGCCACGTCGAGCAGGCCGCGGGCGCGGGCCCGGCCCACCACCCCTTCCGCCAGCCCGGCATCGATCATCGCCGGGAAGATCGTGACGATGTCGAACACCACGATCCGCGGACCGTCCATCGTCACGCCCGCCAGCCGCCGTTGACCTCGAGCAACCCCTCGGGCGGGTCGATCGTGATGAGGCGCGCGCCGACGTCCACCGTGCAGAACGCCTGCGTGAGCGGCACGAGCACCTGCCCGCCGGGTGCGGCCACCACGAGCCGCACGGCGGCCCCGTCGCCATCCACGGAGGCCACGGTGCCCACGTGTTCGCCCTGCACCGTGCGCACCTCGCACCCCACCAGTTCGTGGTGGTAGTAGACGTGCGGCGGAAGGATGCGTGCCGTGTCCGCCGGCACCCGCAGCTCCCAGCCGGTGAACCGCTCGGCGTCGTTGATCGAGGTCACGCCGCTGAAGATGACCGCCGGTCGCCCGAGGTGCATCCTGAAGTGCGCGATCGTCAACCGTTCGACCGGGCCGGACGGCATCGGCCGCCCGAACAGTTCGGCGCCTTCACCGAACCGGTCGTCCACGAAGTCGGTCGTCGCATTGACGACCACTTCGCCCCTGATGCCCTGCGTGCGGGCCACGACGCCCACGAGGAGCATCGCGTCCCACGTCGCCGCCGGCGCCTCAGCGCTGGCCGTCGACGTCGCGGATGTCGAGCTGGATCTTGGTTCCATCCACGTCGGCGGCCGCCGCCAGCAGCGTGCGCAGCGCGGCAGCCGTCCGTCCCTGCCGGCCGATCACCCGGCCGAGATCGCCAGGCGCCACCCGCAGTTCGAAGTAGAGTCCGCCCCGCCGCTCCCCCTGCGCCACCTCGATGGCGTCCGGCTCATCGGCCAGCGCCTTCGCGACGGTTTCCACGAGAGTCTTGAGCTCGGCCACGGCGTCAGCTCCCGTTACGCCTGCGGCGCGGTGGCCGCGGCTTCCACCGGCGCCACGACGGCGCCGAGGTCGCGGGTGACGTGCTTCGCCAGCAGCGTGCGCACCGAGTCGGACGGGCGCGCGCCCTGCGAAATCCAGTGTTCGATGCGCGCCTTGTTCACGTCGACCACGGCGGGCTTGGTACGCGGGTTGTAGAACCCCAGCGTCTCGATGAATCCGCCCTCGCGCGGCGAACGCCGCTCGGTGACGACCACCCGGTAGTGGGGACGCTTCTTCGACCCCGTGCGACGCATGCGAATGACCAACATAGGTAGTGTCCTCGTCCTGGCCAGCCGGACCTCCGGCTAGCGCATCAAGCTGAACGGCCCTTTCTTCTTCTTCTTCCTGGGAGCCTCGGGCACGGCCTCGCCCGTCATCTGGCCCACCATCTTGAGCATCTTCCGCATCTCGTCGTACTGCTTGAGCAGGCGGTTGACGTCTTCGACCGACGTGCCGCTGCCGCGCGCGATGCGCTTGCGGCGGCTGCCGTCGATGACTTCGGCGTGTTCGCGTTCTTCCGGCGTCATCGAGTTGATGATCGCCTCGACGCGGCGCAGCTGCTTTTCGTCGGGCTTCTGCGCGCCGAGTTCCTTGAGCTGGCCCATGCCGGGCAGCAGCTTCATGATGTGTTCGAGCGGCCCCATCTTCCGGATCGTGCGGAGCTGATCGCGGAAGTCGGCGAGGCTGAACGTGTTCTTGCGGATCTTCTCTTCGAGGCTGGCCGCCGTGGACGAGTCCACGACCTCCTCGGCCTTCTCGATGAGCGACAGCACGTCGCCCATGCCGAGCAGGCGTGACACGAAGCGATCGGCGTGGAAAGCGTCGAGGTCTTCGAGGCGCTCACCGGCGCCCACGAACGCAATCGGCACGCCGACGACCGAGACGACCGAGAGCGCGGCGCCGCCACGCGAGTCGCCGTCGATCTTCGAGAGCACGACGCCGGTCACGCCGACCTGGCGGTTGAACTCGCCGGCGCTGCGGATGGCGTCCTGCCCCGTCATCGCGTCGGCGACGTAGAGCAGATCGGAGGGCTTCGCGACGTCCTTGATGGCGACCAGTTCGCCCATCAGCTCGTCGTCGATGTGCAGGCGGCCGGCGGTGTCGACGATGACCACGTCGCAGCCGGTGTTGCGGGCTTCGACGAGGGCGCCGCGCGCGCGCGACACCGGGTCGAGATCGCCGGGCGGATCGAACACCCGCACACCGGCCTTGCCGGCGACGACCGTGAGCTGTTCGATGGCGGCCGGGCGGCGCACGTCGGTCGAGACGACCAGCGGGAACTTGCCCTGTTTGGCCAGCATCCGCGCCAGCTTGCCGGTGGTGGTCGTCTTGCCCGAGCCCTGCAGGCCGAGCATGAGGATGACCTTCGGGCGCGCACCGCCGGTCGAGAGGCCGCCCCTGGCGTCGCCGAAGAGCGCGAGCAGTTCGTCGCGGACGATCTTGACGACCTGCTGGTCGGGGCTGAGACTGGCCTGGACGTCCTGCGCCGAGGCCCGATCGCGGACGCGATCGACGAAGGCCTTGACCACCTGCAGGTTGACGTCGGCTTCGATGAGGGCGACGCGGATTTCGCGCAGCACCCGTTCAGTCGTCTCTGGCGTGAGGCGGACTTCGCCTCTCAGGGACTGAAAGACGTCTTGCAGGCGGTTACTCAGGGCGTCGAACATACGGACAAACCCTTATCCTACTGGACTTTCAGGGGGCCGGTCAAACCTTGGTCAGGCGATGCCCGAGCTTCCGCTTCTTCGTCGTGAGGTAGCCGCGGGTCGTGTCAGAGGGTGCAATCTCGAGCGGAACCGTGGCGACCACCGCCAGACCGTAGCCCTGCAGGCCGACGAACTTGCGCGGGTTGTTCGTGAGCAGGCGCATCGTGCGCACGCCGAGGTCACGCAGCACCTGGGCGCCGATGCCGTAGTCGCGCTGGTCCGGTTTGAAGCCCAGGCGTTCGTTCGCCTGCACGGTGTCGAGCCCCTGGTCCTGGAGCGCGTAGGCGCGGATCTTGTTGCCGAGGCCGATGCCGCGGCCCTCCTGGTTCAGGTACAGCAGTACGCCGCGGCCTTCGGCGGCGATGCGCTGCATGGCGGCGTCGAACTGCGGCCCGCAGTCGCAGCGCAGTGAATGGAACACGTCGCCCGTCAGGCACTTCGAGTGCACGCGGACGAGCACGTCCTTGCCGTCGCCGATGTCGCCGCAGACGAGCGCCACGTGTGTCTCGCCGTCGAGCGGGCTCTCGTAGGCGTGGATGCGGAAGGCGCCGTGCACCGTGGGCATGGTGGCGTCCGCCACCTTGGTGACCAGCCGCTCGTGCCGCATGCGGTACTGGATGAGCGCCGCCACGGTGATGAGCTTCAGCTTGTGCCGGCGCGCGAACTTCACGAGGTCGGGCACCCGCGCCATGCTGCCGTCGGCCTTGGCGATCTCGCAGATGACACCCGCCGGGTAGAGCCCGGCGGCGCGCGCCAGGTCCACGGCGGCTTCGGTCTGTCCGGCGCGCACGAGCACGCCGCCGTCGCGGGCCCGCAACGGCAGCACGTGACCGGGCCGCGCCAGGTCCGTCGGCCGCGTCTTGCGATGAATGGCGGTCTGGATGGTGCGGGCGCGATCGGCCGCGGAGATGCCCGTGGTGACGCCGCGGCGGGCTTCGATGCCGACGCAGAACGCGGTGTCGAACGCCGTGGTGTTGCGGCCGGCCGGCACCTGCAGCGGGATCTCGAGTGCGTCGAGCCGCTCGGCCGTCATCGGCATGCAGATGAGACCGCGGCCCTCGGTCATCATGAAGTTGATGATCGCGGGCGTGACCTTCTCGGCCGCCACCGTGAGGTCGCCTTCGTTCTCGCGGTCCTCGTCATCGACGACGATCACCATCTCGCCGCGGCGGATGGCCGCGACCGCGTCTTCGACACTCGAGAACGCCGCCGAACTGCGCGAGGGGGCGGCGCGCCGGGTGGACCGCACCGCGCGGCGGGGAGTGGACGAACGTTTCTTCGTGGTCGTGGCCATGACAAGGCGCCTCAGCGCCGGCGGAGATCGGCGAGCCCGGCGATCTCCGTCGCCCGCAGCACGTATTTCCCGAGCACGTCGCACTCGAGGTTGACGCGGTCGCCCGGACGCAGCTCGCCGAGCGTCGTGTGCTGGCGGGTATACGGGATGACCTGGATGTCGAAGCGGCGCTCGTCGAGGCCCGCCACGGTGAGGCTCACGCCGTCCACCGTCACACTGCCCTTGCGGATGAAGAGCGCCGACAGCGACGGCGGAAAGCTGATGGTGAGCCAGAGGCTGTCGCCTTCGCTCCGGGTCTCTTCGACCACGCCGACGCCGTCGACGTGGCCGAGCACGAAGTGCCCGCCGAGGCGGGCATCGGCGCGCAGCGGCCGTTCGAGGTTGACCCGCTGGCCGCGGGCGAGCGAACCGAGCGTCGTGATCCGGGCCGTCTCGGGGCCGATGTCGGCGTGAACCTCGCCGTTGGCCACGACGAGCGCGGTCAGGCACACGCCGCCCACCGCGATGCTGTCGCCCGGCACGGTCTCGGCGGCGAGCGGCGTCTCGATCCGCACGCGGAACCCGCCGGCCATCGGCTTCACTTCGGCCAGCTGGCCGACCTGCTCAACGATCCCAGTGAACATCGGCGTCCATCCACATATCGGCCCCGCACGGCACGCTCGTCACGCGTGACAGCCGGGACCAGGGCACGGCGAGGCCGTCGAAGAGCGGCACCGCCGCCTCGCCCAGCCGCGCCGGCGCCACGATGAGGTGCAGGCGATCGACGAGCTCCGCCTCCCAGAAACTGCGGTGCAGCGCGGCCCCGCCTTCGACGAGCAGCGTGTGGATGCCGCGCGCCAGCAGCGCCCGCACCGCCGCATCGAGCGACCCGGCCGGCACGAGTTCCGCGCCGGCCAGCGCGAGGCGCTCCACGCGCTCCGGGTACGCGGCCATCGCGGCCGGATCCGCAATCATTATGACCGGCCCGCCGGCATCGCGGGCGTAGACGCGCGCCGTCGGCGGCGTCTCGAGCGCGCGGTCGAAGACGACGCGCGTGAGCGGCCGCGCCCGTACGACGTCGCGCGCGGTGAGACGCGGATCATCGGCGATCACCGTGCCGGCGCCCACGGCTATCGCATCGACCGCGGCGCGGAGCCTCTGCGTGCGGCGCGCCGCCGCGCCACCCGAGATGACGGTTGGCCGATCGCGCCTCGCGGCGATCCGGCCATCACGCGTCGTGGCCGCCTTGAGCGCGACCAGCGGCCGCTGCCGCTCCTGGGCCAGGAGGTAGGCGGCATTCAGACGGCGCGCGGCAGCTTCTTCGAGGCCGACGTCCACGACCAGGCCGGCCTCGCGCAGTTCGCGCACGCCCTGTCCCGAGACGCGCGGGAACGGATCGAGCGTCGCCGCGACCACGCGCGAGATGCCGGAGGCGAGAATCCGCTTGGTGCAGGGGCCGGTGCGGCCCACGTGGCAGCACGGCTCGAGCGTCACATACAGCGTGGCGCCCTGCGCGCGCGCGCCGGCGGCATCGAGCGCCATCACTTCGGCGTGCGGCTGCCCCGCCCGCTCGTGATACCCCTGGCCGACGACGACGCCCGCGCCATCGACCACGACGGCGCCCACCATCGGGTTGGGCACGGTGGCACCCAGGGCGCGCTCCGCGTGGAAGAGCGCCCGCCGCATCATCGCCGTGTCGTCTACCACGATGGCCGGAACAGGGCGTCGGCGTAGGCGCCGGCGTCGAACGGCAGCAGATCGTCGATGCCCTCGCCCACGCCGACGAAGCGGATGGGCAGCGACAGATCGTGCGCGATGGCGACGGCGATGCCGCCCTTGGCGGTGCCGTCGAGTTTGGTGAGCACGACACCGCTGACGCCGGCCGCGGCGGCGAACTCGCGGGCCTGCACGAGTCCGTTCTGGCCCACGGTGGCGTCGAGCACGAGCAGCACCTCGTGCGGCGCGCCGGGCACCTCCCGGGCGGTGATGCGGCGGATCTTCTCGAGCTCCGCCATGAGGTTCACGCGTGTGTGCAGCCGGCCCGCCGTGTCGATGAGCACCGTGTCGACACCGCGCGCCTTCGCGGCCGTGAGCGCGTCGAAGACGACGGCGGCCGCATCCGAGCCCTCGTTGGCACGCACGATGTCCACGCCGGCGCGGGTCGCCCAGACCTGGAGCTGGTCGACGGCGGCGGCGCGGAAGGTGTCGGCCGCGCAGATGAGCGTCTTCTGGCCATCCAGCCGGAAGCGGTTCGCGAGCTTGCCTACCGTGGTTGTCTTGCCGGTGCCGTTCACGCCCACGATGAGCACGACACGCGGCGGCGTGGCCGGCTGCACGGGGGGAGCCGTCACGCCCGCGAAGATGTCGCGAATCTCTTCGGTGAGGGCCGCCCGCAGGCCGGTGCCCGTGCGCGGCCGCTTCGTGACCCCCTCGATGAGCCGGCTGGTCGCGCCGAGGCCGACGTCGGCGCCGAGCAGCAGCTCTTCGAGGGCTTCGACCGTGTCGACGTCGAGCGCCGCCGTCTCACGCCCGGGCGCGTCGGCCCGGCCGACGATGTCATCGAACCGCTGCGCGAGGCGCTCCGCCGTGCGCGCCAGGCCCCGTGTGAGACGATCGAGCAGACCCATCCGCACGATCTTAACAGGGCACTGCCCCGGGGCCGAATCGCGGCGCCTATTCGGTTTCGGCGCGCTGGCGCCGGCCCATCAGGTCGGCCACGGCCGCGGCCGGCGCGACCCGGCCGCCGAGAAGGGCCTCCACCTGCGCGGCAATGGGCAGTTCGACGCCGAACCGCCGGCCGAACGCCAGCGCGGCGTGCGTCGTTCTCACGCCTTCGGCGACCATCTTCATGCCGGCCACGATCTCGGCGAGCGTGCGCCCGCGCGCCAGTTCCAGACCCACGTGCCGGTTGCGGCTGAGCTGACCGGTGCAGGTCAGCACCAGGTCGCCCATGCCGGCGAGGCCCGCCAGCGTGTCGCGCTCGCCCCCCGCCGCCACGGCGAGCCGCGAGATCTCGGCCAGGCCGCGGGTGATGAGCGCGGCGAGCGCGTTGTGCCCGAGGCCAAGGCCTTCGACGACCCCGGCGGCAATGGCGATGACGTTCTTGAGCGCACCGCCCAGTTCCACGCCGGTGACATCGCTGCTCGCGTAGAGCCGCAGCGCGCCGGAACGGAATTCCTCCTGCACATGACGCACGGCGCCCTCATTGGCCGACGCCACCACGACCACCGTGGGCAGAGAGCGCGCGAGTTCGCGCGCGAAACTCGGGCCCGAGATCACCGCGACCTCGTCCACGTGACTCCATTCGGCGCGGATCACTTCCGACATGCGGAGCAGTGAGCCGTCTTCGAGACCCTTGGTCGCGCTGAGCACCACGGCGCCGCGATCGACGTGCGCCGCGCCCTGCCTCAGCACCTGGCGCAGGCCGTGCGACGGCACCGCGACGACCACGAACTGCGCGGCAGCGAGCGCGCCGGGCAGATCGGCGGTCGCCTCGAGTGTGTCCGGGAAAACGATATCGGGCAGATACACGGCGTTGGCGCGGCGCGCGTTCATCTCGGCGACGAGGTCGGCATCGCGCGCCCAGAGCTGCACCCGGTGCCCGACGCGCGCCAGATGGACGGCGAGGGCGGTGCCCCAGCTGCCGGCGCCGACCACGGTGACACTACGCATGTGGAATCCTCTTGCGCGCCAGGCGATGTTCCGTGCCGCGCCACAGGCGCGCCAGGTTTCCGCGATGGCGCCACACGATGAGCAGGCCCGCGAGGGCGCTGCCCTGGACGATCGCGGCCTCGGCGCCACCGAGCGCGGCGGCGGCCGGCAACGTGAGGCTGGCGACGAGCGACCCGGCCGACACGACGCGTGTCAGCGCCACGGTCAGCGCGAACGCCAGCGCGGCGATGAGCGTCGCAAGCGGTGCCAGCAGCGCGAAAGCGCCACACGCCGTCGCGACCCCTTTGCCGCCGTGGCCGCGCAGCCACACCGGATACACGTGTCCGGCGATGGCCGCGACACCGGCCGCCACGGGATGTGCGCCGTCGACGACCGCCGAGGTCAGCGCGACGGCGAGCGCACCTTTGGCCATGTCGAGGATCATCACCGCGACGCCGAGCCGCGGGCCCGAGACGCGATACATGTTCGTGGCCCCGACGTTGCGGCTGCCGACGGCGCGCAGGTCCACCCCGCCCCAGCGCCGGCCGGCGAGATAACCGAGCGGCAGCGAGCCGATGGCGTACCCGGCGCAGGCCGACAGGATCACGGCAGGCCGCTCGCGCGGACGTAGCGCCGCAGCAGATCGAGAGCCGTGGTGGCGGCGAGCGAGCGGATGACGGCGCGATCGCCGGTGAACCGCGACGTGCGGCATTCGGTGCCGCGCGGGCCGGTGACCGCGAAGCAGACGAGCCCGACGGGTTTCTCCGCGGTGCCGCCGCCGGGACCGGCGATGCCGGTGATGGCCAGGGCGACGTCGACGCCGGCGCGTGTCCGCACACCTTCCGCCATGGCCGCCGCCACCGGCTCGCTCACGGCGCCGTGGCTGGCGATGAGCGCATCCGGCACGCCGAGTGCGTCGATCTTCGCGGCATTGCTGTACGACACGACCGCGCGATCCACCCAGGCGCTCGCCCCTGGCACGTCGGTGAGACGCGTGGTTGCCAGGCCCCCGGTGCACGACTCGGCAAGCGCCACCCGCCACCCGCGCGACGCCAGCAGGTCGCCGACCGTGCGCTCCAGTGATCGCCCGTCGTGGTTCACGACGTCATCGCCGAGCACGGCGTCGAGCGCTGCCACCGCGGCATCGAGGCGGCGCGTCAGCACGCCGTCGTCGGTGCCATGACACGACAGGTGCAGTTCCACGGTGCCGAGACTCGCGAGAATGGTCGTGCTGACCGCCAGCGCGTCGTCGCGCCACGGGCCGTAGACCGGCTGCGCCCGTTCGTCCACCCACGATTCGCTGCGTCCGGCGACCACGAGCGCCCGCTGCCGGATGAGCCCGCCGCCCCACCGCGGCACGACGTGCGCCGCCAGCGCGTGCTCGAACATCGGCACCATCTCGCGCGGCGGCCCGGGCAGCAGCAGCATCGCGCGCCCGTCCGCCGGTATCCACAACCCCGGCGCGGTGCCGCGTTCGTTCGCCACGACCGTCGCCCCGGCCGGCACCATCGCCTGACGCCGGTTGATCTCGGGCATCGTCAGCCCGCGCCGCCCGAAGCGGTCACGGATGCCCGCGAGCACACCGGCGTCCTCGTACATCGCCACGCCGAGCACGGCCGCCGCGACGTCGCGCGTCCGATCGTCGTCGGTCGGTCCGAGCCCGCCCGTGCAGACCACGAGGTCGGCGCGCGCGAGGGCATGGCGCATGGCGTCCGTGAGGTCGCCGAGATCGTCGCCGACCACGGTCGTGAAGCGCACGGCGAGCCCGTGACGCTGCATGGCCGCGGCGATATGCGGCGAGTTGGTGTCGGTTCGGCCGAGCGCCAGCAGTTCGCTGCCCACGGCGACGATGGCCACGGTGGCCGGCGCCGGGCCGGCGGCGGTCACGCCAGCCATCCGGGCGCGATCCACAGGGCGGCCTGCAACGCGGCCCAGGCGTAGACGCCGGCGGCAAGATCGTCGAGCATGATGCCCCAGCCGCCGTGTGCTTTCTCGAGCTGCCGCGCCGGCGGCGGCTTCACGATGTCGAAGACGCGGAACAGCAGGAAGCCCAGCAGCGCCGTCGGCCACGTGAGGGGCGCGGCGATGAGCGTCACGCCCATGCCCATCACTTCGTCGATGACGACCGGGCCCGGATCGGTCGTCCCGAGCGCGCCTTCCGCCGCCGTCGCCGCGACGGCACCCACGACGAGAAGCGCCGCGACGACCGCAACTTCGACGGCCATCGAGGCGCCGGCGCGGCGCAGGCCCCACCAGAGGACGACGCCCACGGCGGATCCCACCGTGCCGGGCGCGAAGGGAAAGAAGCCGGCATAACCCGCGCTGGCGAACGCGAGCGCGAGACGACTCATCATGCGCTGACCTTGACGACGCGCGTGTGCGCGATCTGATCGTGCACGGCGCGCCGATCGGCGCGGAACAGTGCGGGAATGAAACCGGCGCCCACCACGAGCCCGCCGGCGATGGCGGCTGCCACGCGAACAATCGCGCCGCCGAAGGTCAGGGCGCCGTCGGTGGCCTCGACGCGCAGCCCGGTGGCCATCTTGCCGAGCGTCTGGCCGCCGTTTGCGGTGAAGACGGCAAGATACGCGACGTTCAGGCCGACGATGAACGCCGCGAGCGGCACGAGCGGCAGGGTCATCACCTGCCCCATCGGCACGCTGGCGATCTGCGCCGTGAGATACACCACCGCGGCATCGATGCCGGCGAGGAGGGCCACGTCGACGACCACCGACAGCACGCGCGCCAGCGGCGGCGCGGCCACCGGCGCCGTGTCTTCGGCCACGCCGGCGTCAGGCCCGGCGGCAGCGGCCGAGGTCTCGAGCAGCTCCGGCCGCGGCCGGCGCACGACGTGCGGCGTGGCGCGGCTGCGCGGGCGATCGGCGGTGCGCCGCACGGCGAGCGGTGTGCGGGCGGGCGGCGGCTGCGGGTCGGCAAAGAGCGACGGCGGCAGCGATGGCAATGGCGGCGCGGCCGGCGCGGTGATGGCGGCTCCGGCGGCGGCATCGGCAGCCGCGGGCGGCGAGGGCGGCGCGAGCGGCAGGTCGACGAGCGGCGCGGCATCGGCGCCGCCGAGCGGGGCCTCACCCGCGGCTGGGCGCGACGGCTCGCGATACGACGTGTGACGCGACGACTCGACCATCCGCAACGGCGACGGCGCCGCGGCGGCCGGCGCCGGATCGATGAGCGAGAAGTCGTAGCCGCAGTGCCGGCAGCGATCCGACTCCTCGAAGCCGACGTAGGCACACTTCGGGCACTTCATGGCTGCACCGCCTCGCGGCTGCCAGGGCCGGCGGCGGTGAGCAGCTCGCGCTGCACCCGCCCACGGAGCGCCTGCGCCTCGGCATACGCGGCGTCGCCCTCGTCGATACGTTCGAGCACGCGGAGGGCGTCGGGGAGTTTGCCGGCCTCGAACAACTGCCGCGCCCGCGACAGATGCGCTTCGGAGGCGGCCGGCACGGGCAGCGCCGCCGTGCCCACGTCGATCGCCGACGTCGCAAGCGCCGAGGGCGTGCGGTCTTCCGACACCACGACGGCAATGCCGCCGAGCGCGGCGATACCCGCCGCGAGGAGCCACGGCCCGAGCCGCGACGAGACGGCGCCGGCGGACGGCCGGTCGGTCCGCCGCCAGCGTCCGCGCGGTGCGGGCGACTGCGCCGAGGACGCCGTCACATCGAGCAGACCGATCCGGTGCAGCACCGGCAGCGCCTGTTCGTGAGGCGCGCCGCGTTCGACGGCCGCGGTCAGCAGCCGGCGCGCGCCTTCGACATCGCCGTCGTCGAACGCCTGGAGCCCCTGGTGCATGAGCCCTTCAGACTCACGCTGCCGCTCGGCCTGCGCACGGCGCGCGCGATCGATGTAGGCACGGGCGCGGTCGTTGGCGCGATCCAGGAAGAGCACGCGCGTCCAGATGTTGACGGCGTGGTCCATGCGGCCGGCGAAGTACTCGTCGAGACCCGAGACGAGGAGCTCCTCGATGCGCGCCTCGCGTTCGGCATCGGTCAGCGGAAGAGCGAGCGGCGAGTCACCGGACGTCGGGTCGATCATGCCTGCAAATCGCTGCGAGTATAGCACCTGGGTGCGCGCCGGCCGGCTGTGGTACAACGCGCCGATGGCCTGGCTCGAGTGTGTGCCGAACGTGAGTGACGGGCGCGACCCGCGCGTGCTCGACCGGATGACGGCGCGGCTGTCGGGCACGCCGGGCGTGCGCCTGCTCGACGTACATCGCGACGCCGATCATCACCGCTCGGTCTTCACGCTGGTCGGCGAGCCCCCCGCCCTGACGGACGCCATCCTCGGCCTCTGCGACGAGGCCATGCCGGCCATCGACCTGCGCCGCCACCAGGGCGCGCACCCGCGCATCGGCGCGGTCGACGTCGTCCCCTTCGTGCCCGTGGGCCACGCCACCATGGACGAGGCCGTCGCAGCGGCGCGCACCACCGGACGGGCCATCGCCGAACGATTCGGCATCCCGGTGCTGCTCTACGAAGAGGCCGCCACGGCGCCCCACCGGCGACGACTCGAAGCGGTGCGCCGCGGACGATTCGAAGGCCTCGCCGAGAAGCTGCGGTCGCCCGGCTGGCAGCCCGACTTCGGGCCCCCGGCGCCCCACCCGACCTTCGGCGCCGTCGCCGTCGGCGCCCGCCGCATCCTCGTCGCCTACAACATCAACCTCGCCACCGACCGCCTCGACGTGGCCGCCGCCGTGGCGGCGGCCGTGCGCGAAAGCAGCGGCGGACTGCCGCACGTGAAGGCGATGGCCGTCGCCCTGCCGGCCCGCGGCCTCGTGCAGGTGTCGATGAATCTCACGCGCGTCGACGCCACGCCGATCGCCGACGTCTTCGACGCGGTCGCGCGCGAAGCGGCGCGCCACGGCGTGGCGGTGGCCGACAGTGAGGTCGTGGGGCTCGTGCCGGCCGCGGCCCTCGCCGCCGTGGCGGCGCGCGCCCTGCGCATCGCCGCGTGGAACCCCGACAAGATCCTCGACTCCCGGCTCCTGCCCGACTAGGGCCGCCCGGTCATTCGAGCTCGCGGCGCGACGGGGCGATGCCGAACGCGCGCATCTTCTTGTACAGGTTGCTCCGCTCGACGCCCAGGGCGTCGGCCGTGCGGGAGATGTTGCCCTGGTGGGCGGCCAGCGCGCGCAGGATGTAGCCCCGCTCGAAGGCGTCGCGCGCATCGGCGAGGGCCGCGACCGGGCCGGCGGTGGCGCCGCCGGGTGCGGCCGCCGCCGCGCCGCCGTCGTCGATGAAGCTGACGTCTTCGGCCGTCACGGTGTGGTCGTGCACCATGATGAGCAGGCGCTCGATCACGTTGTGCAGCTCGCGCACGTTGCCCGGCCAGGCGTAGTGCTGCAGGCGCGCCATCGCCTCTGGCGCGAAGCGCTTCACGCGCCGGCCGTACTCGGCCGACAGTGTTGCCATGAAGTGTTCCGCCAGGCGCGGGATGTCCTCCATGCGGTCGCGCAGCGGCGGCACGAAGATCGGCACGACGTTCAGGCGGAAGTACAGGTCTTCACGGAAGCGCCCGGCGCGGATTTCTTCCTGCAGGTCCTTGTTCGTGGCGGCCACCACGCGCACGTCCACGCGGATGGTCGCCGTGCCGCCCACCGGCTGCACCGCCTGCTCCTGGAGCGCGCGCAGCACCTTGGCCTGGGTCTTCAGGCTCATGTCGCCGATCTCGTCGAGGAAGATCGTGCCGCCGTGGGCGTGCTCGAATCGTCCGCGGCGATCGGCCACGGCCCCCGTGAAGGCGCCCTTCGTGTGGCCGAACAGTTCCGACTCGATGAGTTCCTCGGGGATGGCCGCGCAGTTGACCTCGACGAACGGGCCGGTGCGGCGGCGGCTGTGCGCGTGCAGCGTGCGCGCCACCAGTTCCTTGCCGGTGCCGTTCTCGCCGAGGATGAGCACGCGGCCGTTGGTCGGCGCCGCCAGCAGCACCTGCTCGCGCAGGTGGCGCATGACCGGGCTCTCGCCCACCATCACGTGGCGGCGATCGACCTGCGCCCGCAGGTCGCGGTTCTCCACCTCGAGCGCGCGCTGCCGCAGGGCGTTGCGCACGACGAGCACGGCTTTGTCGAGCGACAGCGGCTTTTCGACGAAGTCGAAGGCGCCGAGTTTGATTGCCCGCACGGCTGACTCCACATTGCCGTGTCCGGAGATGACGACGACCTGGCTGTCGATCTTCCGTTCGCGCAGGCGCTGCAGCGTCTCGAGGCCGTCGATGCCGGGCATCCACACATCGAGCAGCACGACGTCGAACTCCTGCTCGACGAGGCGTTCGAGGCACGCCTCGCCCGACTCCACGGCTTCCACCGTGTAGCCCTCGTCGCGCAGCACCCCGCCGAGGGCGGAGCGCACGCCGGGTTCGTCATCGACAATCAGGATGGCAGCCATGGCGCGTCAGGTCAGCACGGCAGCTCGATCGTGAACCGGCTGCCGGTCGGACTATTGTCCGACACTTCGACGTTGCCGCCGTGTTCGGCGACGATGCGGCGCACGATCGCCAGGCCCAGGCCCGAGCCGCGGCCCTTGGTCGAGTAGTACGGCAGGAAGAGCTTGTCGCGGTCGGCCTCGGGGATGCCTGGCCCGTCATCCGACACCACGACCCGCGCCACCTTGTGCACCGGGTCGTGCGACGTCTCGACCACGATGCGTCCCTGCCGGTGCATCGCCTCGACGGCGTTGTCCACGAGGTTGATGATGACGCGCTTGATCTGCTCGTCGTCGAGGCGCACGGGCGGCAGGTCGGGCGCCAGCACCATGTCGAGCGTGAGCGACGGGAAGAGGCCATGGTAGAGCGTCAGCGCCTCGGTCACCGCCTGGTTGAGCGACGACGGCACGGCCTTCGGCGCCGGCATGCGTGCGAACTGCGAGAACTCGTCCACCAGGCCCTTGAGCGATTCGACCTCGGCGATGATCGTGCTCGTGCATTCCTTGACGAGCGCCTCATGCGGCGCGCCGGCCTCGCCGAGTTTGCGCTGCATGCGTTCGGCCGAGAGCTGAATCGGCGTCAGCGGATTCTTGATCTCGTGCGCCAGCCGCCGCGCCACCTCACGCCACGCCGCCACCTTCTGCGCCCGGATGAGCGGCGTCACGTCGTCGAGCACGAGCACCGTGCCTTCGAACCCGGCCGCCCCGTGCAGGCGCGTCGCCGCCACGGCGAGGGTCACTTCGCGGCCCTCGCGGGTGATGCTCACCTCCTGCGCCACCGACTCCGAGCGGGCCCGGGCGGCATCGTCGAGCACGGCGGTCACGGCCGTGAGGTCGGCGCCGAGCACCTGGGCGACCGGCCGCCCTTCGACTCCGGCCGGCAGCGCGAGCAGCCGCGCCGCCGCCGAATTGACGCGGCCGATGCGTCCGGCCGCGTCGATCGAGATGACGCCGGTGGCAATCCGCTCGAGAATCGTCTCCACCGAACGGTGACGGCGCTCGACGGCTTCGTGCCGCTGCTCGAGATCGAGCGACGCCCGTTCGAGCCGCCGCTGGCGGGCCGAGAGGTCCGCGGCCATCGCGTTGAACGACTCGACCATGTGGCCGAACTCGTCGTCGGCCTGGTGCTCGATGCGGTGTTCGAGCCGGCCGGCGCCGATTTCGCGCGCCGCCGCCGACAGCATCTGCACCGGCCGCGTGATGCGTTTGGCGAGATACAGGCCCATCCAGGTCGAACCCACCAGGATGAGCAGCGTGACCATGACGAAGAACGACAGGTAGACGCCGGCCAGCGGCTGCTTCAGCACGCGGAGCTGCGTGTAGTCTTCGTAGGCCTTGGTCATGCGGCGGGCGCGGTCGGCCATCTCGCCGGTGAGCACGTCGCTTGCGAGCACGACGCCCATCATCCGCCCGTCCGGGGCGCGGATCGCCTGCGCGACGCGCAGCAGTTCGCCGCCGGCGTCGGGCACCGGCTCGAAGATGAGCTTGCCGCTCTCGATCGCGCGCGCGGCGAGACGGTCGGCCCCCGACCGCGCCGAGCCGGCCGGCAGGCTCGGATTCGCGACGTCGAGCACCGGCGTCGCGGCGGCGCCGTCGGCGATGCGGTACACCTGCACGAGCGCCACGCGCCGGCCGGTCACGTCGGGAGAGACGATTGCCCGCACCGCGTCGACGTCGGTGAGATCGACGCGCGCGAGCGCCTGCGCCATCCGCGACGCCTCGTCGCTCACGACACGCTGCCGTTCGAGGTAGTAGTCGGAGGCAATCCGGCTCGCCGAGGCGAGCACTTCGTCCATCGGCGCGTTGAACCAGCGATCCACGGCCGTGAGCACGACCTGCGACCCGACGGCCAGCACGAGCACCGCCGGCACGAGCGTGAGCCCGAGCAGCAGGGCGACGAGCTTGGCGCGGAAACGCGCGAACGGCAGCGCCCGCCGCCGCTCGACCACGATCTTGACGACGTTGCGCACCAGGAAGAATCCCAGCGCGAGCAGCATCATGATGTTGGTCGCGCTGAGCGCGTAGAGCACGAACCCGGTCAGGAAATCAGGCGACAGCCGCGCCGAGCGGTTGGCCAGCCAGACCAGGCTGGCGAGCGCCGCCAGCAGCAGCAGGATGCCGAGGAGGATGAGCCGCGGGTTGTCGCGGAACGGACGCCGCGCCGCCACGCTCTCGGCCGGAGCCGCGGGCCGTGCCGCGCGCGGGAGCAGAGGCGTCGCCATGCGGGCTGGGCGGCGGGCCGCCTACTCCTTCGCGCCGAGCAGATCCTTCAGCTCGGTCATGAACTCCCCGATGTCGCGGAAGTGGCGGTAGACGGACGCGAAGCGCACGTAGGCCACCTTGTCGAGCGACCGCAGCTCCTGCATCACGAAGGCGCCGATCTCGGCGGTGGCGATCTCCTTCTCGGCGCGATCCTGCAGCATCGCCTCGACGCGGTCGGCCACCCCCTCGATGGCCGCCACCGAGACCGGCCGCTTCTCGCACGCCTTGAGCAGGCCGGCCACCAGCTTCTGCCGCTCGAACCGTTCCCGCGTGCCGTCCTTCTTGACGACCATGTACGGGATCTCGTCGATGCGCTCGTAGCTCGTGAAGCGCTTGCCGCACTCCCCGTTCAGGCACTGACGCCGCCGGCGGATGACATCGCCTTCCTTGCTCTCGCGTGAATCGACGACCTTGTCGCCGAGCTGGCCACAGTACGGACACTTCACGGGCGTGTCTCCTCGTCTTTCGCGCGTTTCGCCTCGGCGCCGAGGTGCGTCAGCGACAGACCTTCGCGGGCCATGAGCCAGGCCCCGGCTATCAGGGTAGGCACGAAGCCCACCGCGTGCAAGACGATCGCGGCGCCCACGGCGTGGTCGTTGTCGGCGCCGAAGAACGCCGTGGCGGCCACCCGGTAGGCCTCATGGAAGCCGCCCACCGCGCCCGGCGTCGGCACGGCCACGCCGACGACGAGGAGCGCCATGATGAGGAGCGCGCCGGTGGGCGGCAGCGTGACGCCGACCGCCACCGACACCAGCCAGATCTGCGCCGCGATGATGAACCAGAGCGGGAACGACCAGGCGAGCGCCAGCGCCAGGCGCGCCGGATCGCGCACCACGGCCAGACCGGCGGCGAACTGGCCGGCGAGGCTGGTGACGAGGGCGCGCGGCTTCGCGGGCAGCCAGCCGGTGACGGCGTCGACCACGCGGAGGAGCAGATCCGGGCGGGCGGCGGCGCCCATCAGTCCGGCCATGCCGGCGAGCGCGGCGTACCCGGCGCGCGTGCCCCACGTCTTCACCGTCTGGAACATCGCCGGGTCCATCGCCGAGAGGCCCGGATCGAAGAACGTGAAGAACGCGGCGAGCAGCACCAGCACGGTGACGAAGTCGAGCAGACGCTCGATGACGATGGTCGTGATGAGCGCGGCGGTGTCGAGGCCTTCACGCCGCGCGAGCAGCCACGGCCGCAGAATCTCGCCGGCCCGCGCCGGCAGGATGAACGACGCGGCGAAGCCGATGACGGTGGCGCGGAACGCCGGCGCGAAGTGCGTGCGGCCGAGCGGCGCGAGCATCACCTGCCAGCGCAGCGCCCGCAGCGCGTAGCTGGCGAACAGGCAGGCCACACCGGCGGCGACGAGGCCCGGATGCGCCGTCCGCATGACGTGCCAGACCTCCGCGAGATTCGCGTTACGGAGGAAGACGCCGACCAGGACGAGCATCAGCGCGACGAGGACGGTGTTGCGGAGCCACGGTCGCATGGGGTTGGGGCCGAGCGGCCGCGGCGGCCGCCAGCGCGATCGGGTGCGACCATACTACATGACGCCGCCCCGGGGCCTTGCACCGGTCACGTCGAATGACTACGATGCACGTTCTTCCTGCGCGAGCTCACCGTGTCACTGGCCCCACCACTCCTCTCCACGTCGCTCCCCGGTCTGTCGCTCGTCCGCCAGGGCAAGGTGCGCGATCTCTACGAGATCGGCGACCGCCTGCTGATGGTCGCGACCGATCGCATCTCGGCCTTCGACTACGTGCTCGGCTCCGGCATTCCCGACAAGGGCCGCGTGCTCACGCAGCTGTCGAACTTCTGGTTCGGCCGCACGAGCACCATCGTGCCCAACCACCTCGTATCAGCCGACGTCGACGCCTTCCCGGCGGAACTGGCGCCGCATCGCGAGCAGCTGCGCGGCCGCTCGATGCTCGTGCGCAAGACGACGCCGCTGCCCGTCGAATGTGTCGCCCGCGGCTACATCTCCGGCTCCGGCTGGAAAGACTACGTGGCCACCGGTGAAGTGTGCGGCGTACGGCTGCCGGCCGGCCTGCGCGAGTCCGATCGCCTTCCCGCGCCGCTCTTCACGCCGGCCACCAAGGCCGACACCGGCCATGACGAGAACATCTCCGAAGCGGCAGCCGCGGCGGTGGTCGGTGAGGCGCTGCTCGCGCGGCTCAAGACGCTGACGCTGGCGCTCTACGCCGCCGGCGTGGCCCACGCCGAGTCGTGCGGCATCATCCTGGCCGACACCAAGTTCGAGTTCGGCCTGACCGACGCCGGCGACCTGCTCCTCATCGACGAGGTGATGACGCCGGATTCGTCGCGGTACTGGCCGAAGGATCAGTACGCGCCGGGCGGCGCCCAGCCGAGCTTCGACAAGCAGTTCGTGCGCGACTATCTCGAGTCGATCAAGTGGAACAAGCAGCCGCCCGTGCCGACGCTCCCCGATGACGTCGTGCGGCGTACGCGCGAAAAATACCTCGACGCCTTCACGCGGCTGACCGGCCGCGCGCTGGAGACCCCGAATGCGTGAGGAGCTCGACCGCATCGTCAACGAGATGGTCGACAAGGGCGTGCACTTCGACGACGCCCAGCGCGAGTTCGAACGGCGCTTCATCGCCCGGGTCGTCGCCCACTGCGAGGGCAACGTCGGCAAGGCCGCCGAAGCCCTCGGCATGCACCGCAACACCCTGACCCGCAAGGTGGCCGCGCTCAAGATCCGCGTCCGCCGCTCCTCCGCCGCCTGACGCGCTCTGCCCGCCCTTGACAGCCCCTGCGGCTTGTCGCTACGCTTAGCAGTCTAGTGACGCGAGTGCTAGCTCCCGCTGGGGGCGAGTGCCAAGCGCACGGGTGGGTCCACCCGGCCGGCGAGTTGCCGTTCCGGTGGTCCGACATCCTGACTTCGCGGCCCCGACGGGCCGCAGATTGAATGACCGGAGTCCCAGATATGGCAACGAAGCTGCGTCCGCTGCACGACCGTATCCTCGTCGAGCGCATCGAGGAAGGTGAACAGAAGGTCGGGGGGATCATCATCCCCGACAGCGCCAAGGAAAAGCCCCAGCAGGGCAAGGTCGTCGCCGTCGGCGCCGGCAAGCCCGACAAGGACGGCAAGAAGGTGGCCCTGGACGTCCAGGCCGGCGACACCATCCTCTTCGGGAAGTACTCGGGCCAGGAAATCAAGATCGACGGCAACGAGTACCTCATCATGCGTGAGGACGAAGTCCTCGCCGTGGTCGAGAAGTAAACCAGTTCGAACGGAGATACGCGCACATGGCGAAGCAGATTATTTACGGCGAGCAGTCGCGGCAGGCGATCCTCCGCGGCGTGAACCAGCTGGCCGACGCGGTCAAGGTGACCCTCGGCCCCAAGGGCCGCAACGTCGTTCTCGACAAGAAGTTCGGCTCCCCCACCATCACCAAGGACGGCGTGACGGTGGCGAAGGAAATCGACCTGAAGGACCCGCTCGAGAACATGGGCGCCCAGATGGTGCGCGAAGTCGCGAGCAAGACGTCGGACACGGCCGGTGACGGCACGACCACGGCGACCGTGCTGGCCCAGGCGATCTACCGCGAGGGCGCGCGCAACGTGGTGGCCGGCGCCAACCCGATGGAGCTGAAGCGCGGCATCGAGAAGGCGGTCGAGGCCATGACGGCCGAGATCAAGAAGATGGCCAAGCCCGTGAAGGGCAACATGATCGCGCAGGTCGGGATGATCTCGGCCAACAGCGACACCACCATCGGCACGATCATCGCGGAAGCGATGGAGAAGGTCGGCAAGGACGGCGTCATCACCGTCGAAGAGGCCAAGACGCTCGAGACGACGCTCGACGTGGTCGAGGGCATGCAGTTCGACCGCGGCTACCTCTCGCCCTACTTCGTGACCGATCCGGAGCGCATGGAAGTGGTGCTCGAGAACCCCGTCATCCTGATCCACGAGAAGAAGATCAGCTCGATGAAGGACCTGCTGCCCGTGCTGGAGCAGGTGGCCCGCCTCGGCCGTCCGCTGCTGATCATCGCGGAGGACATCGAGGGTGAGGCGCTGGCGACGCTGGTCGTCAACAAGCTGCGTGGCACGCTGCACGCCGCCGCCGTCAAGGCGCCCGGCTTCGGCGACCGCCGCAAGGCCATGCTCGAGGACATCGCGGTGCTGACGGGTGGCAAGGCCATCACGGAAGACCTCGGCGTGAAGCTCGAGAACATCAAGATCGAAGACCTCGGCAAGGCCAAGAAGGTCACGATCGACAAGGACAACACCACCATCGTCGAGGGCGGCGGTGACAGCAAGGCCATCGAAGGCCGCGTCAAGCAGATCCGCATGCAGGTCGAAGAGACCTCGTCGGACTACGACCGCGAGAAGCTCCAGGAACGCCTGGCGAAGCTCGTGGGCGGCGTCGCGGTCATCAAGGTCGGCGCGGCCACCGAGACCGAGATGAAGGAAAAGAAGGCGCGCGTCGAAGACGCGATGCACGCCACCAAGGCGGCCGTCGAAGAGGGCATCGTGCCCGGCGGCGGCGTGG
>CADEFD010000018.1:0-4598 GCA_902826515.1 uncultured Acidobacteriota bacterium
GGCCGACGTCGCCATCCTCTGGTACATGCTGCTCGTCAACTCGTTCTTCGCGCTGCTGCTGGTGCTGGCGGCGCCGCAGCTCTTCGCGCACTGGCGCTTCGGCAGCGAAGACGTGCTGGCGCGCAGCCTCACCTCGTCGGCCGTGCCGCGCGTCAGCATCCTCGTGCCGGCGCACAACGAGGCGGTCACGATCGTCGACAGCCTGCGGGCGCTGCTCACGCTGCAGTATCCGTACTTCGAAGTGGTGCTCGTGAACGACGGCTCGACCGACGACACGATGCAGCGCCTGCTCGACGCCTACGACCTCTACGAAGTGCCGCCCGCCGTGATGCGGCGTCTGCGCACCGAACGCGTGAAGGCCTACTACCGCTCGAAGACGTGGACCAAGCTGCTCGTCGTCGACAAGCAGAACGGCGGCAAGGCCGACTCGCTCAACGTCGGCCTCGACGCGGCGCGTTTCCCCTACGTGCTCGCCTGCGATGCCGACACGCTCATCGAGCCCGATGCGCTGCTGCGCCTCGCCCGCCCGTTCCTCTTCGACCAGAAGATCGCCGCCGTCGGCGGCACCATCCGCGTCGTCAACTCGTGCACGGTCGAGGAAGGCCGCGTCATCGACGCGCGGGTTGACAGCCGCTGGCTCTCGGGCATCCAGACGGTCGAGTACCTGCGGGCGTTCCTCTTCGGACGTCTCGGCTGGAACCTGCTCGGCGGCAACCTCATCATCTCGGGTGCGTTCGGCCTCTTCCGCCGCGACTACCTCACCGAGATCCTCGGCTACGCGACGAGCACGGTCACCGAAGACTTCGAGCTCATCGTGCGGCTGCAGCGGTATCTCAAGGAACAGGGCGCCGCCGCGAAGGTGGTCTTCATCCCCGACCCGGTGGCGTGGACGGAAGTGCCGACGAGCATCGCCGTGTTCGGCCGGCAGCGCGAGCGCTGGCATCGCGGCCTCATTTCGACGATGGTCGCGCACCGCGCCCTCATCTTCAATCCGCGCTACGGCGCCACCGGGCTCATCGCCATGCCCTACTTCCTCTTCGCCGAGCTGCTGGCGCCGGTGGTCGAGGCGGTGGGCCTCGTCATCACGGTGCTCTGCACGCTCGCCGGGGTGCTCTCGCCGCGGTTCGCGTTCTTCTTCTTCGTGGCGGCGTATCTCTTCGGCACGCTGCTGTCGCTCGCCGCCATCCTGATGGAGGAAGTGAGCTTCCACCGCTACCGCCGTCCGATGGACACGCTGCGCCTGGTCGTCTTCGCCTTCATCGAGCCGTTCGGCTACCGCCAGATCACCGTGTGGTTCCGCCTCAAGGCGTTCGTCCGCTACTTCCAGGGCGACCATTCCTGGGGGCGGATGAAACGTGAGGGCTTCGGGACCGCGCCGGCGGCTGCGCCCGGGATGCGACCGGCCGCGTGACAGGCGGCCCGGCGCCGACATACGCTGTCGTCGCATGAGCACAGCACACGACACGTCCGAGGCCACCGCTCCCTGGACCCGTCAGCACCTTCTCGTAGCCGGCACGGCCCTCGCCGTCGCGGCCGTCGCCGCCATCGTCGCCTACGTGGCGGCGGCGCCCAAGGTGCAGTCGCTCGTGGGCCTGCTCGTCATCCTGACCATCGCGTTCGCGTCGTCCACCGACCGCGGCGCCATCGACCGGAAGACGGTGGCCTGGGGCCTCGGGCTCCAGGTGCTCTTCGCGCTGCTCGTGCTGAAAACGACGCCCGGCCAGCAGCTCTTCATCGCGCTCGGCCAGGGCATCAACCGCCTGCTCGACTTCGCCGGCGTCGGCGCCGGCTTCGTCTTCGGGCCGCTCGGCAACAAGGAAGCGTGGCCGCGCATCATGACGACGGTGCTCGGCGAGGAGGGCGCGCAGTACGGCGTCATCTTCGCGTTCCAGGTGCTGCCGACGATCATCTTCATCGCCGCGCTCTTCGCCATCCTCTACTACCTGGGCGTGATGCAGTTCGTGGTGCGGCTCTTCGCCTTCGGCATGCGCCGGGTGATGAAAGCGAGCGGCGCCGAGTCGCTGAACGTGGCCGCCAGCATCTTCATGGGCCAGACCGAAGCGCCGCTGACCATCCGCCCCTACCTGCCAGAGATGACGCGGTCGGAGCTCATGACGGTCATGACCTCCGGCATGGCGCACATCTCCGGCGGCATCATGGCCGCCTACATCCTGTTCGGCATCGAAGCGCGCCACCTGCTGACCGCAGTCATCATGACGGCGCCGGGCACGCTCATGATGGCGAAGATGTTCGTGCCGGAAACCGGGCATCCGAAGACGATGGGCACCGTCTCGCTCGAGGTCGAGAAGACCGACGTGAACATCATCGACGCGGCCGGACGCGGCACAGCCGAAGGGCTGCACCTGGCGCTCAACGTCGGTGCGATGCTCATCTCGTTCCTGGCGCTCGTCGCGATGCTCAACGCCGGACTCGGCCTCGTGGGGCTGAGCATGCAGCAGATTCTCGGCTGGGGTTTCGCGCCACTCGCCTGGAGCATGGGCGTGCCGTGGCAGGATGCGACCACGGTGGGCAACCTGCTCGGCACCCGCATGGTGCTCAACGAGTTCGTCGCCTACTCGCAGCTCGGACCGCTCAAGGACGTGCTCGATCCGCGGTCGTTCACGATTGCCACCTTCGCGCTCTGCGGCTTTGCGAACTTCAGCTCGATCGGCATCCAGATCGGCGGCATCGGCGCGCTGGCGCCGAACCGGCGCCATGACCTGGCCCGCCTCGGCATCCGGGCGATGGTGGCCGGCACGCTCGCCAACTTCGTCACCGCGACGATCGCGGGTTTCCTGCTGTGACCGGCACCCTGATGATGCTGCTGGCCTACTCGGCCGGCATCATCGGTCTCGGCCTCTGGATCGGGCGCAAGGTCCGCACGGCGGAGGGGTTCTTCGTGGCCGGGCGATCGCTCGGCCCGGGGCTCGTCTTCTCGACGATGCTCGCGGCGAACATCGGCGCCGGTTCGACGGTGGGCGCGACCGGCCTCGGGTATCGCGACGGGCTCTCCGCCTGGTGGTGGGTGGGCTCGGCGGCCATCGGGTCGGTGGCGCTCGCCTTCTGGATCGGCCCGGCCATCCACCGCATCACCGTGCGCCACAACCTGCGCACCGTGGGCGACTACCTCGAACACCGCTTCGGCCCCACCGAACGCCTGCTCATCGGCCTGCTGCTCTGGGTGGGCGCCCTCTTCATCCTGAGCGGACAGCTCATCGCGCTGGCGTGGATTCTTGGCGTCGTCGCCGGCGTGCCGAAGCTCTGGGGCTGCATCATCGGCGGTGTCGTCGTCACGACCTACTTCGCCGCCGGCGGCCTGCTCACGTCGGCGTGGGTGAACATGGTGCAGCTCGCCGTGAAGCTCGTGGGCCTCGGCATCGCGCTGCCCTTCGCCTGGTCGGCCGCCGGCGGCTGGCCGGCGATCGAGGCGCTGCAGCCCACCGAGACCTACTGGGGCTTCACGAGCGGCGGCGCCTCCGGCTGGGTGTATCTCGCGATGCTCGCGCCGGCGTTCGTCGTGTCGCCCGGGCTGCTGCAGAAGGTCTACGGCGCGCGCGATGCGTCAGCCGTGCGCTGGGGCGTGGGCCTGAACGCGCTCGGCCTCTTCCTCTACGCGATCGTGCCCGTGGGCATGGGGATGATCGCGCGCGTGCGTTTCCCCGAGCTCGCCTCGCCGGAACTCGCCCTGCCCACGCTGCTGCTCCAGGGCGTGCCGCCGGCGATTGGCACCCTCGGCCTCGCCGCCGTCTTCTCGGCCGAGATCAGCGCCGCCGATGCCGTGCTGTTCATGCTGACCACGTCGGTCACGCGCGATCTGTACTCGCGGTTCATCGACACGTCGGCCGACGAGCGCAAGCAGCTGCTCGTGGCGCGCGTGGCCGCCGTCGGCCTCGGCGCCGCCGCGGTCGTGCTGGCGATGACGGCCGAATCGGTGATTGCCGCGCTCAGCATCTTCTACACGCTCATGGGCGTGGGCCTCTTCGTGCCGATCCTCGCCGGGCTGTTCATTCCACGCGCCAGCTCCGCCGGCGCCGTGGCCTCGACCCTCTGCGGCGTGCTCGGCGTGCTGGCGGTGCAGACCTTCGGCCACCCCGGTCCGTCGTGGATGACGCCGGCCATCTGGGGCCTGCTCGCAGCCGTGGCGGCGATGGCGCTGTCGCTCGTGGTCGTCCCGCCGCCCGCCGTTGCACGAACGCGGTGACGAACGACGTGATGGACGGCGCCGCGCGGCACGGCGCCTGATCTAAGCTCGCCTCCATGGCGACCAGGCGCACGTTCCTCACGACGTCGGCAATGGCGGCCGGCGGGCTCGGCCTGACCGGCCCGCTCGATCTCGGCGCACGGCTGGCGGCCCAGCCGCGCACCGGCAAACCGCTGCGCATCCTCATCCTCGGCGGCACCGGCTTCATCGGGCCGCATCAGGTGCGCTACGCCGTCGAACGCGGCCATCAGGTCACGCTCTTCAACCGCGGCCGGACCAATCCCGGCCTCTTCAAGGGCATGCGCGGCATCGAGGAACGGATCGGCGATCGCGCGCCGAAGCCCGGCAACTATGCCTCGCTCGCGACCGGCGAGTGGGACGTCGTCATCGACAACCC
>CADEFD010000018.1:4698-31354 GCA_902826515.1 uncultured Acidobacteriota bacterium
GTGTTCAACGCCACCGGCCCGGCCACACGCTTCACCGTGCGCGAGATGCTCGAACGCACGCGCGCCGCCCTCGGGGCGAAGGCCACTTTCACGTACGTGACGAGCGCGTTCCTCGAGGCGCAGAAGGTGAACCCGTGGTCGGACCTGCCGGTGTGGGTGCCGCCCGAAGGCGACGTCGCCGGCTTCACGCAGCGCAGCATCGCCCGGGCGCTCGCCCGCGGCCTGACCTTCCGTCCGTTCGAAGACACGGTGAAGGCGACGATGGCGTTCTATGCGGGGCAGAGCGACGAGCGCAAGGCGCAGCTACGCGCCGGTCTCGCCGCAGGTCGCGAAGCGGCGGTGCTCGCCGCGTGGAAAGCGCGCCCGGGCGGACGCTGATGCGGGTCAGGCGCGCACGGGCAGGTCGAACACCGATTCGTCGCTGAAGCCGCGCGTCGGCACGACCACGTTCAGCTGCCACTGCGTGCCGGCACCGGACTGCGGGCTGATGTTCGTGGGCTCGCCAGACTCCGGCAGCGGCAGCGTGAGCGGCACGCCGATGTTCGGATGGATCGTGCCGGCAGGAATCGTCCAGGTCGTTTCCCAGAGCGTCGTGATGTCGGAGCGTCCGGCCGAACTGCCCCGCGCCGCCAGCTTGCGGATGCGGATGCAGCGCAGATGACACGTGAGGTCGCCTGACGACTCGCGGCGGCGACTGGGAAACAGCGTCACGGGGAACGGACGGCCGAGCTCCCCGCCACCAGCGGGCACGTCGAGCTGCCAGCTGCCGATCCTCGCCCACCGGAGCAGGAACCGTCCGCCGAAGAACGTGAGCGCCGCGCCCATCAGAACGAACGGCGACAGGAACGCGTAGAGGACCCAGCTGTCGCGGCCCTGCTGTTGCGCCAGATAGACGGCGATCCCCATGAACGCCAGCGTGATGACGCCGGCGGCCGTCATGCCCACGTACATCAGCGGCGCGTGCGATTTGATCCGCATGTGTCGCTCCACGCCCCTCGGCGGTCTACGGTTTCGGCCTCTCGGCTGCCTGCTTTCGCGTGTCAGGCACGAAGTACTTCCTTGCCGGCATCGCCACCTTCGGCAGCGACGCCTTGTCCATCACCGCGCCGGCGTCGATGATCCCGTTGGCGTGGAGCAGGAACGCCGTGAGGGCGTAGACCTCGTCGTTCGAGAGCGAGCCGGGCGCCGTCGTGGGCATGGCGCGGCGGATGTAGTCGAACACCGTCGTGGCGTGGGGCCAGTAGTTGCCGATCGTGTGCGGCACCTTCGGGTCCGCGGCGAACGGAAAGCCGTCACCGGGCACGCGGCCGACGAGCACGTCGTTGGGCCCTTCCTTGCCGGTTGCGCCGTGGCACTGCGCGCACTTCGAGGCATAGATCGTGGCGCCGGCGGATGAGCTGCCCGAGCCCGCCGGGAGGCCCGTGCCGTCGGGCCGCACGTCGATGTCGAGGGCCGCGATCTCGGCCGGCGTGGCCGCCCGGCCGATGCCGTAGCGCGCCGGCTGCGCGAACGCCTGGCCGGCCGCAGTGAGGAGGAGCGCGGCGAGGGCGATACGACGACTCACGCGTGTCATGCCCACGACTCCTCCTTGTAGACCACGCGTCCATCGGCCTGCACGACCCAGCCGGTGATGGGGTTCAGGTGATAGGTCGCGGTGCCGGGTCCGCGCTGCGCCAGCAGTTCCGCCTTCGTCGGCTGCACGTAGCCGGTCTCGTCCACCGCGCGGCTCATGATCACGGCCTCGCCGCCGGTCCATTGCCACATGTGCCGGAAGCGGGTGTGGGCAAGCGGCAGCACGGGATCCTGCAACTGCGCGGGCGCCCACGTGGCGCCGCCATCGGTCGAGATGTCCACGCGCGCGATCCGGCCAGCCCCCGTCCACGCGATGCCGGTGATTTCGACCCAGCCGCGTTCGAGCCGGTTCGGGAAGGCGGGTGCGGTGATGAGCGAGCGCGCGTCCATGCGGAAGCTGAACTGCCGCGAGGTGCCGTTCGCGAAGGGCTCGGTGTACTTCGAGGTTTCTTCGCGCGTCATGAACGGCGCGTCCGACACTTCGAGGCGCCGCAGCCACTTCACGCTGGCGTTGCCTTCCCAGCCCGGCAGGAAGAGGCGCGCCGGGTAGCCCTGTTCCGGGCGCAGCGCCTCGCCGTTCTGCCCGTAGGCAATGAGGGCGTCGTCGAGGGCCTTCTCGATCGGCACGCTGCGCGTGAGCACGGCGGCATCGGCGCCTTCCGCCAGCAGCCAGCGGGCCTCGGCGCGCACGCCCACCTCGCGCAGCAGCGTCGAGAGGCGTACGCCCGTCCACTCGCTCGTGCTCGTGAGGCCGGCCAGCATACCCGGCGTGGTCTCGGGCCCGGCGGTGCGGCCGAGGTTGCCCGAACACTCCAGGAAGTGGATCTGCGAGTGCGACGGGAACCGTTTCAGGTCCGCGAGCGTGAAGATCGTCGGCCGCTCGACCATGCCGTGGATGAGCAGCGAGTACGACTCCGGCGCGATCGCGGGCACGCCGGCATGATGCCGCTCGAAGTGCAGGTCGGAGGGCGTGATGATGCCCATCAGATCCTGGTGCGGCGTGCTCGACACCGCCTGCCCGCGCACGATGCGCTGCAGGCGGGCGGTGGCCGCCCGGTCTCCGACCGCGCGCGGGCCCGGGCCGCGCACTTTCGTCGAATCGGGCGGGGTCTGCGCCCGCGCCGTGCGCCCCAGGGCGACGGCGCTCGCGGCGCCGGCAATCAGATCGCGACGCGTCACTTTCATGTGGCAGCCCTCCGCGCCCCGAGTGGGCGACGGCGGGAGTATACCGGCTACGGCTCGCCGAGCGCCGGCCCGGCGAGCTGCCGTGCGTAGGTCCGCACGTCCCGCGGCCAGTCCCGCGTGTGTGCATCGAACCGGTCGGGGTGCCCCGCGAACAGCGCGCGGATGGCTTCCTCGAAGCCAGGCAGATCGCCGGCGAGCGCCGACATGAAGCGGTACGACACCTCCTGCGCGCGCCGCACGCGGTCGCGGCCCACGTTCGCCCGTCGCGCCTCATCCACCAGACGACGCAGCGCCACCGACGCCCCGCCCGGCTGCCCGTTCAGCCACTGCCAGTGGCGCGGCAGCAGCGTCACCTCGCGCGCCACGACGCCCAGGCGCGGCCGGCCGGGCCCGCGCGGCGCGGCGTCTGGCTCGTCGGTGAGGCGCGCGCGCCGCAGTTCACGGGCCGTCAGGAGCGCCAGCACCTCGTCGGGCGACCCGCTGTAGTCGACGTCGATGAGGTCGCCGGTCGTGTCTTCGAAGATGAGTAACGAGGCACGCGGCGATCGGTCGAAGGCGGCTTTTGCGGCGGAGACCACCGCGGCGAGCGGGCCGTGCGCGAGGCGGCGGGTGCCGTCGAAGGCCGTGCAGTCGCCGCGACCGCGGCGGGACGTGGCGGTAGACACTCGCAGATTATACCCGGGTGATATCGCTCGGCACCGTTCCCTGACGGCACGCCGCGATGAGCCCGCGTGCAAGAAACCGCGGCGCCGCCGTTCTCTTTCCCGAGGACGACGCCGATGCCCCCAGCCGCTGCCATCCGCCACTGGATCACCGCCGACCCGCGCCACGGCCAGATCGCCACGCTCGCCATGCTGCTCGCCTGGGGCGTGTGGCAGCTCGACTTCGACGTGACGGCCGCGCAGGCCGCCGTCACCATCGGCACGGCGCTGGTCGTGCAGCGGCTCGGCGACTGGCGCACCGGCGCCCCGTGGCGGTCCGGCGCCAAGAGCGCGCTCATCTCGTCGCTCTCGCTGTGCCTGCTCCTGCGCACCGATGACCTGGCGTGGGCCGCCGCCGGCGCCGCGCTGGCCGTGGGCTCGAAGTTCCTCCTGCGCGTCGGCGGCAAACACGTCTTCAACCCGACCAACGGCGCCCTCGTGGCGCTGCTGCTCCTCACGAATGGTGTGTGGGTGTCGCCGGGCCAATGGGGCACCGGCGCCTCCTTCGCCTTCGCGATCGCCTCGGCCGGCCTCGCCGTGGTGCACCGCTCGGCGCGCAGCGACGTAACGCTGGCGTTCATCACCGCCTACGCGGCGCTGCTCGTGGGCCGCTCGCTGATGCTGGGCGAGCCGCTGACGATTCCGCTGCACCGGCTCGAGAGCGGCGCCTTCCTGCTCTTCAGCTTCTTCATGATCTCCGACCCGAAGACCACGCCGGATTCGCGGGCCGGGCGCGTGCTCTTCGCCGCACTCGTGGCCGCCGGCGCGTGGTACGTGCACTTCCGCCTGTTCCGCCCGAACGGCTTCCTGTGGGCGCTGGCCGTGGCCTCGCTCCTCGTGCCGCTCATCGATCGCCTGCTACCGGCCCGCCGCTACGCCTGGCCGCGCGCCGTCCCGCTCCCCCGCTCCTTCTGGAGGTTTCCGATGACACGTCCGATCGCGCTCCTGCTGCTCGCGCTCACCGCCACGTTCGCCACCGCCGCACCCGCCGCCGCCTTCTGCGGCTTCTATGTGGCCCGCGCCGGCAGCACCCTGTTCAACAAGGCCTCGCAGGTCGTGCTCGCCCGTGACGGCGATCGCACGGTGCTCACGATGTCGAACGACTTCCGCGGCGATCCGCGCGAGTTCGCGATGGTGATCCCGGTGCCCACGGCCATCACGCGCGAGCAGATTCACGTGGCCGACGCCGCGCTCGTGGCGCACGTCGATGCCTACACGGCGCCGCGCCTCGTCGAGTACTTCGACGCCGACCCGTGCGCGCGCTACGAGATGCGCAGCGAGGCGATGAGCGTCGGCGGGATGCGGGCGCCGGCCGCGGCGCCGGCCGTCGCGGATCGGCGGGCGAAGAACCTCGGCGTCACCATCGAAGCGCGCTACACCGTCGGGGAATACGACATCCTCATCCTCTCGGCGCAGCAGAGCAGCGGCCTCGAGACATGGTTGCGCGAGAGCGGCTACCGCATCCCCGCCGGGGCCTCGGCGGTGCTCGGCAGTTACATCCGCCAGAACATGCGCTTCTTCGTGGCGAAGGTGAACCTGACGCAGCAGTCGGCCCTCGGCTTCTCCACGCTCAGGCCGCTCCAGGTGGCCTACGAGTCGCCGAAGTTCATGCTGCCGATCCGCCTCGGCATGGTGAATGCCGACGGCACGCAGGAGCTGTTCGTCTACACGTTCACCCGCCGCGGGCGTGTCGAGAGCACGAATTACCGCACGGTAAAGCTGCAGACGGACATCGAGATCCCGGCCTATCTCAAGGACCCGAGCGAGTTCGGGAAGATGTATCGGGCGATGTTCGACCAGCACGTGCGCCGCGAAGACATGCGCGCCGTGTTCCAGGAATACGCTTGGGACATGGGCTGGTGCGATCCGTGCGCCGCTGACCCGCTGTCGCGCGACGAGCTCCGTCAGCTCGGCGTGTCGTGGCTCGACGCCCGCGCGGAGGTGTCGCGGCCCGGATTCGGCCGCGGCCCCACCGGGCCCGAGAACGTGTTCGTGACCCGCCTGCACGTGCGCTACGACCAGCCACACTTCCCCGAAGACCTCGTCTTCCACGAGACCGGCGATCGCACGAACTTCCAGGGCCGCTACGTGCTGCGGCATGCGTGGACCGGCCCGATGGCCTGCGCCGAGGGTGACACCTACCGCCGCGAGCTCCGGGCGCGCCAGGGGCGCGAGGCCGAAGCGCTCGCGTCGCTCACCGGCTGGCCGCTCGCCGACATCCGCCGCCGCCAGGGCGCCGGCCCCGTGCCGCCGCCGGCCGATCCCGCGGCAGACGCGGCGCCGTGGTGGCGGAAGCTCTGGAAGTGAGACACGGGCGCGACGTACGCTGGATGCGGCCGCCTGTTCATGCCCCGTCCGCGTTCCGCGTCGTCGCGCCGTTCCCAGTCCGTTTCATCGCCCGACGACGTGCGCCTCGCCGCTGACGCGCTGCGTGCCGGCGACGCGCGCGCCGACGCGCTCTTCGACCGCCTGCTGCCACCGGCGCTGCGCGACGTCTCCGACGACTACTGGACGCCGGCGCCGGTCGTGCGGCAGGTGGCCGCGTGGCTGCGGGAGGAGGGAATCGGCACGATCGTGGACATCGGCTCGGGCGCCGGCAAGTTCTGCGTGGCGACGGCGCTCCTGACCGGCTGCCGTGTGGTCGGACTCGAGCACCGGCCCTCGCTCGTGACCGCCGCGCGCACTCTCGCCACGCGCTTCGGTGTGGACGAGCGGGTCACGTTCATCGCCGGCGCCTTCGGCGCCGTGCCCACGCCGCCCGCCGACGCCTACTACCTGTTCAATCCGTTCAGCGAATACACGTTCGACAGCGCCGAGGCCGCCGGCGACGACGTCACCTTCACGCGCGAGACCTGGCAGCGCGACGTGGACGCCATGACGCGGTTCCTCGCCGGACTCCCCGTGGGCACCGTGGTCGTGACCTACAACGGCTTCGGCCGCTATCCGCCGCGCACGTTCGAACAGACGCGCGTGGACGTGTCGTTCAGGGGCGCGCTGCGCCTGTGGACGAAACGCGCGGCGCCGCCCCGCCCGCGCGCCGTCATACGCACGTGAAGGGTCCGCGCATCGCGCCGCCTCCGGTAGTAGGATGCTCCCGCGCGTCCCGAGGAGCCTCCATGTCCACGCCGATCACCCGCCGCGAGTTCGTCACCACCTCCACCTCCACGGCGGCCGCCGCGCTGACGCTCGGCGCCGCGCCTGCGTTCGCCCAGGCGCCGGCCGTGCGCACCGGCGGCGTGACGCCGGTGGTCCTTGCCTCCGACAACGGCAACCTGTACAAGAACGGCGGCACGAAGACCACCGTGCAGCTCGCCTTCGAGATGATGACGAGCGGCGGCAAGGACGTGCTCGACGCGGTCGTCGCCGGCGTCAACATCTGCGAGCTCGATCCCGAGGAATCGGGCGTCGGCTACGGCGGCCTGCCGAATGCCGACGGCGTCGTGCAGCTCGACTCGTGCTGCATGCACGGGCCGCTCAAGCGCGCCGGCGGCGTCGCCGCGATCGAAGGCGTGCGGGCGCCGTCGCTCGTGGCCAAAGCCGTGCTCGAGCAGACCGACCACCACCTGCTCGTCGGCACGGGCGCGCAGGAATTCGCGCGCACGATGGGCTTCCGCGTCGAAGACGACCTCAACACCGAGAAGTCGCGCCGCCTCTGGCTCGAGTGGAAGCGCCGCGTCGACCCGGAACACTACCTCGACCCGAAGAAGCGCGATCGCGCCGGCCTGATGGCCGGCCTGAGCATGGTGCAGGACGGCCTCATCGACCCCAATCACTTCTGGGGCACGATCAACTGCAACGGCATCAACGCGCAGGGCGACATCTGCGGCGTGACCACCACGAGCGGCATGGCGTGGAAGATCCCGGGGCGTGTCGGCGATTCGCCCATCCTCGGCGCCGGCCTCTACGTAGACAACGCCGTGGGCGCGGCCGGATCGACCGGCCGTGGCGAAGCCAATCTCTACGGCCTCAACTCGTATCTCATCGTCGAGCAGATGCGCGCCGGCAAGTCGCCGAAGGACGCCGGCATGGAAGCGCTGCGCCGGATCCGCGCCAACACGATCGAGAAGCGCCTGCTGAACAAGTCGGGCAACCCGCTCTTCAATCTCAGCTTCTACATGTTCAACACGAAGGGCGAGTTCGCGGCGGTCTCGATGTACGCGACGAAGTTCGCCGTGTGCACGGCGAACGGCCCGGAGACGCGCAACTGCGAGCCGCTCCTGCCCGGCGACGGTACGGAGTAACGGCACGCATGGCGTCAGTACTTGCGGTCGTCCTCCTGCTGGGCGCGATGTTCGGCGGCGCGCTCCTCGTGGACGGGTGGCGCGCGGCGCGGCTGCGCGCGTGGGCGGCGGCGGACGGGTGGTCGCCGGTGAATCGTGAGACCGACGGGGGCGCGCTGCTCGCGCACACCTCGCGGCTGGCGAAGCGGCTGCGGTCGTTCGGGCTGACCCTCCATCGGGCCACACCCGACGACGAAGTGTGGCTCGCCGAACATCGGGCGAACGTCGGGACCGGACGCGCCGAGAAGTGGTACACGCTGGTGGTCGTGCGCGTGCCGGGCGCGTCGCTGCCGCGCGCGAGCGGCGGCGTCACCTCCGCCACGGCGCTCGACCAGGCGCTGCCCGTGCTGAAGGCCTGGAAGCACGGCGGCGACGTGGACATCGAGGGCGACGTCGTGCGCTGGCGGCGTCAGGGGCTCCTGTGGCCGTGGAACGTGGCACAGACGATCGCGCAGGGCCGCGAGCTCGCGGCCCTCGTGCGCAACGCGCAGGCCTGAGGGCGGACCGGACCGTCTACTTCTTCGGGATGGTCCAGTAGTAGACCTTGCGGCCGTTCACGTCGAGTTCCTGCTCCGGCTTCCACTCCCCCATGTCGAAGGCGTGCGACACGATGCGCGTGCCGGGCTTCAGCTCCTTCATCAGCTTCGGCATCAGCTTCTGATTGAGCGACGGCAGCAGGTAGAGCGTGACCACCGTGGCTTCGGAGATGTTGGCTTCGAACAGGTCGGCCTGGATGATGCGCACCTTGTCGCCGACGCCGCTCCGCTGGACGTTCTCGTTGGCGTCCTTGATGCGCTGCGGGTCGATGTCGATGCCCACGCCGCGGGCGCCGTACTTCTTCGCAGCCGTCACCGGAATGCGGCCATCGCCGGTGCCGAGGTCGTAGACCACGTCGGCCTTCGTGACCTTGGCCACCTGCAGCATCGCCTCGACCACTTCCTCGGGGGTCGGCACGTAGATGACGTCGGGGCGACGGGTGGCGGTGGCCTCCTGGGCGGCGGCCCCGAGGGGCACGGCCACGAGAACGGAAGCGAGGGTGAGAACGGTCATGAGACGTCGCATCGCAGGCTCCTTCGGGGTTGAAGGGGAGTATACCGTCCGCCCCCTTCGCTTTGACGCGCGGTTGCATGCGGCGGCCGGCAAATGCTCAGCCGGCACCGCACCGGCCAAGGGAAACAAAAGCCGCTTATGCTGGCGAACGAACGTTCGTATAAACCACATTCAGGTTTACTATTAGCAGCAGATGGAGAAAACCCGGCAGAATGGCGCGGCCAGCCGGCGGCTGGTCTTGACCCGTGCGCTGGACCTGGCGGCGGCCGGCGGACTGCAGGCTGCCACCATCGGCAGCCTGGCCGATGCCCTCGGCATGAGCAAGAGCGGGGTGTTCGCACTCTTCGGGTCGAAGGACGCCCTCGATGCCGCCGTCGTGGACACCGCCGCCAGCCTCTTCGGCCGCGCCGTCGTGTCTCCGGCGGAAGCCGCGCCGCCCGGCGTGGCCCGCCTGGCCGCCCGCGTCGAAGGATGGCTGGCCGCGGTGGCGGCGGCGAGCGCGCCGCTGGCCGTGCTCGGCCTCGACCCGCGCGGCCTGAGCGCGCCGGCGCGCGACCGCCTGCGCGCCTGGCGCGGCGAGTGGCGCCAGACCCTCGCGGCCGACGTGGACCATGCCCGGCGCATGGGCGAACTCGGGCCCGCGACCAGCGCCGCGCAGGTCGCCTTCGAGATCGAGGCGCTGCTCGACGCCGCGGCGCGCGATGCGGCGGCGCCCGGCGCCGCGCCGCTCGCCGCTCGCCGCGCGATAGAAATCCGTCTGCAACAGCTCGCCGCCGAGCGATGATCGAGCGTTCATGAAAATTGCGACCTGGAACGTCAATGGCATCCGCGCCCGCCAGGGGCAGCTGCTCGAATGGCTGGCGACGGAGAAACCCGACATCGTCTGCCTGCAGGAACTGAAGGCCAATCCCGATCAGCTCCCCTTCGATCTGCGCGACCTCGAGGGCTACTGGACCGGCTATCACGGCGACAAGGGTTATTCCGGCGTGGGCCTCTTCATCTCGAAGGCCCTCGTCGCGACGCCGCCGGTCTTCACGCACCCGCCCTTCGACTTCGAAACCCGGGTCATCTCCGCCGAGATCGACTTCGGCCGCGGCCCGGTCGTCACCTCGTCGTTCTACGTGCCGAACGGCGGCAAGGACTACGAGGCGAAGCTGCGGTTCCTGACCGACATGGACGCCTGGGCGGCCGACCACCACGCCGCCGGCCGGGCGCTGCTCTTCGCCGGCGACCTGAACGTGGCGCTCACCGACCTCGACATCCATCCGAAGGAACGCAAGCCGAACCAGGTGGGCACCCGCGACGACGAGCGCGCGCTCATCTCGCGGCTGCTCTCGCACGGCCTCGTGGACATCGCGCGCACGCTGCATCCGACCGACGACAGCCTGTTCACGTGGTGGGCGCCGTGGCGCAATCTGAAGCAGCGCAACATCGGCTGGCGCATCGACTACATCGTCGCCTCGCAGGCCATTGCCGGCGGCGCGGCGACCTGCGTCGTGCAACGGGAATTCGGCACGAGCGACCACGGCCCCGTGGTCGCCACCTTCGCCTGAGAGGCTCGCGCATGACCCACACCGTTCGTCGTCACCGCTGGATCGTGCTCACCCTCGTGGCCGCGGCCGGCCTGGCCGCGCTCGTGGCCGTGAACAGTGCCCGCGTGCAGGCGCAGGAGGGCGGACGCCCCGCCGGTTCGACCTATACCGGCCAGGCCTTCACCTTCACGCAAGTGGTGCCCGGCGTGTATCACGCGGTGGGCACGGGGGCGCTGGCCGTGGGCTGCAACGCCTCGGTCATCGTCAACGCCGACGATGTGATGGTCGTGGACACGAACCTGTCCCCGGGCGCCGCCTGGGCGCTGCGCGAGGAACTCAAGGCCCTCACGCCCAAGCCGGTGCGGTACGTGGTGAACACCCACTGGCACTGGGACCACGCGCACGGGAACCAGCTCTACGGGCCCGACGTCACCGTGATCGGCCATGAATACACGCGCGCGAAGCTCGCCGCCGGCGATTCGATGCGGGGCCGCAGCTACGAGATGTTCATCACGACCGGCCTGCCCGCCCGCATCGCCGACCTCACGGTCAGGATCGCCGCGGCGCCGGCCGCCGACACGGCGGCCCTCGAGACGCAGCTCGCCGTGGCGCGGACGCAACTGGCTGGCTCGATGGGCCTCGTGCCCACGCCGCCGACACTCACCTTCACGGATCACCTCACGCTCACCAGGGGCGGCCGCGAGATCCGCCTGCTCTATCTGGGCCGCGCGCACACCGGCGGCGACATCGTGGTGTTCCTGCCGAAGGAGCGTCTGGTCATCACCGGCGACCTGCTCGTCGAGGGCACGTCCTACATCGGCGACGGCTTCACGGCCGAGTGGCCGGCGACCCTCGAGAAGCTGCGCGCGCTCGACTTCGACGTGACCCTGCCGGGGCACGGCCGGGTCTTTCGCGGCAAGGCGAAGATTGACCACTTCCAGGCCTACCTCCGCGACTTCCGTCAGCAGGCCGAAGCCCTCCACCGGGCGGGGGTGCCGGCCGAGGCCGCGGCCGCGAAGATCGACCTGCGGAAACACGGCGTGAACTACCCGGCCCTGACGACGCCCGGCGTGCTCTGGCACGGCGTGGCACGGGTCTACGAGGAGCTCGAGGGCAAGGCAAGGTAGAGACGGCCCGGCCCGTATCCAAACGTCGCGTTTTTTCGTCTATCCTGAAGTGACGTTGGTACTTCAGGCCATTTCCTCCCTGCGCGTGCGGCAGGCGGCCGTGGCGGCCCTGGCGGCGGTGTCGCTCGCGGGCTGCTCGGTCAAGACCTTTGCCGTCAACAAGTTGGGCGACACGCTGTCGGCTCCCGGCCCGTCCGTGTATACGACGGACGATGACCCCGAGCTCATCAAGGCGGCGTTGCCCTTCTCGCTCAAGACCCTCGAGTCGCTGCTCCAGACGTCCCCGAAACACAAAGGGATGCTGCTGACGGCCTGCTCGGGCTTCACCTCGTACGCCAACGCGTTCGTGCAGCTCGATGCGGAAGCCATCGAGTCGACGAACTACGAGGAAAGCGAACGGCTGAAGGCGCGAGCCCGGCGTCTCTACCTGCGAGGACGCGACTACTGCATGCGGCGCGCGGAACTGCGGCGGCCCGGCCTGCGCGAGGCCCTGGCGAAGGATCCGGCCACGGCGCTCGGCACGACGAAGTTCGACGTGGACGAGCTCTACTGGCTCGGCGCCTCGTGGGGCTCCGCGATTTCCGTGGGTGTCGACCAGCCCGACCTGGTGGCGGACTTCCCGGTGGTCCGCACGCTCATGGAGCGCGCCCTCCAGATCGATGAAGACTACGCCGACGGCGCCATCCACGAGGTGTTCATCACCCTCGACGGCATGTCGCCGTCGATGGGCGGGGATGCCGCCCGCGCGCGCAAGCACTTCGAACGCGCCGTCGAGCTCTCGAAGGGCAAGTCGGCCTCGGCCTATGTCGCCATGGCGGCCAGCGTGGCCCAGCCGGCCAACAACAAGGAAGAATTCGAGAAGCTGCTGGAGCAGGCGCTCGCCGTGAACCCGGATGATGTGCCGAACAACCGCCTGGCCACGCTGATCGCCCAGAAACGCGCCCGCATCCTCCAGTCGCGGGTCGATGAGCTCTTTACCGACGCTGCTGCGCATTACGCAGCGGCACCACGTCTGGCGGTGGCGCCCCCCGTGCCGCACACGCCCGTGCCCCTCACGTTCCGCTAACCCGCCTCCTCGAGGACACCGATCGCCATGTCATTCAATCTCCGCCCGTGGATCGCGACGCTTCTCGTCGCCTGCGCCGCCAGTGTGGCCAGCGCGCAGACGACCATCCGTCTCGCCTCGCCGGCGCCGCTCGGTTCCGTGTGGCACAAGGCTCTGAAGCAGTTCGAGTCCGAGGTCCGCACGGCCACCGCCGGCCGCGTCGTGGTGCGCGTCATCGGCGCCGCCCAGGACGACGAAGCCACGATGATCTCGAACATGAAGATCGGCCGGCAGCACGCCGCATCCATCACCGTGGTCGGCCTGGCCTCGGTGGACCCGGCCTTCAACATCTTCACCATCCCGATGTTCTTCGCCACCTACGACGAGTACCGTGCGGTGCGCGCGAAGCTCGAGCCGATGCTGCGTACCCGCCTCGAAGCCAAGGGGCTCGTGCTGCTCAACTGGGGGGACAGCGGCTGGGTCTATCTGTTCAGCAAGGAGCCGGTGCCGAACGTCGAGGCGCTGAAGCGGGCCCGGCTCTACACGAGCGCCGGCGACGACCAGTTCGTGCAGCTCTACAAGCAGAACGGCTTCAACCCGCGCCCCCTGCCGTTCACCGAGGTGCAGAGCGGCCTCATGACCGGCCTGCTCGACGCAGTGCCGTCGACGCCGCTGGCCACGCTGGCCTTCCAGTGGTACCGCAACGTTCCTCAGATGCTCGACCTGGGCCTTGGTCCGCTGGCTGGCGCCACCGTGGTCGACGCGAAGGTCTGGAACAGCATCGCCGCGAACGACCGGACGGCGATTCTCGCCGCGGCGAAGAAGGTGCAGGATGGCCTCGAACGAGACGTGCCGCAGCAGGATGATCAGGCGAAGGCCGAAATGCTGAAGCGGGGGCTCAAGCTCGTCACGCCTGACGCCGCCAGCACCAAGGCGTTTCGCGACATGGCCGATCGCTTCGCGGTCTCGATGAAAGGGCTCATCGTGCCGGCCGACGTCTACGACCAGGGCACGCGGGAACGCGACGCCTTCCGCAAGACCCGCGGCGCGAAGTGACCGCCACGCACGATCCCGACGCCCCCGCGGAAGCCCGCGGCATCGACGACGGCGGACGCCTCGGCCTCGTCGAGCACGGCCTGTCCGTGCTCACGCTGGCGCTGCTGACGCTGCTGCCGATTGCGGAGATCGTGCTGCGCCGGTTCGATTCCGGCATCCCCGGCGGCACGCCGTTCGTGCAGCACCTCACGCTCGTCGTGGCGCTGCTCGGCGGCGCGCTGGCCGCCAGGGACGACAGACTGCTCGCACTCGCCACCGGATCGCTCCTGCCGGCCGGGCCGCTCGCGATCGGCGCGAAGTCGCTCGCCGGCTTCGTGGGTGCGGCGGTCGCGGGGCTGCTGGCGCGCGCCGGCATCGACATGGTGCGGCTCGAACGCGAGGCCGGCCGCAACATCACCGAGGGCGTGCCGGTGTGGGCCTTCGAGGTGCTGCTGCCGCTCGGCTTCGCGGTGCTCGCCTGGCGCATCGGGCGCACCGCCTACCGCTCGCACGTGGTGGCCGGCGTCGCGGCGCTCGCCGGCGCCGCCCTGGGCATCTGGCTGGGCGGCGGCCTGCCGTTCAACTGGGCCGACCCGTTCTCGCCCGTCATCGACGCCTCGAGCCAGGTGGCGCTGCCCGGCGGCCCCGGCAGCTACACCTGGTGGCTGCTGGCGCTCTTCGTCGGCGCAATAGCCGGCGCACCGATCTTCGCGCTGCTCGGCGGCGCGGCCGCGATCATGTTCCTCTCGGAAGGGGTGCCGGGGTCGGCCATCCTCATCCAGACGTATCAGCTCTCGACCAAACCCACGCTGGCGTCGATTCCGCTCTTCACGCTCGTCGGCGTGCTGCTCGCCGAAGGCGGCGCCCCGCATCGGCTGCTGCGGGTCTTCCGCGCGCTCTTCGGCTGGTTCCCGGGCGGCACGGCCGTCGTCTGCGCGATGCTCTGCGCGTTCTTCACCGTGTTCACGGGTGGCTCGGGTGTGACGATCCTGGCGCTCGGCGGGCTGCTCTTCCCCGCCCTCGTGAAGGACGGCTACGGCGAGAAGTTCTCGCTCGGCCTGCTCACCGCCTCCGGCTCGCTCGGCCTGCTGCTGCCGCCGGCACTGCCGCTCATTCTCTATGGCATCGTCGCGCAGTCGCCGATCGAGGATCTCTTCATCGGCGGCATCATTCCCGGCCTGCTGCTCATCGGCATGACCGCCGCGTGGGGCATCCGGGCGGCGATTACGAACAACGTGCACCGCCCGCCGTTCGCGTTCAGCGAAGCCGGCGCGGCGATCTGGGCGGCGAAGTGGGAGATGCTGCTGCCGGTCGTCATCGTCGGTTCGCTCTTCAGCGGCTTCGCCACCACGGTGGAAGCGGCGGCCATCGGCGCGCTCTACGCGTTCCTCACGCAGGTGTTCGTGCACCGCGACCTGGTCATCGGCAAGGACATCAGCCGCGTCGCCGCCGAGTGTTCGTCCACGGTGGGCGGCGTGCTGCTCATCCTCGGCGTGGCCGTCGGCCTCACGAGCTGGATGATCGACGCCGACGTGCCCGGCCGCCTGCTCGAACTCACGCAGCAGTACATCCACAGCCAGTGGACGTTCCTGCTGGCGCTGAACGTCTTCCTGCTCGTCGTGGGCATGCTGATGGACATCTTCAGCGCCACGTTCGTCGTGGCGCCGCTGCTCGTGCCGCTCGGCCTCGCCTACGACGTGCACCCCGTGCATCTCGGCATCATCTTCATCGCCAACCTCGAGCTCGGCTACCTGACCCCGCCCGTGGGTCTGAACCTGTTCCTGGCGTCGTACCGCTTCCGCAAGCCGCTCATGGAAGTGGCCGCCGCGACGTTGCCGATGCTCTTCGTGCTCGCCTTCGGCGTGCTCGTCATCACCTACGTGCCGTGGCTCACGACCGGGCTGCTGGGGTGGATGGGACGGTTGTAGATTCCACGTCCTGAAACGTTTCGCGCCGTTCTCCGCTAGCTGTTGCGGAGGGCGACATATGCGGTTCGTCAGGCGCGGCGTGGTCGGGATGTTTGGAGTGCTGGCGGCGGCGATGCCGGCGGCGGCGCAGGTCATCGGCACGTTCTCGTGGCAGACGCAGCCCTACTGCAACGTCATCACGGTGACGGTCGTGCAGCAGGGGCCGCAGTATCAGGTCACCGGCCATGACAATCTGTGTGGGGCCGGCCCCGCTCCTGTCACGGGCACGGCGGTGCCCGCCGGCGGGGGCGTGCGGTTCGGGTTTGCCGTGGCCCGTCCAGACGGACGGGCGGCGCACCTGTCGGCCACGATCAACCTCGGCACCCTGTCTGGCACCTGGGCCGACGAGGCCGGCTCCGGCGGGGCCTTCGCGTTCGGCGGCTCAGCGACCGGGGCTCCAAGGCCGACTCCGGCGCGGGTCGCCGCACCGCGCCTGACCGCCGTCACCTACGCGGGCGTGGTCACCACGGCCGGCGGTACGGTGAGTCCACCGGTGCTGCTGCGCCAGGTGGGGTCGTTCACGTCGAGCGGAGGGCCGCTGCGCGTCACGTGGAACAGCCACGTGGCGACGATCGCCCCGCCGACCGGCGGTGGCTGCAACTTCCAGGTGCGCATCGACGGCGAGGCCGCAGGCCCCGCCGGTATCGGCGGCCTCACGCCCGACGCCACGGTGCTGATTGCAGACGGCCGCGCCGATGCCCCCGTGACGTCCTCCATATGGTTCACGAATGTCGCCAGCGGCACGCACACCCTGGAGATCTGGTTCCGCAGCGTCTCGGCCACCTGCAGTGACAACCCCGGTAACTTCAACCGCCAGGTCATCGTGGAAGAGTTCGGCGCGCCCTGAGGCCGCACCCGACGCAGATACCCGCGGGATTGATTGCCGCCGCGGCGGCAGAACATACTGCGGGTGTCTGCTGATGACATTCCTGAGCCGCCGGCCGGCGCCGCCACTCGATGCCTCCGTGAGCGCCGTCTGGTACTTCAAGAGCGCGCCGCGTCCGTTCGCGCTCGAACGTGTGCTGCCGAAGGGGCGGGCGCAGCTCGTCGTGAATCTCAAGGAAGACCGCACGCGCTCCTACGACGAGCGCGGCGCATGCGTCGTGGCGCCGGGCGCGGTGGTAAGCGGTCTCGGGCCGCAGTTCGAGATCATCGACACCGACGAGCAGGAGCATGTCGTGGGCGTCGTGTTCAAGCCTGGCGGCACGGCAGGGTTCTTCCGCGACTCGGCCTACGCCATGCGCGGGCGCGACGTGCCCCTCGAGGCGCTGTGGGGTGTGATCGGCACGGCGCTGCTGCGGGAGGCACTGCTCGAAGCGGCCACGCCGGAGGCGGCGCTCGATGTCCTGGAGCACGCGCTGCGCCAGGCGCAACACGGGCGCGAGACCCATCCGGCGGTGGCGTTCGCGCTGGCCCAGTTCGATCGCCGGCCGGAGGCCGTCCGAGTCGGCGCCGTGACGGACTCGATCGGGATGAGTGCGAAGCGCTTCATCGAACGCTTCAAGGCCGAGGTAGGACTGACACCGAAGCAGTACTGCCGGCTCAGGCGATTCCAGCGGGCCGTCTCGGCCGCGCATGCGCAGGTCGACCTCGACTGGACCGACGTGGCGCTCGCCTGCGGCTATTTCGACCAGGCCCACTTCATCCACGACTTCCGCGAGTTCTCGGGGATGACGCCCGGCGGCTACCGCAGCGGACGCACGGTGTTCCCGAACCACGTCACATTCTTACAATCGCCGACGTCGTGACCTGCGGCAGGATAACGTCATGGCCGACACCATCGACACCTACCGCACGCTGACGCCCTACCTCGTCGTTCCCGACGCCGACGCCGAGATCCGTTTCCTCACTGCCGCCTTCGGCGCCACCGAAAAATCCGTGGACCGACGTCCTGACGGCGCCGTGATGCACGCCGAGATCGTCGTCGGCGACTCGCTGCTCATGATCGGACAGGCCAATGACACCTGGCCGGCCCTGCACGGCGCGCTCTATCTCTGGGTGCCCGACGTGGACGGCGCCTACGCCAAAGCCCTGGCTCACGGCGCCACGTCGCAGTTCGCGCCCGAAGACAAGCCGTACGGCCACCGCAATGCCGGCGTCGTGGACACGAACGGCATCACGTGGTGGATCGGCGCGCCGGTGAAGTAACACCCGCACCCCGGCGCGCGGCCGACTACGGCGTCTTCAGCCGTTCGCCCGTCCACTTCGTGCGTCCCTGGTTGGTCGACAGTTCGCCTTCGAAGGTGCCGTCGTCCTTCATCGTGGCCACGATGGGCCCGGGGGCGTCGGCGGCGGGTTCGCCGCCATGCGAGAAGCCGGCGCCGTCTTCCGGACGTTCACCTTTCAGTGTGAGCGTGCGCTCGACGTAGTCGCCGACGAGCAGCACCCGGCGGCCCATCGCCAGCATCACCCCTTCGACCTTCGCGCCTTTCTGCTCGAGTTCGAGCCCGATCTGGTGGCCGGCCACGAGCATGGTCCACACGCCCGTGACGTCGGTGAGCGACCCGGCGGGGCGGGCCGGCGTCTGGGCGGCGGCAGGCACGGTGGCGGCGGCGAACACGAGAGCGGCAAGTGCAAGGGCGCGAGGCATGGGCGGCTCCTTCGTCAGACGAGTGGGGGGACGGCGTGCCGGATTGGACGGAAGCCGGGCGCGCAGAGTCTCACGTCCAGCGAACGCGCGGACGGATCGCGGGGACGAGGGGCGTGACGACGGGTCGAGTACGATACGCGCCGTGTCGTTCTCCCACGGTGCGAAGGACCGCCTCACGCGGCACGACCTGGGACGATTTCCCGGCGACAGCCTCTTCGATCGGCTCGGCCGCACTCTCGCGGGCATCGAGGTGCTGCCGCGCAAGGAACTCTACGAAGCCTGGGAGGTGGCGCGCCGTACGCGCCGGCGCTGTCGCGGTGGCCGCGTCGTGGACGTCGCCGGAGGACACGGGCTGCTCGCCCATGTGATGCTGCTCCTCGACGACAGCTCCCCCGAGGCGCTCGTGGTCGATCCGACGCGTCCACCGTCCGCCGATCCCGTCAGCCAGGCGATCGCCGCGGCGTGGCCGCGCGTCGCCGGCCGCGTGCGCTACGACACGCGGCCGCTCGCCGAGGTGACGCTCGCGGCCGGCGACGTCGTGGTGTCGAGCCATGCCTGCGGCGCGCTCACCGACCTCGTGCTCGAGGCCGCGGCCGGGGCCGGCGCGCCAGTGGCGGTGCTGCCCTGCTGCCAGGACGCGGAGACCTGCGACGCCGGGCCCCTTGGCGGCTGGATGGACATGGCGCTGGCCGTGGACACGATCCGAGCGCTGCGCCTTGAGGCGCGCGGCTACCGCGTGTGGACGCAGACGATTCCCGACGCCATCACGCCGAAGAACCGCCTGCTGCTCGGCGTGCCGAACGTGTATTCGCCGCCGCGGGCCGGGGGATCCGGGGCAGAATAGGCCGCCCGGAGGCCTCCATGTCCCGACTGGTCTGGTTCACGCTGGCGGCGCTCGTCATCGCCCCCGCGGCCGACGCACAACCCGCGCCCGCCCCGGCCAGGGCGATGACGCGCGCCGAGGTGCTCGCGCAGCTCGATGCGGCCGCCGCCACCTCGCCGGCGATGATGGTCGCGCGCATGGTCAACACCGAGTCGCACCGCGTCAACGTGGTGAAGCGCACCGTGCCGCAGGGCGCCATCGCGCACGACGTCGGCACCGAGGTGCACTACATCATCGAGGGGGTCGCCACGCTCGTGACCGGCGGCGCCATCGTGCGCCCGGCCGCGGGCGGCGCGGCCGCCGCCATGATCCGCGACGGCGTGTCGCGACAGGTGCACCCCGGCGACATCGTGCTCGTGCCGGTGGGCACGCCGCACTGGTACAGCGCCATCACGCAGCCACTGACCTATCTCGAAGTCCGATTCGACGTGAAGGAGCCCTGACATGGTGAGCCGCCGTTCGTTCCTCGGGTTCGCGGCCGGCGTGCCGCTTGCCGCCCAGGGGCCGTCCACGGCCGTTGCGGCACAGGCCACGGGCGCGGTCCCGCTGCGCCGGGCCGGCAAGGTCGAGATCGCCTTCAAGTCGCCCACGCCGCGGCCCAATGGCCTGCAGGCCACGGCTGACGGCCTGTGGATCATCGACCAGGGCCCCGGCTGCCGCGCGACCCTGGTGCGCTACGAAGACGGCGCGGTGCTCCGCCAGTTCGAGACCGACACCGTGCTGCCGAGCGGCATCACGTACGACGGCGAGGCGCTGTGGATCGGATCGACGTTCAGCTACGAGAACGTGCGGGCGGACGCGAAGACCGGCGCAGTACTGGAGCGCAAGCCGACACCCGGCTGCACCACCTACACCATGGCGGGGGATCCGCCGGCACGGCGCAGCCCTCTGGCGCCACCGGTGACGCCACCGCCGCCCATGGCCGCCAGTGCCGCGCCAGCTACGCCGCCCCAGCCGGCGCGGCTCACCCAGGGACGAAACATCCGCTTTCAGGGCGCACACGGACAGGAATGGCGGAACGGCCGGCTCTGGACCACCGCAACGTGCGCGCGATCGATCTACGAGATCGATCCGGCGACGTGGACCGTGCACCGCGTGCTGCAGACGCCGGGACCGCGTCCACACGGCCTGGCCTTCGAGGGGCGGTATCTCTGGCACAACGACGGCGACCTGCACGCCTTCTTCAAGTACGACCTCGACACCAACCGCATCGTCGAGCGGGTGCAGCTCGCCGCCGGCGATCCGCTGTCGCACGGGCTCACGATTCAGGGCGACGCGCTCTGGTACTGCGATGACGTCGGCGTCATCTGCCGCATGGCGCTCAGGGCCTGACACGGCCGCCACCGCTTCCGGCACAATAGAGCCGTGGCCCATCGTTACTGGCTGATGAAGTGTGAGCCGAGCAGTTACACGATCGACGACCTCGAACGCGACGGCGTCACGAGCTGGGAGGGCGTGCGCAACTACCAGGCGCGCAACTTCATGCGTGACGACATGCGGGTCGGCGATCCGGTGCTGTTCTATGCCTCGAACGCGGATCCCTCGGGGGTGACAGGGCTGGCACGCGTGAGCCGCGCCGGTTATCCGGATCACTCCGCGTGGACGAAGGGGCACGACTACTACGATCCCGCGGCCCGGCCGGCGTCGCCGGTGTGGTTCATGGTGGACATCACCTTCGTCGAACGGTTCCCGGCGGTCGTGCCGCTCGACACGCTCAAGGCCACGAAGGGCCTCGAGGCGATGATGGTGACGCAGAAAGGCAGCCGCCTGTCGGTGCAGCCGTGCACGAAGGCCGAGTACGACATCGTCACGCGGCTGGGGCGCAAGGTTTCACGGCCACGCGTCGCACGCCGGTGATATAAACGCCCGATGCCCAAGACGCGCGGCCAGGGGCTGGCCCGGCTCGCCCTCCTCGTCGGGATCGTGTCCCTCGTGCTGCTCGCGGTGACGGGCCCCGGCTATCGCTCGGGCTGGCTCTCGCTCGGCACGGCCCTGCGTCAGCTCTTCGCGTGGGGCTCCTACGGCGGCATCGCCGCCACGATTCTCGCTCTTGCCGGTCTCGCCTGGGGCCGCGGCACCCCGCGGCGCACGGCGGCCATCGCCCTCGTCTTCGGGCTCACGAGTCTCTTCTTCCCGCTGCGCTTCCAGCAGGCGGCCAGCGCCGTGCCGCCAATCCACGACATCACGACCGATATCGTGACGCCGCCGCAGTACGTGGAAGTGGCGGCGCTGCGCCGCGACCTCAAGACGCCGAACGGGCTCGACCTGCCGCACGAGACGATCAACCAGCAGGTTGCCGCCTACCCGGAAATTCAGCCGCTGTTCCTCGCGGCGCCGCCGGCCGACGCCTACCAGCAGGCGCTCGCCCTGGTGCGCGCGCGCGGCTGGGAGGTCGTGGCGGAAGACGCCGCCGGCCGCCGCATCGAAGCCACCGCCACCACCTTCTGGTTCCGCTTCAAGGACGACGTCGCGCTGCGCGTGAGCGCCCTGCCCGACGGCACGAGCCGCGTCGACATGCGCTCGGTGTCGCGCATCGGCCGCAGCGACATCGGCACCAACGCCCGGCGCATCCGCGAGTTCCTCGCCGACCTCGGCCGCTGACAACGGAGCACGACCCGCCGTGAACCGTCCCCGCACCATCCGGGTCACCCGCTATGTGACGCCGCTGCGCGAAGGCGGCTCACTGCCGGCCATCGTCGAGGCCGACGACGACGGTCTCTACGTGCTGAAGTTCCGCGGCGCCGGGCAAGGGCCGCGCGCGCTCATCGCGGAACTGGTGTCGGGCGAGATCGGCCGCGCGCTCGGCCTGCCGGTGCCCGAGATCGTCTTTGCCGAGCTCGAGCAGGAGCTGGCGCGCACCGAGCCCGATCCGGAGATCCATCAGCTCATTCACGACAGCGCCGGACTGAACCTGGCGCTCGACTTCCTGCCGGGGTCGGTGGCCTTCGATCCGCTCGTGCACACGCTCGACGCCGCGCTCATGGCGCGCATCGTGTGGTTCGACGCCTTCGTCTCCAACGTCGATCGTACGCCGCGCAACACCAACATGCTCATGTGGCACCGGCGCCCGTGGCTCATCGACCACGGCGCCTCGCTCTTCTTCCACCACGCTCCGGGCTGGCAGGAAGAAGGCGCCCGCGCCCGTGATCCGTTCACGCGCATCGGCACGCACGTGCTGCGGCATCGCACGCACCACGTGCCGGCGGAAGACGCGGCGCTGGCGGCGGCGCTCGCCGGCCCGGTCATCGACGACATTCTCAGCTGGGTGCCCGACGCGTGGCTCGACGGCGATCCGGCCACCACACGCGAGGCCTACGCGCGTTACTTCCGCGATCGGCTCGCGGTGCCGCGTGCGTTCGTCGAGGAGGCCGCGCGTGGCCAGTGACACCACCTACGACTACGCCATCATCCGCGTCGTGCCGCGCGTCGAGCGCGGCGAGCAGATGAACGTCGGCGTGATCGTGTCGGCGGTGGACGCGGAGTATCTCGAGGCGCGCATCGACGACGAGCTGTCGCGGCTGCTGGTGCTGGACCCCACGCTCGACCTCGAGTCGGTGTGCGCGGCGCTGGCGACGATCCCCGCCGTGTGCGCGGGAGGCCCTGGCGCCGGCCCGCTCGGCGACCTGCCCGCCCGCGGGCGGTTCCGCTGGCTGGTCTCGCCGCGCAGCACGGTCGTGCAGATGTCGCCCGTGCACACCGGGCGCGGCGATGCGCGCGCGGCGCTGGCGCGCCTGTACGACACGATGGTGCGCCGGCCGGGACCGCAGACGACCCGGTAGCGCACGACGGCGGAGGGCCGGTAGAATTCCGCCCCCTACCGGCCGTGCGACCGGTCATAACCATTGGCGGGCGACGGCACCCATCCGGCCGGCGGCGCCGCAGGCGTGAACACCTCGACCAGTAATGGATGACAGGCCGCCTGATCCGACGAGTGTTCGGCCGAACAATCCCCGCCAGGACACGCCGACAAGGCCCCCAGCAGATCCATTTCCGCGAAGAATTCAAGGAAATCGCCAGGCCGCACGGGCGACGCCTTCATGAAGTACTGCCCCGTGTCGCGCGTGAACCCGGTGCACATGAAGACGTTCAGCACGTCATGCACATGCCACTCCGCCTCCTGCACCCCGATCCCCAATTCATCCGCCAGGGCCCGCGACAGGTTGGAATGACAGCAATGGTGATACTGCCCGCCCGCCAGCAGATTGTGCGTATAGGGGTCACACCGCGTGCCGATCACGTCATGCACCGACCCGCCAAACTGGTCGAACCCATACCAGTCGAGCGTATCCTCGGTAATCGTCGCCATGGCCCGCATGTAGGGCAAGGACGACCACATCCTGTCCCCGGTCGACAGATGCGTGCCATGTAGCGCGCGCGTCTTACCCGAAAAGAAGCGCTCCTTGATGTCATGGGCGTTCCACAGGTTCAGGTCGCCAACCTGAGGCCCCTCCACGCTGGAGATGCGGAAGAACTCGCCCGCCGCCACCCTGAAGCAACGCGCCTCGCGCGGCGGCACCAGCACGGTGCGCACCCGGTCCCACCCCACCCGCGCCGCGCGGCAGGACGCAAGGTCCGGCTGCCGCAATCCGTCCACCGGATAGCAGATCACCGGCGACCGCTCTTGCGCCGCCACACCATGTTCCGGCACCCGATGGTCCGGCATCACCAGTTTCATCCCAGCCTCCGAATGCGTCCGCAGAGGATAGTCAACATCTGGGGCTGGTTGACGACACGCACGGACGGGCCCGGCCGGCAGGCCACGTCCGGCGCTCAAGTTCTGCGCCGCGCGGCCGATTCTGTCCCGAGGCCCCTCCTCCCATGCGCGCTTACCAGACTTGCGTCCTCGCGGCGGCCGTTGCCGCCGTCACCCTGCTCGCGACCGCACCGGTCGGCACCCAGTCCCAGCCCGCGCCGCCGCAGACGGCCCTGGCCTACGGCCACGACGCCGTCGTGGGCGATGTGCTGGTCAAGTTCCGCGACGGCGCCACGGTCGACGATCAGATCTTCCTCGAGTGGCGGGTGAGTGCCGACGAGAGCGAAGCGGTCGGCTCGCGCGGCCTGCGCCGCATCCACTCGTATTGGTACGACACCGAGACGCTGGTGGCGTTCCTCGCCGCTCAGCCCGAGGTGGAGTTCGCCGAGCCCAACTACGTGCTGCGTCTCGAAGCGACGCCGAACGAAGCCGCCTTCTCCAGCCTGTGGGGATTGCTGAACACCGGCCAGACCATCGGCGGCGCCGCCGGTAACGCCGGCGCCGACATCGGCGCCACGACAGCCTGGAACACGTCCACCGGGTCGCGCGCCCACGTCGTCGGCGTCGTCGACACGGGCCTCGACTACCTGCATCCGGACCTGGCCGCCAACGTGTGGAGCGCGCCGTACGCGTTCACCGTCACCATCGGCGGGCGCACGATCACCTGCGCCGCCGGCACGCACGGCTTCAACGCCATCGCCAACACCTGCGATCCGATGGACGACAACAACCATGGCACGCACGCCAGCGGCACGATTGGCGCCGTCGGGAACAACAGCGCCGGCGTCGCCGGCGTGAACTGGACGACCAGCCTGATGGGCCTCAAGTTCCTGGGCGCGAACGGCTCGGGCTCGACCTCCGACGCCATCAACGCCATCGAATTCGCCATCCAGGCCAAGGCGGTGTTCGGCGCCTACGGCGGCGCCAACGTCCGCATCCTGTCGAACAGCTGGGGTGGCAGCGGCTTCTCGCAGGCGCTGCTCGATCAGATCAACAAGGCCAACGCCAACGGCATGCTGTTCGTGGCCGCCGCCGGCAACAACTCGTCCAACAACGACGTCTCGCCCACCTACCCGTCGAACTACAACGCGCCCAACGTGCTGAGCGTGGCCGCCACCGACAACCGCGACGGGCTGGCGTCGTTCTCGAACTACGGGGCCGGCACCGTGCACGTGGGTGCGCCAGGCGTCAACATCTTCTCGACCCTCCGCAACGGCGGCTACGGATACATGAGCGGCACGTCGATGGCGACGCCGCACGTCGCCGGGGCGGCGGCGCTGCTGCTCGCCTCGTGCCCGCTGTCCACCGCCACGCTGAAGAGCACGCTGACCAGCACCGGTTCGTCGGCCGCCTCGCTGGCCGGCACGACCATCACCGGCCGGCGGCTGAACGTCAACCAGGCGCTGCAAGCGTGCATCGGCAGCGCCATCTCCAACGTGACCCTGTCTGCGAATCGCGTGGCGCCGCAGCCGCCGCGCACCCCCATCACGTGGACCGCCACACCCACCAGCGGCGTCGCGCCACACCAGTACCGCTGGCTCACTTACGACGGCACCACGTGGACCGTCGCCGGTCCGTGGACCACGTCGAACACGTTCACGTGGACGCCGACTGCCGCGAGCAGCACCGCGTCGGTGGGCGTGTGGGTGCGCAGCGCCGTCAACACCGCCGAGGTCGCCGAACGGTCGGCCACCGCGCGATTCGCGATCACGGCCGCGGCCACCGTGGCGCTCAGCGCCAATCGCACCGCGCCCCAGCCCGTTGGTACCACCATCACCTGGACGGCGACGCCCGGCGGCGGCACCGCGCCGCACGAGTACCGCTGGCTCACGTCCGATGGCACGACGTGGACGTTCGCCACCGGCTGGACGACGACCAACACCTACGCCTGGACCCCTACGCAGGCCAGCAGCGGCGCCGCCGTGGCCGTGTGGGTGCGCAGCGCCGGCAACAGCGTCAACGCGGCCGAGTCCTCGGTGGCGACGGGGTTTGCCGTCATCAGCGGCTCCGCCAGCGTTTCGGCGGTGACCCTGACCGCGAACCGGACGGCGCCGCAGGCCGTCAACACCACCACCACATGGACCGCGACGCCCACGGGCGGCATCGCGCCGTATCAATACCGGTGGCTGACGTACGACGGCACGACGTGGGTGTTCGCCACCGCCTGGTCCACCACGAACACGTTCGCGTGGACGCCGACGACGGCCAGCAGCGCGTCGGCCGTGGCCGTGTGGGTGCGCAGCGCGGGCAACAGCGTCAACGTCGCCGAGCGGTCGGTGGCGCTCGGCTTCGCCATCACCGGCGCGGCGCCGGTCGTGTCGGCCGTCAGCCTGACGTCGAACCGGGTCGCGCCGCAGGCGCGGAATACCACCATCACATGGACCGCGACGCCCACCGGCGGCACCGCGCCGTATCAGTACCGCTGGTTGACCTTCGACGGCACGACATGGGTGTTCGCCAGCGCCTGGACGACGGCCAACACGTTGGCGTGGACGCCGTCGACCGCCAGCGGCAGTGCAGCGGTCGGGGTGTGGGTGCGCAGCGCCGGCAACGCCGCCAACGCCGCCGAGCAGGCGGTGAGCCTGCCGTTCGCCATCTACTGAGGGCGAAGAACCGGCGGCGCAGGGCGGCTCGGCGGGCGGAAGCCACCTCGGCCGCTGCAATCGGCGCGCGAACACCCCGGCGCGCTACAATGGTCTGTTGACCACCACGACTGACGCCCCATCACAGCAGCCCGGTTTTGCCGCCCTCGGCCTCGACGACGCCATCGTCAAGGCCGTCACGGCCTTGGGCTACGAAGAAGCCACCCCCATCCAGCGCGCCGCCATCCCGGTGCTCCTGACCGGCCAGGACATCATCGGCCAGGCCGGCACCGGCACCGGCAAGACCGCCGCATTCTCGCTGCCCATGCTCCATCGGCTGCTCGAGAAGCCGGC
>CADEFD010000018.1:31454-51240 GCA_902826515.1 uncultured Acidobacteriota bacterium
GCAAGACCGCCGCATTCTCGCTGCCCATGCTCCATCGGCTGCTCGAGAAGCCGGCGGCGAAGAAGGGGGTGCCGCGCGCCCTCGTGCTCGTGCCGACGCGCGAGCTGGCGATGCAGGTCGCCGAAGCGATCCACAAGTACGCCAAGAAGACGAATCTGACCGTCGTGCCGCTCTACGGCGGCGCGCCGATGGACCAGCAGATCCGCGCGCTGCGCCGCGGCGTCGAGATCGTGGTGGCAACACCCGGCCGCGCCCTCGACCACCTGCGCCGCACCACGCTGGATCTGTCGGCGCTCGAGATTCTCGTGCTCGACGAAGCCGACGAGATGCTCGACATGGGCTTCGCCGACGACCTCGAAGCCATTCTCACCACCACGCCCGCCACGCGCCAGACGGCGCTCTTTGCCGCCACCATGGCGCCGCGCATCGCCTCGATTGCCGAGCGCCACCTGCGCAAGCCCGAACGCATCACGGTCAAGGCCGAGAAGCGCGCCGCCGGCAAAATGCCGCAGATCCGCCAGCAGGCCTACATCGTGTCGCGCGGTCAGAAGGGCTTCGCGCTCGGCCGCATCCTGGAATTCGAAGATCCGGCCTCGGCCATCGTCTTCTGCCGCACGCGGCTCGAAGTGGACGAACTGACCGACACGCTGAAGTCGCACGGCTACGGCGCCCAGGCGCTGCACGGCGGCCTCGACCAGCGGCAGCGCGACCGCGTGATGCAGCTCTTCCGCACCGAGAAGGCCGACGTGCTCGTGGCCACCGACGTCGCGGCGCGCGGCCTCGACATCGACCACGTGTCGCACGTCATCAACTACGACATCCCGACGGCGCCCGAGGTGTACGTGCACCGCATCGGCCGCACGGGCCGCATCGGCCGCGAAGGCGTGGCCATCACGCTCATCGATCCGCGCGAGCAGCGCACGCTGCGCTTCATCGAGAACGTCACCAAGCAGAAGATCGACATCGCGACGCTGCCGACGCTCTCGGCGCTCAAGGCCCGCCGCCTCGAAGCGACGCGCGGCGCCATCACGACCCGCATCGCGGCCGGCGACCTCGACGAGACGCGCGCGCTCGTGCAGACGCTCGGCGCCGACTTCGACATCGCCGACATCGCCGCGGCCGCCGTGGCGCTGCTGCAGGCGGCAAGCGACACGCCGGCCGGCAACCAGCCGGACCAGGAACCGCCCCGCGCCGCGCGGCCCGACTACGACGACAGCCGCCGCGCGCCGCGTCGCTTCGACGGCGACGACCGGCGTCCGCCGCGCCGTGACGATCGCGGCGACGCGCCGCGCCCGCCGCGTTACGAAGGCGACTTCGAACGCCGTCCCGCGGCGGCCCGCGGGCCGCGGCCCGAGCGGCCGTTCGCGCCGCGCGACACCCGCGAGACCCGCGAGCCGCGGGCGCCGCGGGTGCAGACGCCGCTCGCCGGCGCCGTCGTGCTGTCGTTCAGTGTGGGCCGCACGCAGGGCGTGCGCCCGGGCGATCTCGTGGGCGCCATCACCGGCGAAGCCGGTATCACCTCGCGTGAACTCGGCGCCATCACCATCCTGCCCCACTCGTCGCTCGTCGAAGTGGCCGGCGATGCCGCCGCGCAGGTGATGAAGGCGATGAAGGGCGCGTCGATTCGCGGTGAGCAGTTCACCGTGAAGGTAGCCAAGCCGACCAAGGAGTAGGCCGGCGCGGCGCCTCGGCGCGCCGCCTCGAGCCTCAGTGCGCGACCGCCGCCAGGTGGTCGCGCAGCACGTCCCGGCCGAAATCGCCGGTGAAGTCGCGCCACACCGAGTGGACGTGGTTGCCGTCGTTCTGGGTGTTGTCGAACTCGATGAGGAACGTCGGCCCCTGCACGCGGTAGTAGTGCTTCTCGCCGCGGGTGACGCCGCCGGCCCACGCGAATCGCACCTGTTCGAGACCGCCGCGCCGGGCCACCGCCATCCGCTCGGCCGCCACATCGGCTTCCATCGTCGCGGTGTAGACCTCGATGAGCCGCATCAGCATCGCCTGCTGCGCGTGCTGCATCGCCGAGTACAGGATGCCTTCCGCCGCGAGCGGCGCGATGTCGTTCCTGTTCATCGTCAGGATGTCGTTCGGCGCGGTGGCGCTGATGATGGCCGTCTTCTGCTGCTCGGGCGTCAGTGCCTGCACGAGGGCGCGCGCCGCGTCCTCCTCCTCGCCCAGCACACGCGTGCCTTTCTGCGGGCCGTCGCGCACGTCGGCCGGATTGCTGCCGAGGAACATCGGCGAACTCGCGACGTGGCTTGCGACCGAGCCGTCGTTGATCGTGAAGCGCAGCGACACATGATGGCCCTCGACCCGCCAGCCCCACGCGCCCTTCGCGCCGGGAGTGCCGAAGACCGAGACGAAATACTCCTCTTTGTGTCGCGCGAATCGTCCGCCGGCCTCGACCACCTTGAGCACGTCTTCGAGCTGGATGATCGTGGTGACCTTGCTGTAGCCGCGCGCGCTCAGCCCCGTGCGCAGCAGGTCGTGCGCGAGCCGGCGCTGGGCGTCGGTCATGTCCTTGAGCATCAGGCCGCGCCGGGGGAACGTCTCGTTGGGGATGAAATGCCAGCGCAGGCGATCGTCGCTGCCGAACGCGAAGGCCGCCTTCGCCCGCTGCTCCGGCGTGAGGCTGTCGAGGAACTGCCCGGCCGCGGTGGCCATGGCGGCCGCGGACCGCTGCGACGCCAGCAGCGCCCCGCCGATGACGGTCGTGACGAGCGTGGCAGCCGCGGCGAGCCTGATCGCGTCGAGTCGGGTCATGCGAGTCCTCCGAGACGTTCAGTTGGTGGCGGCGCCGAGCATCCCCTTCAGGTGCTTCGCGATGTCCTCGTGGGTGGCGAACCACACGCCGCCCTTGCTCTTCATGTGCGTGATGAGGCGGTCGAGGATGGCCACGCGCGAGCGGTGGCCCATGTAGTGCGGGTGCATCGTGAGCACGTAGAGGCCGCGTTCGTCCCACGCCACGTCGAACTCCGAGCGGAAGACCTCGAGCACGTGTTCGGGCGACGGCATCGAGCCGTCGGCGGCCCCGAAGTACGGCGCGTCGTCCACGATCCGTTCGATCGGCAGCTCGACCAGGCCGGTGGGTTTGCCGTCGAGGTTGATCTCGTAGGCGTCGTCGCTCGCCATCAGGCTGCTGTCGTAGAGGAAGCCGGCCGCCTTCACCTGGGCCAGCGTGTACTTGCTGAACTTCCACGACGGCGCGCGGTAGCCCACGGGCCGCTTCCCCATCGCCTTGGTGAGCGTCTCGATCGACTGATCGAGCAGGCGCTGCTCTTCCTTCTCGTCGTTCAGCACCGGCAGGCGTTCGTGGATCCAGCCGTGGATGCCGATCTCGTGCACCTTCCGCGACAGGATGTCGGGAATCATCTGCGGGTGCAGCAGCGAGCTCACCGCCGGGATGAAGAACGAGGCCGGTACCTTCTGTTTGTCGAGCAGTCGCAGGATGCGCGGCAGGCCGTCCACCGCACCGTATTCGCCGCGCGACAGCACCTCGTAGTCGAGGTTGCCCTGCGAGAGCGCCATCGTGGCGTTGTCGACGTCGAACGAGAGCGCCACGGCGACGCGGTTGCCGCCGGGCCACTCGGCCGGCTTGAGCCGCTTGCCGGCGCCCACGTGGAACATCTCGGCCCGCAGCTCGTCGAGGCTCTTGGTCACGCCGGGCAGCGGATTCGGCTTCGCCGCCGGCGCCGCGGCGGGGGCTTGTGCTTCGACGTTCGCGCCGGGCGCGCAGGCCGACGTGAGAACGGCCACCGCCGTCAGGATGAGCAGGGTGCGCGCCAGGTGCCGTGTCATGTCGCTGTCTCCAGTGGAATCGCCGCGGCACGGCGTGGAAGCGTCGTGGTCTCGCGGGAAGTCTGGTGCATCCTGCGGCCGCGCGATGCCGCGAGTCAATAGCCCTGCTGGCACGGGTGGAGGCCTCCTGTTACGATGGACGTCTGGTCACCACGCCCCCTGTTTTCAAGAGAGGCTCCTCGCCCATGAACGCATTCACCCGTCACGCCTTTGCGTCGGCCATCGCGGCCGCCGCCCTCGTGGCGTCGAGCGCCGGCACGGCATCGGCCCAGACGATTGGCACCTTCCCGTTCGCCCTGCAGCCCTTCTGCAACGTCATCCAGCTCACGGTCACGCTCGAAGGCAGCACCTATCGCCTCGCCGGGTGGGACGATGCCTGCGGCGCCACCACGCGGCAGCCGGTGTTCGGCACGATCGCGCCGAACGGCGACGGCACGCTGCACCTCGGCTTCACGACGATGCGGTCGAACGGCGTGGCGGTCGAAACCAGCATCCGCAACCTCACGATCGGCGGCTACACGGGGAGCTGGACCGACAGCGCCGGCAACGCCGGCACGGCGGTGATCATCGGCGTATCGGGCGCGGCGGGCACGGGCGGCGCGCGGCCCGGCCCAACCTCGACGGTACCGACCAACTCGGTCACCTCGGTCAACATCGTCAACAACTCGATCGAAGCGGCGGACGTGAACAACACGCAGATTCAGCTGCGCGTCACCGGCGCGTGCGCGGCCGGTTCGTTCATCCGCTCGATCGACGCCAACGGCAATGTGGTGTGCGGAAGCGCGCCCACCGCGACGACACTCTCTGACGAGAACGCCGTCGTGAACAGCTTCAGCGGCTGCGAAGACCTGGCATCGCTCTCGTTCGGCGCCGTCGCCGCTGGCACGCTCACGTGCACGGCCACGGTGCACAGCGTGTTCGATCACGTCACGGCGACCACGTCACGCCTCGAGTTCGGGATCGAAACCACAGCCGCGTCGTGCACGGACACACAGGCCGGCATCTTCGAGATGCCGGGGGCCTTCCCGGACGTCAGCGGCCACGACACGTCGGTCACGGTCAACCGCACGTTTGCGGTGCCCGCCGGCACGCTGACCGCCTACCTCAACGCCCGGGCGCTGTTCATCGCATCGGCGAACGAGCTGTCGCACAACTTCAGCTGCACGTTCACGCCGCAGTAACGCCCACGTCCGCAACCACGACGCAGGGGCCCGTGTCCTTCGGGAAACGGGCCCTTCGTCTGTACGGCGGCGTCCGTCAGCGCGGCAGGAGGCCCGCGGCCATCGCCGCACTGTCGGCGTAGTGCACGAGCAGCAGGTCCGCCTGGCGCACCGCCGTCACGAGGCGTTCGCGATCGAGCGGACGCGGGCCCTCGGCGCAGGCGCGCGCGCACTCGACACGCAGCACCGTGAGCGCGAGCGACAGCCATGCGGCGAGCGCCTGCGTGGCGTCGGCCTGCCAGGTGACCCACGCGCCGAACGCCTTGCCCGCGAGATACCGCCGCACGACCGGCGCCACGTACGGCCAGGCCGGCGCCACCCAGCGGGCGTCGAGCGCGGCGAGATTCGCCGGCGGGTCGGGCCACGTCCACGGCGCGCGGCAGGCCTCGCGGCCGAGCGCCCAGGCGGCCTCGGGCGTCCACGGCTCGAACGGGTCACGCGCCGACGTGTCGCGCGAGAGCGCGCCGTCCAGTGCGTCGTCCGGCGCGGGCGCGAAGCCGCGAATGGTCTCCGTAAGCGACGCGCCGCCGGGGGTCCAGCGCGCGAGGTCGGCGGCCTGCGCGGCGACTTGCGCCAGCACGTCCTCCACCGCGCCGGGCCACGCCAATGGTCCGGCGAGCGCCTGAACGATGTGCGCCTCCCACGCGGTGAGCGCGTCCAGATCCATCAGCACGCGATCGCTCAGTGACGGCGGCAGCACGTCACGCGCATCCAGCCCCTCGGGCACGCCGACACCGGGCACGGCCTCGGGCCCGCGCACGATCGTGACCGGACGCGTGGCATCCACGAGCATCGCCGCCGCGGTGGGACAGAAGTGCGAGAGTGCCACGCGCACGCCGCGCGTGTCCACGAGACACACGCGGGGAAAATGCTGGCAACTCGAGGGCAGCGCCTCGTGGCCGAGCGTGGCATGCACGGCGCAGTGCCGCGCCGCCGCGGCCCCGTGGCCCGCCGCCTCGCGCGCGACGTGGAACACACACGCGCCATCGGCAAGGCGGAACGTGCCGGCCATGCCCTCCGGCGCCTCCGGCGTCTCCCGCAGCCACACGACCGAGCCGTCCACCGTGGGCACACGCCGGGACGTCACCGCGGCGTCGATCGCCTCCACGACGCGCGTGTCGACCGGCAGCGGCCAGCCCGCGCGGCAGCAGGCGCCGCTGTGGCGGCACGCGTAGTCCACGTGGCACGACAGCCAGAACGTATCGGACACGACGCGGCGTCAGTCGCGGTAGAGATCGCCGGCCAGATATTTCAGGCCGGAATCACAGATCGTGGTGACGATGCGCGCCCCGGGCGGCAGGGCGGCGGCGCGCTGCAGCGCCATCCAGACATTCGCGCCCGAGGACGTGCCGCCCCAGATGCCTTCTTCGCGCGCCAGACGGCGCGCCATGACCTGCGCGTCCGTGTCGGTCACCTGCAGCACCGCATCGGCCAGATCCGCCCGGTAGTTGCCGGGCACGAAGCCAGGCCCGGTGCCTTCGATGCGATGCCCGCCCGTGGGGGCGAGGCCCGAGAGCGCGCGGCTCTCCGCCGGTTCGCCGGCCACACACCGCACGCCGGGCAGGCGCGCCTTGAGGCGGGCGGCGTTGCCCGAGAAGCAGCCCGCGGTGCCCACCATCATCACGAACTCATCGACGCGCCCGCCGAGCGTGTCCACGATCTCGTCGGCCATCGGCGCGTAGCCGAGCGGGTTGTCGGGATTCGTGAACTGCCGCGTCCAGAACGTGCCGGGCTCGATCGTGAGTTCTCGGACGCGCGCGTCCATGCGCTGCATCAGACCCGCGGTGATCTTTCCGCCCTCGCACGGCAGCACGTCGAGCGTGGCGCCGAAGGCCCGCATCGTCTGCAGCTTCTCTTCCGAGAAGGCGTCCGACGACACGAAGTGCGCCCGCACGCCGAGCTGGGCGCAGACCATGGCGAGCGAGCTGCCCGTGCTGCCGCCGGTCCACTCGATGAGGCGGCCGCCCGGCGCGAGCTCACCACGGCCGATGGCGCCCTGCACCATCGACAGGGCCATCCGGTCCTTCATGCTGCCGGTGGGGTTGGCGCCTTCCCATTTGACCCAGATCTCGACGCCGTTGCCGGGGGTGACCTTCTCGAGACGGATGAGCGGCGTGTTCCCGATCTGCATGCGGGGATCCTATCGCGGTGACGCGGCGGGAACGTTCCGGATCGTGCGGCCCCGCCACTTGTAACGGGGTCTGTCACGGTCACCGCTTGTGACGGCCGCCGTGACATATCGTGACCGTGACAGACCCCGTTACAAATGCCCCAGTTCGGCCTCCGCCTCGATCTCGACCAGGTATTCGTCGCCGATGAGGCGGGCTTCGACGAGCGTGTTCGCCGGCTGGATACGCGCGAAGCGTTCGCCGTGCGCGCGCGACACGGCCTCCCAGTGCGCGACGTTCGACACGAAGATCCGCGTGCGCACCACGTCCTCGAGCCGGCCGCCGAGCGACTGCAGCGCCCCGGCGATCTTGTCGATGACGGCGTGGGTCTGCGCGGCCGCGTCGCTGCCGCCGACGAGCCGGCTGCCGTGCGTGGCGGTCGTGCCGGAGACGTGGATGCGCGAGCCAGTCCGTGTCGCCCGCGAGTAGCCGGCCAGCGGCTCCCACGGCGTGCCGCTGAAACATTTCGTCGTGCCGTTCGGCCCGGGCCGCACCTCGAACGGCGGCGGGAACGAATCGAGGTGATGACTGAGATCGCCGGAGGCCGTGAGGAACGGCGGCACGCGGTACTCGTCGCCGCAGTCACCCGGGATCGGCGTGAGCGTGGCGATGGCCGCCTCGAGATGCGCGCGGTCGTCGCTCGCGAGCTGGAAGCGGCACAGCCGCTGGTTGTCGTCGAGGTGCGCGCGTTCGCCGAGGCGCGCGCCGACGATGACGGCCGCCACTCCCGGCTGCTCCATGATGAAGCGCGTCGCCACGTTCGTGAGCGACACGTCGTGCCGCGCCGCCACGTCCTTCGCCGCGCGCAGCACGCGCTGGAGCGCCGCCCAGCCGCCGGCTTCGCGGATGAACCGTCCGTACTTCATCTGCGACCAGGTGCCGTCGGTCTCCCACGCCGGCTCGTCCTTTCCGAGCCACTTCTCGCTCAGCCAGCCGCCGCACACGGTGCCGTAGGCCAGCAGGCCGACGCCGAACTCCGCGCATACGGCGGCCAGCCGGCCGGCGGCCCGGCGATCGATGAGCGAGCAGCTCACCTGGTTCGACACGACCTCGATGCCACTCGCGAGCACGACGCGCAGATGCGCGGCATCCACGTTGGTCAGGCCGATCTGGCGGATGAGCCCCTCACGCTTCAGGTCCTGCAGGTGGAAGAGCGCGTCGAGCCACGACGGGTCGGCGTAGTTCCAGGCGTGGAACTGCAGCAGGTCGATGGCCGGCATCTGCAGCCGCGTGAGCGAGCGCTCGACGGCGGCCCGCACGTCGGCGGCGCTGACCGGGCCCGGCTTCGGCACCCACTTCGTGAAGAGCTGCAGCCGTGCGGGGTCACCGAGCGCCCGGCACCTGCCGGCGATGATCTCGGCCGAGCCGTAGTGGTCGGCCATGTCGAACGACGTGAAGCCGGCCTCGATGTAGGGCGCCATCGCGCGCGCCGCGGCGTCGAGATCGATCGTGCGGCCGTCGCGTTCCATGTCGGCGATCTGCCACAGGCCGGTGACGACGCGCGAGATCTCGAGGCCGGGGGCAAGCGTGGTGCGGCTGATGACGGACACGGGCGGACGTCTCCTGATTATTCCGGCGGCAGCGTGGCGAAGCGCGCCGCGAGATCGACGCCGCTGGCGGCAAGTGCCCGCGTCTCGCGCAGGTACACGATGGTGCCGAGCGCCATCACCACCGCCCACACCGGCGTCGAGCGGAAGTACCACGCGGCGGCCGGCCCGGTCAGGTCCTTCCAGGTGTGCACGGCGAGGAAGAGCGCCAGCACGGCGATCCCGGCCACGGCCACCGGCACCTGCTGGCGGCGCGACGGCAGCACCGAGACATGCGCGGCGAGCGCGGGGTTGGTCGAGGGCAGCGCCAGCACCGAGAGCGCCATCAGCAGGAAGTTCACGAGCATCGACGTGACGAGGATGTCCACGCCGAGGAAGAAGTCGCCGGCGAAATGGCTGCCGAGCACGCCGAGCGTGGCCATGGCGGCGCTCGCCACGATGGCGATGTGCGGCGTGCGCAGCCGGGGATGCACGCGCGACACCGCCTGCGGGAAGATGCCGTCTTCCGCCCACGCGAACATCAGCCGCGACACGCCGAGCAGCATCGCCGGCAGGTCCTTGATGAGGGCCACCGCGGCGCTCGACACGATGACCACCGTCCAGAACGGCGGCAGCACGTAGCCGAGCAGCCCCGGCGCGGTCACATCGCGCACGCGCGCTTCGGCCGCCACGTACTGCCACGGCACCGCGTGATACACGGCGGCGGTGAAGAGGAAGTAGAAAACGGCCACCGAGCCCACGGCGATGAAGATGGCGAGCGGCAGGTCGCGGCTCGGGTGTTTCGCTTCTCCGCCGGCCTGCGCGATCGAGTCGAAGCCGATGAACGAAGCGAAGAGCAGGGCGGAAGCCGGCAGCAGCACCGCGCCGAGCGGCGACGCCTCCGCCGCGAGCGACACGGTGGAGCCGCGGGCGGCCAGTGCCGCGAGGAACTCCTCCTGCGTGTGCGAGAAACCCGCCACCACCACCACCGCGCCGAGCGCGAAGGTCAGGAACATGAGCGGCACCATCAGCCGCTCGTAGGCCTTCACGCCGCGAAGATTGACGGCCGCGGCCAGCCACAGGAAGCCGAGGGCAATGGCCAGGCGCACGCCGCCGGATTCGAGCGTGGCCGCCGCGCCCGTCCACTCGAGCGCCACGGCGATGTCGCGCAGGAAGGGCGTAATCACGTACGACACGACGCCAATTGCCACGCAGAGCGAGAACCACTGCGAGAAGGAGGCGATGAAGCCGAGATACGGCGAGAGCGAGCGGCTGGCGTAGATGTAGCTGCCGCCGGCGCGCGGCATCGCCGAGGCGAGGATGGCATAGGCGAGCCCGGCGAACACCGCCGGCACCGCCCCGAGCAGGAACGCCGCCAGCACGTTCGGCCCGATGCCGGGCACGTTGCGCTGGATCATGAACGGGATCACGTTCAGTCCGGCGCCGACCATCGAGCAGATGCCGGTGGCCGTGAGCCCGAGCAGGCCCATCTCGCGGGCGAGCCCGGAACGTGCGCCCGGCGTCACGGCTGCCGGCTGGCCGGCGCTCATCGGCGCGCCGTCGGCGGCGCCAGCGGCGGATGTCCCATGGGCGGCTTCATCGCCGCGAAGAGCGTGATGTGGTTGCTGATGATGCGGGCCTTCTCCTGCTCGTTCACGTCCGTCGTGCCGACGCCGCGTTCGGAGGTGCCGCCGAGCACGATGCCGTCGCTGCGCGGCATCATGTGCACGAACAGGCCGCGCTGGTCGGCCGGGATGTTCCAGCCGCCGCTCGTGCTGTAGTGCACCTCGGGCTGCGGCGGCAGCAGCACGAGCAGGCCCTTCAGCGGCATCAGCTCGTCGTCGCCGAAGAGCGCCTTGGCGCCAAGGCCCGTGCAGTTGACGATGAGGTTCTCGGAGAGCGCCATCACGTCGCGCGTGGTCTCGAACTTCCGGATGACGATGTGGCCGCCGAAGGCCAGCACGTCGTCCATGAGCGCCGGCAGATAGATGTTCGGCTCGATGCGCATCTCGGGGCGCTCGATGGCGTAAGTGGTCGGGAACGGATGTTCGCCGGGCTGCAGCAGCGTCTGCTCGCTGTTCAGGTGCCGCGGCAGCAGCGCGTTCTCGCCGCGCGCCGATTCGGCCGACTCGGTGGGCGCGTAGTTCATGATCCACGAGATGCCGTAACGCGGCGAGGCCATGAACTGCAGCTGCCGGTAGGCGATCTCGGCGGCCTGCACGAGCTGGGCGCTCCACTCGGGCGTCCGCTTCGCGAACTCGACGAGGCCCGAGGTGGGCGTCCACGCGGCGAGCGACCAGTTGGACGTCACGTCCGGCGGCACGCGCTCGGCGTAGAGCGTCACCGCGAAGCCGCGCCGCTGCAGCATGCGCGCGGTGGTCAGGCCGACGACGCCCGAGCCGAGCACGGCGGCGCGGCGTTCGCCGTGCGCCATCGCGAGGTCGGCCGCCATCGTGGCCGTGCCCCACGAAAGCGACATGCCGGAACCGCCGTGGCCGAAGTTGTGGATGACGGTCTTGTGGTCGAGCGTGCCCGCCTTCAGCACGAAGCCCGAGGGGCGGTGCGGCCGGAGCCCGACGGTGGCGCGAATGACACGCTCGGCGGAGACGCGCACGAGCGGCAGCTGCACCATCGGCCGGCGCGGCGCGGCGGGCACCGCCGGGGCGGTGCGGGCGGCGGACCGGGGCGCGCACGCCCCCATGCCCAGACCGGCCAGGGCCAGTCCGGCGTTACTGAGCAGCGTGCGACGATTCACGGGAGTCCTTTCGAGGGCGGGGTCAGCGCGAACGCGCCAGATCGACGACGACGTCGTAGAAGTAGCGCACGAAGCGGTAGAGCTCGGCTTCGTTGATGCGCTCCTGATCGCTGTGGGCGCCGAACCCCTTGGGCCCGTCTTCCACGTCGATGGCCGGGCCGACGCCGTAACACTGCACACCCTTCGCGCGCAGGTAGGCCATGTCGGTGGCGCCGGTACTCATCGCCGGCAGCGTGATCACGTTGTAGTGCTTCTTGACGTTCGCCTCGATGGCGGCGAAAGCGTCGGTGTTGAGGCGCGAGATGCCGTTCGGGCGCACGTCACGCGCGCCGTAGGTCACTTCCACCGTGGGGTCGTTGACGACCTTCTTCACCATCTCGAGGAAGGCGGCCGGATCCTGGTCGGGCATCATGCGCACGTCGAGCGTAGCCTGCACTTCCGACGGGATGACGTTGGTGCGGTAGCCGGCCTGGATCATCGTCGGCGAGATCGAGGTGCGGATGGTGGAGGCGTGACGCGGCTCGTTGTCGAGGAGGAACTCGTCGGCGGCGTCCTGCACCTTCGGATCGGTGCTGAGGATGGCGCGGTAGCGGTCGGCCGCGGCCTGGTCCGAGATGCTGGCGAGGCGCTTGAAGTAGGCGGCGGTGGTCTCGTTGAAGCTGATGGGCGGCTTCCACTTCGCCACCGATGAGACGGCGGTCGTGAGCTTCACGACCGCGTTCGAGCGCAGCGGCACCGAGCCGTGACCAGCCGTGCCTCGCGCCGTCAAGGTAATGGCGCGCGGGATCTTCTCGAGGGTCTGAATTGACGCGAAGGTGACCTTGCCGCCCTGGCGGTTGAAGCTGCCGCCCTCGGCCAGGCAGTACTCCGCCTCGATCTTCGGGAAGCGGGCATCCTCCACCATGTGGGCGATGCCGAACTTCACGGCGCCTTCCTCGCCCGCCTCGAAGAGGGCGATGACGTCGCGATCGAGCGGCACGTTCTGGCGCTTCAGCATGAGGAGCGCCATCACCGTGGCGGCGACGTTGTCCTTGTCGTCGACCGTACCGCGGCCGTAGATGTAGCCGTCCTGGCGCAGGGCGCTGAAGGGCGGGTGCGACCACTTCTTCAGATCGACGTTCACCGTGTCGGTGTGCGCCATGAGCAGCAGCGGACGTTTCTTTCCGCTGCCCTTCAGGCGGGCCACCAGGTTGGGCCGGTTCGGGTCGAGGGCGATGGTTTCCGTGGGAATGCCCGCCCCTTCGAGCACGCTGCGGAGGTAGTCCACGACCGGCTTCTCGACGCCGGGCGGCGTCGTGGGCGGGTCGGTCGAGTCGATCTGGACGATCGCGGTGAAATGTTTGAGGGTCTCGGCATCCACCGCCGCCCAGTCGATGGGCGCGGGGCCCTGCGCCGAGACGGAGCCGGCGGCCAGAACGACCAGGAGAAGGAGCGCCAGTCTTCGCATGCGCGGGATGGTAACACGGGAGATTCGGGCTCCTTCGCGCCGCCCATGGGAGCGTCAGGCGGTTCAATTCCGTGAACTCACTGACGGTTTTGTCGTATCGTAGGGGTGCGCACCGGAGTCGTGGTGCGTCCCGTCGGTCAAATCCCCCTGGGCCGACGTGGCAAACCGATTGCAATCTCGTCAGGACGTCATGTCTTCGTCACCTCGCGTCGGTGTTGCGTGCCCCCGCCCCGTCGAACGCGCCGCCATTGCGGATTGGCTGCGTTCCGCAGGTTTTGAGCCGCAGATCCTCGTCGATGCCTGCTTCGTCGCGTCGGAACTGAGCGGCCAGCCGCCCGTGCTGGTCGTGGCCGACGCCAGTCTTCTGACGCCCACGTTCGTCCAGGCGATGCGCAAGGGCGATCCGAACCGCCCCATCCTGGCGATCGGCGACGAAGGGGATCCCAACGAGAAGGTGCTCGCCCGCAAAGGTGTCACGTTCCACGTGCGGCCGCTGAGCGAACCGGCGCTGCTGCTCGCCGTGGCCCTGGCCCAGGCAGAAAGCCGCACCTCGCGCCGCTCGCCCCGCAAGATGATGGCGCGGCTCGCGACGACCATCGAAGGCGCGCCGTCCGTCCTGCTCGACGTCAGCAACGAAGGTCTGCGCCTCGAGGTGGACGCCGCCGGCGGCGCGAAGCTCTCGCCGCAGTTCGTCGTACACGTGCCGGTGCTCAAGATGAGCGTGCCCGTGCAGCGCGTGTGGGTGAAGTCGGCGGCGGCCGGCCCCGTGCGCAAGGTGCAGTGCGGCGCCACGCTGCTCGCCACCGACGAGCGCACGCTGCGCACCTGGCAGCGCCTGGCCGACCCGGCCACCGGGCACTTCGTGGCGCCGCGTCCGGCGGCGGCCAAGGTGGGCTCCGACGGCCTCTTCGATCGCATGTCGTCGTTCATCTCGAACGCGCCGATCGTCGGGTCGCTCGCGCACCTGCCCTGGCGCGGACGCTCGTAAGTTCCCATCCCGGCAAGTGCCTGTGTCTACAGGCACTTCGCGCCTCTCCCCGCAACTATTACAGTCGTATTACAGTCGCTGCCGGACAATCCCGGTAGCCTGAATGGGCGTATGAAGCCCATCTCTTCGATCTACGGCCGCAAGGCCGCGACCGGCCTCAACTGGATCACCTTCATTGCGATGACGGTGTACCACATCGGATCCGTCGCGGCGTTCTTCTACATCGACTCGGGCGCCATCCTGGCGGCCGCCATCCTCTGGTGGATCACCGGCAGTCTCGGCATCGGCATGGCGTACCACCGCCTGCTGACGCACCGCGGCTACAAGTGCCCGAAGTGGGTGGAGTACTTCCTCACGACCTGCGGCGCGCTCGCGCTCGAGGGCGGCCCGATCTTCTGGGTGGCCACGCACCGCATCCATCACCAGCTCTCCGACAAGGAAGGCGATCCGCACACGCCGAAGGAAGGCGCGTGGTGGGCGCACATCGGCTGGATCATGTTCGGCCAGGCGATGCACCACGACACGCAGATCCTGCAGCGCTACGTGCCCGACCTGAGCAAGGACAAGTACCACGTGTGGCTCACGACCTGGCACTGGATCCCGCAGGTGGTGGTGGGGCTCGCGCTGCTCGCCTACGGCGGCCTCCCCTACGTGCTCTGGGGTGTGTTCTTCCGCACCACGTTCGGCCTGCACGCCACCTGGCTCGTGAACTCGGCCACGCACATGTGGGGCTACAAAAACTTCCGCACGCGCGACGACTCGCGCAACCTGTGGTGGGTGGGCCTGCTCGCGTGGGGCGAGGGCTGGCACAACAACCACCACGCGCATCCCGTGTCGATGCGCCACGGCCTGGCCTGGTACGAGTTCGACCTGAACTACATCCAGATCAAGCTGCTCGAAAAGCTCGGCCTCGCGTGGGACCTCAAGGTGGCCCGCATGCCGAAGGACGCCTCGGAAATCGTGCCGCAGGAATCGCCCGACGCGGTGGACATCTCGGACGCGGCGCCGGTGGTTTAAGGCGCGCCGCTCGGCAGGGGCTCGGGAAGAACAGTACTTCGGCACGGGCCGGGCACTTCGGTGTCCGGCCCGTCCTGTTTTCCGACCGCTCGCGGCGCTGCCGGGTTCCCTCTACAATTCACGTGATGCTCGTCGCTCAACCGTCCCCGGGACCCGGGCCCCGAGCCCCGAGCCCCGCCCCGCGATGACCCGCCGCCAGACGGCCACCGTCGTCTTCATCGTGCTCTGCGTGGTGCTCGTCGCCGCCGCAGTGTCGCTGAACGTCGGCTGGATGCTCGGCTCGGGGCGGCAGATGCTGCCGCTCGTCTTCGGGGCGCTGGCCTTCGCCCTCATCATCGCCGGCATCATCGTCTACACCGTGTTCCTCGTGCGCGAGCTGCGCCGCACCGAGCAGCAGGACAGTTTCCTGAACGCGGTGACCCACGAGCTGAAGACGCCGATTGCCTCGATCCGCCTGTACCTCGAGACGCTTCAGGCGCGCGAGCTCTCGGAGACGCAGCGGCAGGAGTTCTACCGGGTGATGCTCGACGACACCTCGCGCCTGCAATACACCGTGGAGCAGGTGCTGCGGGCCGGCGTGGCCAGCCAGCGCCGCCGCCTGGCGCATCGCGCGCCGGTGGACCTCGGCGCGCTGGCGCGGGAGTGCATCGAAATGACGCGCCGGCGCCATCACCTGGGCGACGACGCCGTGGCGCTTGCCGGCGACGCGCCGGCCGAGCCGATGATCGTGGACGGCGACATCGACGAGCTGCGCACGGCCATCGGCAACCTGCTCGACAACGCCGTGAAATATTCGGCCACCGGCGTGCGTATCACGGTCGAACTCGCCGCACCGTCGCCCGACACGTTGTGGGTGCGGGTGCGCGATCGCGGCGTCGGCATCCCGCGGCGCCAGCTGCGGCGCATCTTCAACCGCTTCCACCGCTTCCAGGCGCGCGGCTTCTCGGTGAAGGGCACCGGCCTCGGCCTCTACATCGTGCGCTCGATCGCGCGGCAACACGGCGGGCGCGTCTTCGCCGAGAGCGAGGGCGAGGGCACCGGCGCCACCTTCACGCTGGAACTGCCGAAGGCGACGGGGGCGGCGTCGTGAGCCGCATCCTCATCGTGGAAGACGAGCGGCATCTGGCCGACGGCCTGCGGTTCAATCTCGAGGCCGACGGCCACGACGTGCGGATCGCCGGCGACGGCGTGGAGGGGCTCGAGGTGCTGCGCGCCGAACGCGGCGCCTGGGACGTCGTGGTGCTCGACGTGATGCTGCCGCGCAAGGACGGCTTCGAGGTGGCGCGCACGCTGCGCGCCGAGAGCGACTTCGTGCCGATCCTGATGCTGACGGCGCGAGCCCGGCCGGAAGACGTGCTGCTGGGGTTCGAGAGCGGCGCCGACGACTACCTGCCGAAACCCTTCGAGCTGGCGATCCTGCTGGCGCGGGTGAAGGGCCTGCTGCGGCGGCGCGCCTGGCTGCGCGGTCCGACTGAACCACCCAAGGCGGCGGCAACGGCGCCGGTCTCGGCCGACGTCATCGGCTTTGCCGGGCATCGGCTGGACCTGCGCGCGCTCGAACTGCACGCCAACGGCCGCGCCTACCGCCTCACGGTGATGGAGGTGGACCTGCTCGCCTATCTCGTGCGCCACGCCGGCCAGGTGGTGTCGCGCAAGTCGATCCTCGAAGACGTCTGGGGCCTGCACGAAGACACCGACACGCGCGCCATCGACAACTTCATCGTGCGCCTGCGCCGGTATCTCGAAGCCGACCCCGCCAAGCCCACGCTCATCGTCACCGTGCGCGGCGTCGGCTACCGCCTGCAGTTGTAAAGCGGCGAATTGTAACGGGGTCTGTCACGGTCACCAGATCGTGACAAGTGGTGACCGTGACAGACCCCGTTACAATTCGCCAGCGTCACTCCAGGGCGAGCCAGAGGAACGTCGTGGTCTGCGTGGCGCGGAAGTTGTCGTCGCTCACGAGCATCACCGTGCGCTCGCCGTTCGGACCGGGCGGGCCGAGCGCGATGCCCTCGATGTTCGCGCCGGTCGCGAGCGACGCCGGCAGATCGGCGCGCCAGGTGGCGAGATCGAGCACCAGGCGCTTGCGCACCGCGACTGGCGATCGTCCCGCCAGCGCGTCGATGCCGGAGATATCGTCCGCGCCCGTGAGCGTGAGCTCGTAGAGGCGCACGGGGTTGAACGCCGGCATCCCCGCCGCGCCGAGCAGGCAGGCGCGCTCCACCGCGAGGAGCGTCGTGTCACCGAGCGCCACGAACGACGACACGCCGTTTTGTCCGTCCTCACACGGACGGTCGTAGCCGGCCACGACCGGCGTCGGCTCGAGGCGATACGGCCACTCGCGCCCGGGCGTCCAGCGTCCACCCGTGCCGCGCACGAACTCCGCAATCCGCACCACACCTCCCGCGCGCGTGTCCGACAGCGGCCCGTCCTGCGCCAGCGGCTGTTCGTTGGCCACGAGCAGACGGCCGTCCGGCGTGCGCGTCAGGCTCTCGAATCCGAGATTGTGCCGCACCCCGCGGCTGCGATCCGCCGGATCGATCGTGAAGTGCGCGCGCGGCCGCGCGACCTCGGTCACGACGCCGTCCCGCGTCGTGATGAGCACACGCGGCTGGCGCCCCACACCCTCGCGGTCGATGTGTCCCTCGTGCGACACGGCAAACGAGCCGTCGGGGAAGACGGTCAGGCCTTCCATGTCGAGCGCCGTGAGCGTGTCGGCCGGCACGTCCGGAGCGAGCGCGATCTTCGTGACGCCGGACGGCACGATGCCGAGCGCGGGCCCGAGGGCCACGTCGAACCAGAGCAGGCGCGGCACGCGGATCTCGTCACTCGCGGCCACCCAGCGCCGGCTCGCAGCGTCGTACGCCAGGCCCGAGAGGCTGCCCACGGCGAGGCCGTCCAGCGCTGGCAGGGTGCCGGCCCACGCGGTGAAGACCCCGAGCAGGCGCGGCGACGGCGGCCGGTCCACCGCCTCCACGGGGGGCCTGGCGGCCCGCGACGCACACCCCGCGGCCAGCGCCGCCACGAGCACCAGCCCCACGGCGCGCCGCGCGATTGGCGCTAGACTCAGACGGTTCGGTTTCCTGTTCCTGGAGGTCTTGATGCAGTTCACGCGCACTCTCTGTCTCGGTATCCTCGCCGTCGCGGTGGCGGCTCCTTCGTTCGCGCAGACCAACCCCGCCACGGCCGCGGCCAAGGCGCAGTTCGGCATGATCAGCACCGTGCTGGCCAGGACGGCGGAGAAGGTCCCCGAGAATCTATACGCCTTCAAGGCTACGCCGGAAGTGCGTTCGATCGGTCAGCTCCTCGGCCACATCGCCGACAGCCAGTTCGGCATGTGCGCCACCGCCGCCGGCGAGAAGCCGCCCCAGAGCGGCATCGAGAAGACCAAGACGTCCAAGGCGGACCTGACCAAGGCCATCATCGACTCGAACGCCTACTGCAATCAGGTCATCGACGCGATGAACGACCAGAAGGGCATGGAAGTCATCAAGTTCTTCACCGGTCCGTCGCCCCGCCTGGCCGTGCTCGGCTTCAACGTCGCGCACAGCTACGAACACTACGGCAACCTCGTGACCTACCTGCGCCTCAACAAGATCGTGCCGCCTTCGAGCGAAGGCAAGTAGCACCCGTCGAACGGCCCGATGTCCACGTCACCCGCCCCCACGGGGGCACCGGCCGGGCCACGCGGCACACGCCGCGGCCAGGGGCGCCTCGTCGCGCTCGTGGTCGCGGCGATGTGCTGTCAGGGGTGCGCGCCGGTCTACTGGGTCGGCGCGCGTCTGCTCTACAACACCGCGCCGAATCCGCCGTCGGTCACGCTGAACGTCCCGTACGATCCCGCGGCGCCCGACGATCCCAAACGGCAACTGGACCTGTATCTGCCCGGCGGCAGGGACTTCCCCACCGTGGTCTTCGTGCACGGCGGCGGCTGGGCGTGGGGTGATCGCACGCAGGCCTTCGGCGGCGCGGACGTCTATCGCAACATCGGCCGCTTCCTCGCAGGCAAGGGCATCGGTGTCGCCGTCATCGGCTACCGCCTGGTGTGGCCGCTCGACTGGCAGTCACAGGTGGGGGATGTCGCCCGCGCGGTGGCGTGGGTGCAGCGCGAGATCGGCACCCGCGGCGGCAGCGCCGATCGCCTCTTCCTCATGGGCCACTCGGCCGGCGCCCAGCTGGCGTCGCGCGTCGCGACCGACCCCGCCTGGCTGGCGCGCGAGCAGGGCACGGGCGCCCGCCTCTGCGGCGTCGTGGCCGTCAGCGGCGCAGGCTACGACCTGGGCGATATCGAGACCTACCGCGCCGGCTTCGATCCGCTCTACTTCGCAGAACGGTTCGGCGGCAGCCGCCTCGACGGCGCGTGGTGGCGCGAGGCGTCGGTCGTGCCGTTCCTCGACGCGGCGGATCCGCCGTTCCTCGTCATCTCGGCCACGGGCGAATCCCGCGGCCTGCGCCGTCAGTCGGCGCTCTTCCACGAGCAGCTGCAGAAAGCCGGCGTGCCCTCACGACTCGTGACGGTGAAGGGCTCGAGCCACGAGCGGATCATCCTGGAGCTGAGCCGCGCCGACAAGACGGCCGGGCCCGCCGTGCTGGCGTTCCTCGCCGACACGCCCTGCCCGCGACCTGGGGGCTAGGGGCGGGGGGCTGGGGCGTATCGAAAGCGACGAGTCGCTCCGACCCCCGCACAACCTTCGGAAGCTTCAGCGAGACAGCGAGACAGCGAGACAGTTGGACAGCGAGACAGCGGGACAAGAGTTCTTGACACGCCCTAGTCCCCAGTCCCCAGTCCCTAGTCCCTGTTCTTAGTCGTGCGGTTTGTCGCCCGGCGGAATGAATGTGCTGTGAGCGTCGGTGAACCGCCGCGCGTAGT
>CADEFD010000019.1 GCA_902826515.1 uncultured Acidobacteriota bacterium
AGTCCGCGCCCGGCGAGCGCTTCGTCTACAGCGACATCAACTTCTTCCTGCTCGGCCACATCGTGGCGCAGGCCTCGGGCCTGCCGCTCGAGCGCTACACGGCGGAACGGGTCTTCGGGCCGCTCGGCATGACCGACACGGGTTTCCTGCCGCCGATCGAACGCGTGGGGCGCATCGCGCCCACCGAACGTTGCCGCTTCCTCGACGCGTGGCCCTGCAAGGCGCCGGACGTCGAACCGCTGCGCGGCGTGGTGCACGACCCGACGGCGCGGCGGATGGGCGGCGTGGCCGGCCACGCCGGCCTGTTCAGCACGGCGCGCGACATGACTCGGTTCGCCCGCATGCTGCTTGGCGGCGGCGCGCTCGGGCCGCGCCGCGTGCTGGCGCCGCTCACAGTGGCGAAGATGATCACGCCGGCGACGCCGGCCGGCATGCCATCGGCCCGCGGGCTCGGCTGGGACGTGGACACGAGCTTCTCGTCGAACCGCGGCGAGCTCATGCCGGTGGGGTCGTTCGGCCACACCGGCTTCACGGGCACGTCGCTCTGGGTCGATCCGCGCACGAAGCTCTTCGTGATCTTCCTGTCGAGCCGACTGCATCCCGATGGCAACGGCGACGTGGGCGCGGTGCGGGCCCGGATTGCGACGATCGCGGCGAGCGCCGTCACGTCGCCCTCGCTGGACGCGCTGGCCGGCGCCACGATGACCGGCACCGACTTCGGCGCGGTGGTCGAACCGGGGCGCGCCGTGCCCGGCACGCCGACGACGCGCGTGCTGCCCGGCATCGACGTGCTGGCGCGTGACGGCTTCGCGGTGCTCAAGGGCCGCAAGGTGGGCCTCGTCACCAATCACACCGGGCTCTCTGCCTCCGGCGCGTCCACCATCGACGTGCTGCACACCGCGCCCGGCGTCACGCTGGTGTCGCTCTTCAGTCCCGAACACGGTATCCGCGGGCTGCTCGACGAAGAAGGCATCGCCTCGTCGAAGGACGAACGCACCGGGCTCACCATCCACTCGCTCTACGGCACCACGCGCCGTCCCACGTCCGAGATGCTGCAGGGCATCGACACGCTGGTCGTCGATCTGCAGGACGTCGGCGTGCGCTTCTACACGTATCTCGCCACGATGGGTTACGTGCTCGAGGAAGCCGCGAAGCAGAAGATCAAGGTGGTGGTGCTCGACCGCCCGAATCCGATCGACGGCTGGCACGTGGAGGGGCCGCTTGCGACCGACGATCTGCTCAGCTTCATCGCCTACATGCCGATGCCGATCCGCCACGGCCTGACGATTGGGGAGCTAGCGCAGCTCTTCAACGCCGAACGGAAGATTGGCGCGGACCTTACGGTTGTGAAGATGGACGGCTGGCGCCGCGACCAGTGGTTCGACCAGACGGGCCTCACGTGGGTGAACCCGTCGCCGAACATGCGGAACCTGAATCAGGCCACGCTCTATCCCGGCATCGGCGCGATCGAATACGCGAACATCTCGGTGGGGCGCGGCACCGATCAGCCGTTCGAACAGATCGGCGCGCCTTGGATCGACGGGCCGCGGCTGGCCGCGGCGCTGAACGCGCGTGGACTCGCGGGCATCCGCTTCTATCCGGTGCGCTTCACGCCGGCGTCGAGCGTGCACGCCAACGCCGCCTGCCAGGGCGTGTTCATGGTGGTGACAAATCGCGAGCAGCTCCAGCCCACGCGCGTCGGGATGGAAATCGCGTCGGCGCTCTACAAACTACACGGCGACCAGTTCGACGCGAAGACGAGCGAGCGGCTCGTGGGCACGCCCACTGCGCTCGCGCGCGCGAAGGCGGGGGACGATCCGGCGGCGATCGTCGCGTCGTGGGCCGGCGCGGAAGCCGCCTGGCGCCGCCTCCGCGCGAAGTATCTGCTATATCAGTGAATACCGGGGTCTGACCCCATTCGGGTCCTGCCTTGAATTCGCGCGGCAGTAACTGCAACTAGTCTGGCGCGGGCGCGAATGGGGTCTGACCCCAATGTGCATCAGCGCGTCGCGTGGTCGAGGACGAGCGCACCGAGGATGAGCGGCAGGTAGATGATCGTCGCGAAGAACAGCCGGCGCGCGGCGACGTGCGTGCGGGTGGCGGCGAACTCGAACGACAGCCACAACACCATCGCGCCGAGCACGATGGCGGTGATGAGATACCGCGGACCGGCCAGGCCGAGCAGCGTGGGCAGCAGGCTCACGGGAATCGTGGCCGCGGCGTAGAGCACGGCCTGCCGCCCGGTGCTGCGGCCGCTCGGTTCGATGACCGGCAGCAGCGGCATCCCCGCCTTGGCGTAGTCGTCGCGGTGCATCCAGGCAATCGCCAGGAAGTGCGGCATCTGCCAGAAGAACACGATGCCGAAGAGCGACCAGCCGGCGAGCGACAGCGAGTTCGTGGCCGCGGCCCAGCCGATGAGCGGCGGCAGCGCGCCTGGCACGGCGCCGACGATCGTTGAAAGCGACGACTTGAGCTTCATTGGCGTGTAGACCACGACGTAGCTCAGCACGGTCAGGAACGCGACGATCGACGACAGCGGATTGGCGAGGAACCAGAGCTCCGCGAGCCCCACCGCCGACAGGGCCATGCCGAACCAGAAGGCCGGCGTGGGCGCAAGACGCGCCGCCGGCAGCGGACGCGTGCGCGTGCGCCGCATCAGGCGGTCCGTTTCCTTCTCCCACACCTGATTCAGCACCGACGCGCCGCCGGCCACGAGGGTAGTGCCGAGCACCGTGTGCACGAGGCGCGCGAGCGGCGAGCCTTCTTCCATGCCGAGGTAGTAGCCGGCAAGCGTCGTCAGCACGACGAGCAGGTTCAGGCGCGGCTTCGTGAGCTGCACGTAGTCCGCCCACGCCTTGCGCGTGCGCGTCGCCTCGGCAGGCACGTCGTGGCCGCTCACGGCCGTCTCGGGCGTACTCACGCCTCAGGCACCGCGAATGACAGGGCGAGTGTGGCCGTGCCCTGCGCGGTCACGGTGACGGTGCCGGTGGTCGTGCCGGCCGCTTCGTGCCACGCTTCCACGGTGTAGGTGCCGGCCGGAAGGTTCGGCAGTGAGAAGGCGCCATCGGCACCGGTGACGGCAAAATAGGGATGGTTCATCACGCCGACCCACGCGTTCATCCACGCGTGGACGTCGCAGCGCAGCGCCACCATCACTTCATCGGTCGAGAACGTGTGGCTGTAGCGCACGCCCTGCACCGGCTGGCCCTGGTTGAAGGGCTGATTGATGGCGGCCTCCGCGCGCACGTTGTGCAGCAGCGGATCCGAGTTCAGCACCTGGAACGGCTGCCCCACGCGCACGCCGACGACGCGCGGCGTGTACCAGCAGCGCTGCTGATCGACCACCACGGGTTCCGACGGCACCGGGAAACTGCGGCCTTCGAGGCCGGTCTTCACGTAGACGAACACGTTCGCGAGCGTGCCGCCGTCGCCCACCACGTAGCTCTCGGTCTTCCGCTCGGCGCCGGGCACGAGCGTGGCGCACGTCTTGTCGCCGTCCACGCGGATGGTCTGCGCGGCGGGCGGCGTGCCCGCGAGCACGACACGTCCCGTGACCGATCCGGTGGATGCCGGATCGAGCGTCGTCGCCGCGCCCGTGTCAGCCGAAGAGGCCGGCGCATTGCCGCCGCCGCAGGCGACGCCAGCGAACGCCACACCGGCGACGGCGCAGGCGCCGAGCAGACGCGCGAAGGTCGAGGGCACGTGTCGCATCACTACTTCTGAGCGGGCGCCGGCGCGCTGCCGCCGGCTTCGCGGATCTTGCGGAACACGCGGTCTTCCATCCAGTGGCCGTCCCAGAACTCGACCGGGTTCACCTGCACGCCGCCGACGAGCATCGTGAAGTGCAGGTGATCGCCGCCGGCAAGGCCCGTGGTGCCGGAGCGTCCGAGCGTCTGACCCTTCTCCACGGGATCGCCTTCCTTCACGTCGATGGTCGAGAGGTGCGCGTAGAGCGACTGCACGCCCAGGCCGTGATCCACGATCACGCAGTTGCCGTAGATGCCGAGATACGCGGCATGCACCACCACGCCCTTGTTGGAGGCGGTGACCGGCGCCTGCTGCGTGGAGGCGAGATCGAAGCCGAGGTGCGTCTGCTGATCGACTTCCTTGCCTTCGAAGAAGTAGGTGCGGTGATCGGCGAAGCGCGATTCCACCTGCGTGTTGCCGAGCTGCGCGAAGGCCTCCTTCCACAACATCTCGGGCGCCGTCTTCGCGGCCAGCGCGGCGATGGCGGCGTTGTTCTGCTGCCGCAGATCGCGGTTGATGGTGAGGAACGCGGCGAGCAGGTCGTCCGTCTTCACGCCGAGCGCCGGTGTGTTCGACGCGATCGCCGGCACCACGCGCGACAGGAAGTTCGTGTCGATCGGGATGCGCGAGCGCTGGAACACCTTGGGGAAGGCCTGCCGCTCGACGTTGGCCGTGGCTTCGTTGCCGGCCTCGTCGCGCGCGAACGCCGTGACCGGCGTGTTCGCGTCCTGATCGAAGGGCAGCGCGAAGAAGGCCACCTTGAGCGCCGGATCCGACAGGCCGACCGACGCGCCTGGGAAGGCGGGGAACGACACGCCGGCCACGGTGATGCCGGCCGAGACATCCGGAGGTGTGGCGCGCAGCACCACGAACTCGGAGCCGCCGAGGTTGAGGAAGTGGTGCGTCGAGACCACGCCCACCCGTGGCGGGTCGAGCCGCACGGTGATGTCCTTCGTCACCGTCGATTCCGCCTCACGCCAGCCGAAGAGCACCGGGCGCGCCGCGGTGATGGTGAGCGTGGCCGGCCCGGCCACGAGTTCCGGCTGCGCCGCCTTGCCGAGCGGCCGGATGATCCACAGGCGATCGGAACTGGCCTGCTTCACGTCGCCCGAGGTGCCGGTGGCGTCGTCGAGCGAGAAGACGTGCATCGCCTTGCCGCCCTGGGTCAGCGCCGCGGTGAGCCTCGTGAGTTTACCGGCCGGCGCGTCCACGAACAGTTCGAGCGAACTTTTCTGTCCGACGAAGGCGCCCGGGCTCTTGATTTCGATGGCGGGACCGGCCTCCCGGCCGGCCATGAACCAGGCGACGGCGCCGCTGCCAAGGGCAATGAATACGATCGCGACAAGGGCGCGCCGGATGAACTGCATCTCCCGATTCTAGTCGCTCGGCGCGGCCACCGCCCGGCCCGCGAACGCCGGCCCGGCGGTGCGTCCGGCGGGGTGGTGCCGGGTTGACAGCACCCGCGGGACTGAGTAACTTTAAGGATTCCTGATGGTGTTCGTCAGCCGTCAGCGACGTGCCGGTATCGTCTAGGGGTCAGGACACGTGGTTCTCAGCCATGTAACCGGGGTTCGAATCCCCGTACCGGTACCACCCCTCCTTCTCCTTCAGCTGCAAGCATTGAGGCGCGTCTACGCGTGTGGGCTGCGCCGCCGCGTGCCGGCCAGCGCTGCTAGGCCGCCACGACGCTGATGCGCGCGGTGCTGCGCGAGCGCGGCTTCTTTCGGATCACGATGTCCACGTCGCGATCCAGCACCGTCAACAGCGTCATCAACCGCTCCACCGAGAAGCCGGCCAGCTTGTAGTGCCGCAGGGCAGACACTTTCGGCTGCGTGAGGCCCAGCAGCCGCGCGGCCGCCGTCTGCGTCAGCCCCTGCTGCGCGAGCACTTGGTTGAGCGTATAGGCAAGTCTCAGCTTCGCCTGGCGCTCCGCGGCATCCGGGTAGCCGAGGTCCTCGAACACGTTCGTGCTGCCGCGAGTGATGGTGACAGAGTCAGCGGGTCGCTTTGCCATGGTGTTCCTCGTGTTCCCATTTCGTCCCTGACCGGCTCCGGGAAACCAAGGAAGTCGCGCTTCGACGGTCCTACCCAGTGCAGGGGCTTCTCGTTGGACGCCAGGATCCGACGCACCAGGCCAATATCCCATTTCGGGTATAGGCGGTCAAGTGGCCTGCGAGCTGGCCTACCCGGGCCAGCACTTGCCGGTCAGTCCTGCGCTCGGATCCGCCGTCGACAAGGGCCGTGTGGTCGCTGGCGTCAACGCTCGTGAGTCGCGCTCGCAGCTAGCCTCGTCCGCGTGCGCCGGCGCGCCAAGCGTCCTCTCTCGGCGTCAGTCTTTCCACCATTCCGAGCGTTATTGCGCCTGAAATCGCGCCTCTCGATGGCACGCGCCCTGCAATGCATGAGGCAAGGTCAATCCAGACCCCTCGGGAAGGAAGGTCGACCGTGAAGAGCCTCAAGTACGCCGTCATTGCCGCACTCGTCGCCAGCACCGTCACCTTGCAGCCCGTGTCGGCCCTGGCGCAGGGACGCGATCGCCGCGATCGTTACGAAGACCGCGACCGCGATCGTGACGACCGCCGCTACGACGATCGCTGGGACAACAACCGCCGCGACGATCGCCGCTACGATTCGCGACGCTACGACAATCGCCGGTGGGACGCCGCGCGCTACTACCGCAGCGACCGCCGCTACCGGCCGTATCGCATGGGCCGTAACGATCGCATCTACCGCGGCTCCGACAACCGCTTCTACTGCCGCCGCGACGACGGCTCCACCGGTCTCATCGTGGGCGGCGTAGCCGGCGGCATCCTCGGCAGCATCATCGCCCCTGGCGACTCGAAGACGCTCGGCGCGATTCTCGGCGCCGGCGCCGGCGCGGTCATCGGCCGCGAGATCGACAAGGGCGTCGAGTGCCGCTAGGCCTCGCGCACTACTGAGCCGCTGACCGCGGCCCTTCGAACACGAGCGGCACGAAGCACGCCGGCACATGGAAGTCCGGCGTGCGCGTGCCGGTCGCCGCGTACGAGAGGTACTGCCGCGCGCCGTCCACGCGGCCGATCCGGAACAGGTTCACCGCCCACACCTCTCCCTCGACGGGTGCGCCATCGAAGGCCGCAAACGGCAGCCGCAACACCGCGCGGAACACACGCGCCGTCTCGTCGATCGCGGCCGCCGTCTCCATCCCGCTGTTCCAGCGCCAGTCCACGTCCACGCGCGGCGTGTGAATCGCGAGATCGCACCACTGGCCGGTGGGCGCGACCTCGAACTCCTTGTAGCTGTCGGCCCGCAGCTCGCGCGGACTCCGCACGAACGCTTCGCAGACATCGCGGTCCCACAACGCCACACGCTCCATCGCGGGATCGACAAGCGCCGCCGCGTCGATGTCGAGTTCGGTGTAGCCGCACTCGAAGCCGAGCCAGAGGTGCGACGCCGTCCAGAGGAGCCGGGCTTCGGTCGCGAGAGCCGCCGGTGCGGATTCGCCATTCCAGAGACGGTCGAGCGTGTGCACCGGAGCCGCGCGCCAGGCGTCGTGCGCGAAGTCCGCGGTGAGCGGCGGCGGCGTGGCGGCGTAGCGGGCCCGGACGTTCATTGCCATCGATGATACCGACCGTTCGGCCGGCATTGCATTTCGTGATGATCTGCCAGCCCGGCCTTGGCTATGCTGGAATGCCTGCTGTTCGGCGGCGCTTCCATGTCACTCGTGCTGCATCTCGCCCCGCGTGTCGTCGCCCTCGTGGCGTGGGCGCTCGCCTTCACGGTGGCAGCCGGAGCGTCCACCCCGCGACTGAGGGCGCCGGGACGTGAACGCGTCGCCCGCGCCGGTATCGCCCGCGCCGGCTCGCAGCGTCCCGATGATCCGCGCGCCTGGGTGGCGCCGGATTCGGCGCACGACCCCGAATACACCGTCGCCGATGCGGTGGTCCATCCGACCCGCGCGGCCGTCATCACTCCTCTCGGTGACGGCCTCGAGTCTTCTCTCGCCCCTGCCCGCTGGACGGCCGCCGCGCCGTCACCTGCCGTCGTCACGAACCCGTGCGCCGCCGCGCCGCGTCTCAAGCGCTGGCTCGTCCGTGCGGCAACGGGACGCGCCCCGCCAGTCGCCTGACCCTCTGAGGTTGTCACGCGCCGCCGGCAGCGGTCTTCGGGCCGCCGCGACGGGACGTGTGTGCGCGGTACGCCGCCCCGGCCGTGGGCGCGCCGTGCCACGTGTCGCCGAATGGCGCAGGATAGGTAGTCACATCAGAACGAACACAGGACGATTGTCATGAAGACGCACACGCTTGAAACGCAGGCCACCATCACACCCGCCCGCGCCCTCGAGATCCTGAAGGAAGGCAACGCACGTTTCGTCAACAACCTGCGGATCAACCGCAACCTGCTGCAGCAGGCCAACGAGACGCGCGACGGCCAGTGGCCCTTTGCCACCATCGTGAGCTGCATCGACAGCCGGACGTCGTCGGAACTCATCTTCGACCAGGGCCTCGGCGACATCTTCTCGGTGCGGATCGCCGGCAACGTCGTGAACACCGACGTCGTGGGCAGCCTCGAGTTCGCCTGCCACGTCGCCGGCTCGAAGCTCATCGTGGTGATGGGGCACACGCAGTGCGGCGCCATCAAGGGCGCCTGCGATCACGTGGAACTCGGCAACCTCACCGACCTGCTCGCGAAGATCCAGCCGGCCGTGTACGAGGAGAACAAGACGCTCGATCGATCCACCCGCAATTCCAAGAACGCGTCGTTCGTCGAGAACGTGGCCGACCTGAACGTGCGCCGCTCGGTGCGCTCGATCCTCAGCCGCAGCTACATCCTCGAGCACGCCATCGAAGCCGGCAAGGTGGCGATCGTCGGTGCCAAGCACGACCTCGCGACCGGTGTCGTGACGTTCTTCGACGACACCTGGGTGCACGACGAGGCGTCGATGTACGCCCTCTCCGGCCGCGCGCCGGGCAACGGGAACGGGAACGGCAACGGCAAACCGAAGGCGGCCACGAAGGCCTGAGGTCAGTCGCGCGTGCGGAGGATCGGCGAGCGCCCGCTCTTCAGGGCCTCGTCGAGCACGTTCCACGTCACGAGCCCGTCGTTCGAGCGCGGCTCGAGCAGATAGAACGCCAGCCGCGCCAGCGGCTGGCGCATCGACACGCGCCAGGCGCCGGCCGGCACCGTGCGCTCGACGGGCACCCACGCGCCGGTGACGGTGCGTTCCTGATGGCTCTCGAAGGCCTGCGCCGTCGTGGTGGACGTCGCCACCTCGAACTCCTGGAGCGGCACGCTGACCGGCGCGGTCAGGCGTTCGAGCTGGATGCCGTGCGCGCGCAGCCGTTCGAGCGCCACCTTCTGCTCGGCCGGCACGAAGTAGGCGGTCGGCACGCGTTCCCGGTCGGTGGACTCGAAGGTGGTTTCGTCGGCCATCATCTCGGGCTTCACGACGTTCGCCCGCTTGTGGATCACGCGGCCCGAGTAGGGGTTCACGTCCTCTTCCACGTCGCCCATCAGGATCTCGACCGGCGTGCTCGCGCGCGCCACCTTCGAGCGGATCGAGAGCTCCGTGCCCACGAGTGACGCCGCGTCGGCCTCGGCGGTGGCCTTCATGAGGGCCGGCGCGTTCGTGTGCGCGTAGGCGAGCACTTCCTCCACGAATCGCCGCGCCGTCGTGACGCGGTCGGCGAAGGTCAGGTACGAATACGTCTCGCTGAGGATGCCGAAGCGGTTCCGCACGCCCCAGTAGTTGTGGGTGTAGCGCGGCAGGTCCTCCACCGTGGTCCACACGCGGTTCGGCGCCTGGCCCGAGACGTTGCCGTAGGAGCGGAACTCCCAGCGGTCCTTCGTCTTCACGTTCTTCGCCACCGTCGCCATCCAGTCGCGCAGCTGGCCCACGATCGGCGCCGCCACCGCCGGATTGTTCGCCGTTTCGTAGGTCAGGTGGTAGGCGTGGCGCGAGCCGTTCGTCGTGTGCAGGTCCACCATGACGTGCGGATCGAAGTCGTTCAGCAGGCGCACCATCGAACGCGCCTCGGGCGTCTCGATCTTGATGTTGTCGCGGTTGATGTTGAGGCCCTGCGCGTTGGCGCGCGTGCCCTGGCCGCCGATCGGGCCGTGCTGGAAGCCGCGGCTCGTGAGCGTGACCTTCTCGTTGCCGTCGGCGTTGTAGATCGGGTTCACGAGCAGCACCATCGAGTTCATCCACTCGGCGTGGCCGCCCTTCGCGATGTCGCGCATGAGCGCGAGCACCACTTCCTTGCCTTCCACCTCGCCGGCGTGGATGTTGGCCTGCAGGTAGACGCGCAGTTTGCCCGACGCCTTCACCGTGGCGGGGCGGGCATCGGCCACGCGCCCGACGACCGCGAGCGGCAGCGTGCGGCCTTCGAAGCTATAGCCGAACGACGTCAGGTGCACGAGGGGCGACGCCTGGTCCACGGTGGCCAGGAACGCCTGCACGTCGTCGTAACGGCTCGTCTCCGTGAACCCGGACCGTTCGGCGCGCGTCTGCAGACGATCGAGCGGCGCGGCAGCGCGGGGCTGTGCGAGCACGACCGCGCCTGGCAGCGCGAAGAGGGAGGCGACGAGCACACGGACCGGCAGGCGACGGGTGGACATGCCGCCGATCTTACCGGGCGGCGCGGTTTCGCACATGCGGAGTTTGCCGGAATGGCCGTCGTGGCGTACCCTTTCGGGGCCCCGATTGCCCGTGAGTCTCCGAATGTCATGCGCGCGCCCCGCTCTGAGGCGCCTGGCCACCCTGGTGGCACTCGTCGTCGGGTGCGCGGCGAATCCGGCGGCCGGGCAACCCGCGCCCACGCCCTCGCTCGTCCGGCGCGCCGCCGCGGATGACGTGACGGTGCGCGCCTCGCGCGTCGACACGCCGCTCACGATCGACGGCGAGCTCGACGAGGCCATCTACAGCCGCATCGCGCCGCTCACCGACTTCATCCAGCAGGAACCGCGCGAAGGGCAGCCGGCCACCGAGAAGACCGAGGCGTGGATCCTCTTCGACGACAACAACATCTACATCTCGGCCCGCAACTGGAACAGCCAGCCCGAGCGGGAAGTCGCCAACGAGATGCGCCGTGACAACGGCAACATCCTCGGCAACGACAACTTCACGTTCGTCATCGACACGTTCCACGACAAGCGGAACGGCTACATGTTCCAGACCAATCCGCTCGGCGCGCTGCGCGACATGACGGTCACCGACGACCAGCAGAATTCCGCCTGGAACGGCATCTGGTACGTGAAGACGGGGAAGTTCGACCAGGGCTGGACGCTCGAGGTCGCCATCCCGTTCAAGACGCTGCGCTACCGCGGTAACGGCACCCAGACCTGGGGCGTGAACATGCGCCGGCTGGTGCGCTGGAAGAACGAGTTCTCGTACCTGTCGCTCGTGCCGGCGGCCCTCGGCACGCAGGGCGTCACGCGGATGGCGTCGGCGGCAACCGTCGAGGGCCTGGAGACGCCGGCCGAATCGAAGAACCTCGAGATCAAGCCGTACGCCCTTGGCACCTCCACCGCGGCCCGGCGATCGGGCGCCCTCGACAAGGATCTCGGCGCCAATGCCGGCCTCGACTTCAAGTACGGGCTGACGCGCAGCCTCATCCTCGACGCCACCTACCGCACCGACTTCGCGCAGGTCGAAGAAGACCTGCAGCAGGTGAACCTCACGCGCTTCAGCCTGTTCTTTCCCGAGAAGCGCGACTTCTTCATCGAAGGGCAGGGCATCTTCGACTTCGGCGGCGTGCAGGCCGGCAACAGCCCGGGCGATGTGCCGCTCATGTTCTACAGCCGCCGCATCGGCCTCAGTCAGGGGCAGGCAGTCCCGGTCGTGGGCGGCGCGCGCCTCACCGGCCGCCAGGGCCCGTACAGCATCGGCTTCCTCGACATCCACACCGAGGAGTCGGAGGACGCGGCTGCGCCAGCCAGTGCCTTTACGGCGCTGCGCCTCAAGCGCAACATCCTGCGGCGCAGCAACGTCGGCGTGATGGCGACGCGGCGTGGTCCGGCGGCGGTCACGACCCCCACGTTCCGCGGTTCGGGCGATGCCAGCTACACCTTCGGCGCCGACGCCACGCTGCTGTTCTTCAAGTCGATCAACCTGACGACGTATGCCGCGCGCACGCGCGTGCCGAACCGCACGGGCCAGGTCGTGGAAGGCACGAGTTACCGCGGACGCTTCGACTACACCGACGATCGCTACGGCCTCTCCGCCGAGCACATGCTCATCGATCCGGACTTCAACCCGGAGATGGGGTTCACCCGCCGCACCGACGTGCGCCGCACGTTCGCGCAGGCGCGCTTCAGCCCGCGGCCGCGCCGGAGCCGCGTCGTGCGCAAGCTCACGTGGCAGACCAGCCTCGACTACGTGACGGATGCCGACGCCAGCGCCCTCCAGACGCGCGAAGCGTCAGCGCTCTTCCGCGTGGACTTCCAGTCGAGCGACCAGGCGTCGATTGAGTACTCTCGCGAGTTCGAGCGTCTGCCGGCGCGTTTCACCGTCTCGCCCGGCGTCTTCGTGCCGGCCGGCACCTACGGATCCGAAACCACGCGCCTCAGCTACACGATGGGCCAGCAGCGGCGCGTCTCGGGCCGCTTCTCGGTGGCGCAGGGCACCCTCTACGACGGCACCCGCACGGAAGCCACCTACAGCGGACGCTGGGGTGTGCTGCCGCAGCTCTCGATCGAGCCGTCGCTGTCGCTCAACTGGGCCGACCTGCCGTACGGCTCGTTCAATGCGCGGCTCGTCAGCTCGCGCGTGACCGTCACGCCCACCGCGCGCATGCTCGTGAGCAGCCTCGTGCAGTACAACGTGGATGCGCACACGCTCTCGAGCAGCGTGCGTCTGCGGTGGGAATACACGGGCGGCAGCGAGCTCTTCGTCGTCTACAGCGATGGCCGCGACACGCAGGCGCTGTCGGGGCAGGCCCTTCAGAACCGCACGTTCGCGGTGAAGGCCACGCGCCTCTTCCGGTTCTGAAGCGGCCCCTGCCTCGCGCGGCAGTTGACGCCTGCCGAGAACCCTGCCACCCTCACCGGCGATGACACGCTGGCTGGTCGCGCTGGGCTTCGCGCTCTTCGCGTCCCTCATGGCGGGCCTGCTCGGCCAGATTGGCCTCGTGCAGACGCTCGAACTGAAGACCTACGACGCGCGGATGCGTGCCGTGGCGACCGGCGCCGGCGCCTCGCCGGCGATCGCGATGGTGCTCATCGACGATCACTCGATCCGCCAGCTCGAACCCGCCGTGGGCCGGTGGCCGTGGCCGCGCCTGCTGCACGGCATGCTCATCGACTATCTGGCGCGCGGGCCGGCAAAACTGGTGGTCTACGACGTGCAGTTCAGCGAGGCCGACAAGGCCACGCGCGACATCATGGGCACGCCGTGGACGGGCCAGGAGTCCGACGACGCGCTCGTCACGGCGGTGAAGCAGGCCGGCAACGTCATCGTCGCCGTGCAGGCGTCGAGTGAAGGGCTCGTGGACGCCAGCCAGAACGTGCAGCCGCCGCTCGACGGCGTGGCGTCGCTCGACCGCGTCTGGCCGCTGAGCGGCTTCGCCGAACGCCGCCCGCTCCTCACACCGCCCTTCGCGGATCTCGCCCGCGCCGTGCGCGGGGTGGGGCACGCGCGCCTCGCCTACGACCTCGATGGTCCCGCCAGGCGCTACGTCCCCTTCGTGGAGGTGGCGGGGAAGATCGTGCCGTCGCTGCCGGTGGCCGCCGCCATCGCCGTCACCGGCGTCACGCCGGATCGCGTGACGGCCTCGCGGTCGACGTTGCACCTGGGCGATCGCCGCGTGCCGTGGGTCGAGCAGGCAGTCCCGGATTTCTACGGCCCGGCTCAGACGGTGTACCGGCCGCTCGTGCCGTTTCGCGGCCCCACGATGCGCGCCGATGGCACGCCCACCTTCCGCTCGTACTCGTTCCAGGATCTCGTGCTCGCCGAGCAGCAGATCCTCGACGGACAGACGCCGCACCTCGATCCGGCCGTCTTCAAGGATCAGATCGTGGTCGTGGGCGTGAGCGCCGAGGGCCTCAAGGACACCTTCACGACGCCCTTCGGCGAGGGCCAGATGCCGGGCGCCGAGTTCCACGCCAACGTCATCGACGCGCTCATCAGCGGCCGCAGCATCGCGCCGGCGCTGCCGTGGCAGCGGGCCGGGTCGCTCCTCGGGCTCACGCTCGCCGTGGCGGCCGTGGGTACGCTGGCCGCGCCGTGGCTGACCGCGCTCGCCGCGCTGGCGCTGGCCGGCGGCTTCGTCTGGTACGCCACCCGCGCCTTCGGCCAGGGGCTGTGGCTGCCGCTCGTCGTGCCGCTCGTGGCGCTGGCGCTCACGTTCCTCGCCGATCTCGCCTGGATGTACTTCGTCGAAGGCCGCGAGAAGCGGCGCGTGAAGCGGCTGTTCTCGCGGTATGTGTCGAAGGACGTCTACCAGCAGCTCATCGCCAGCCCGAACGAAGCCGCCCTCGGCGGCGAGCGGCGCGAGATGTCGGTGCTCTTCTCGGACATGCGCGGGTTCACGACGCTCTCCGAGAGCGGCGAGGCGGAGGATCTGGTCCGTCAGCTCAACCAATACTTCACGCGCATGGTGGAGGTGGTCTTTGCGCATCGCGGCACCATCGACAAGTTCGTCGGCGACATGGTGATGGCGCTCTACGGCGCGCCGCTCGACGACCCCGACCATGCCGACCACGCCGTGCAGACAGCCCTCGCGATGGTGCGCGAACTCGAGCAGCTCAACCGGCTGTGGGCGGTCGAGGGCCGGGCGGCGCTCGACATCGGCATCGGCATCAACACCGGCGAGATGATCGCCGGCAACATCGGCAGCGACACGATCATGAGCTACACGGTGATCGGCGACAACGTGAACCTCGGCGCCCGTCTCGAGTCGCTCAACAAGGACTTCGGCACGCGCATCCTCATCTCGGAGGCCACGCGCCGGCAGTTGAAGGGCACCTACGATCTCAGGCCGCTCGGCGACGTGACCGTGAAGGGCAAGACGAAGGCCGTGCAGGTCTTCGAAGTGCGCACCTAGGTCCGGGTCCGGCGCGCGGCGGACCCCGGCATCGCCGGCGTGCCGGCCCGTCCGAACTCCCGCGCCAAGACTTCTTCGCACGCCGCCTCGTGTTCTTCGAACCAGGCGGCCGGCGCCCACGACACCCAGCGGCCGCCGTTGCCCGGGGCCACGAGCGCCGCAAGCGGCGCCACGTCCACGCCCGGCCACTCGGCCGCCTCGAGCATCGTCGTGATGGTCTCGTCCGGCTCGGCCAGCAGCCGCTCGTAGGCGATCGAGCAGTGCGCGTGCTGCACGCCCAGGGCGTGCGACAGGCGCCAGAGCAGGTAGAAGAGGCGGTACGGCCGCGGCTCCTGGTCGGGGTCGAGGAACGGGAACTGCACCGACAAGTCGCGCGCCCAGGCCACGAGGTAGTACTGGTCGAACGAACGGAAATCCGTGGTCGAGATGTCGCGCGGCGTGACGTCCGGAGTCTTCAGCGTCGAGAACCACTGGTCGCGCGGGTTGCGGTAGAGATGGATGATCCTGGCCGCCGGGTAGTGGTGCCGCAGCCACGGCAGCCGGAAGTCCACGTGGTTGAACTGCAGCACGGGACGGCCGGGCGCGTGCGCGACGAGGTAGTCGAGGTAGGCGCGCATGTCGCCGTCCGCGCAGGCCTCGGTCATGTACAACTGCTTCGTGCCCCACGAGGCCCGATGCCACCGGCCGAGCGCCTCCATGCCTTCGTACTCGCGCCAGTAGTTGTCCACGCCGCGGTGGGACGGATCCACCTGCCGATCGAGCCGCGCCGCGTCGAACCAGCGGCGGCCGTTGTGCGGCTCATAGAATGCGGTCGCGCCGTGAACGTGCCGGAAGATCTGCCAGAGCAGCGTCGATCCCGAGCGGAAACGCGCGGTGATGAAGACCGGCGCCGGGGGAGCCGCGGCCGCCATGGGCTCGGGCCGCGTGGAGACATATGGTGACGGCGGCACGACAAGCGGCGCCGGCGGCGTGAAGCCGCGGACGGCCTCGGCGGCCACACGCCGGCCTTCGTCACTGTGCAGGAATCGTCCGAGGAGGTCGAAGGCCGGACGGCGCAAGGCCTTCCGCCAGCGCCGGGCGAGCCTGCGGGCATACCCTGGCGGGCCGGCGGGCATCGGCGGATGTTAACACGCGCCTCTCGCGCGCTTGAACCGCACCGGCATGCGGACCATAATCGTCTCCCCTCACGGACTGCACCCCTATGCACCCGTTCGACCCGCCATCGTCCTCGCGCCCGACGATTCTCATCGTCGGCTATCGCGCGTACAGCGAACTCGATCGCTGTCTCGCCTCGCTGGCGACGCACGAACCGGCCGTGCCCGTGGTGGTCGTCGATCACGAGGCCGACCTCGAGGCCGGACAGGCACTGGCGGCGCGCTATCCGCGCATGACCTACGTGCCCTGCACCTCGAACGGCGGCTTCGCCGCCGGCGTGAATCTCGCCGCGCGTCACGCCGCCCCCGGCGCGCACCTGCTGCTGCTCAATCCCGACTGCGTGCTGAGCGGGCCGGTCGTGGGCCAGCTCACCGCCGTGCTCGACGCTCATTCCACGGCCGGTGTCGTCGGCGGCGTGCTCCTCGAACCGGAAGGTGCGCTGCAGCGCTCGGCGCGACGGTTTCCCGACGTCACCACCGCGTTTGCCGGCCGCACGTCGTGGCTCTCGCGCCACCTGCCCGGCAACGCGCTGTCGCGCCGCAACCTCTCGGGGCGGCCCTCGGCGCCCACCGTCGTGGATTGGGTCACCGGCGCCTTCGCGCTCATCCGCCGCGAGACGTTCGACGCCGTGGGCGGATTCGATCAGGGCTTCTTCCTCTACTGGGAGGACGCCGACTTCTGCCGCCGTGCCGGCGCCGCCGGCTGGACCACGATGTACGCGCCCACGACCGCCGTGATACACGGCACCGCGCGGTCGTCGGTGTTCGCGCCGGTGCGCGCCCTCGTCGCCTTCCACCGCAGCGCCTGGCGCTACTACTGGAAACACGGGTCGTGGCTCGCCCGCGTGGCCTCGCCGGTGGTTGCCGCCGGTCTGTGCGGGCGCTTCCTGATGAAGCTCTCGCGCCAGGCGTCGGCCCCGCCGCGTCCGGTTGACAGCCCGGCGCGTCACTCGCGCGTCCGGGATGCGCGAGCCTGACACCGCGCCCGCGACTGGCCGCCTGTCGTGACGATCGGTCTCGTCATCGTCACCTACGACAGCGCGGCGTTCGTGCCGCGGCTCGTCGCCGCCATCGCCGCGCAGACGCGCCGGCCCGACCGCGTCGTCTTCGCCGACAACGCCAGCCGCGATGACACACGCGCGGTGTTGGCGCGCGTCCTCGCCGAGGCGGGGCTCGCCGCCCGCGTGCTCGCGCTCGATGCCAACACCGGCTTCGCGCACGCCAACAACGTGGCCGTGGCATCGCTCGACGACTGCGACGCCGTGGCGCTCCTCAATCCGGACGCCTTCCCCGAACCCGGCTGGCTGGCGCGGCTCGAAGCGGCGGCCGTCCGCCATCCGGATGCCGGATCGTTCGCGTCGCGGCTGATGCGCGACGGCGCGCCGGGCATCCTCGACGGCGCCGGCGACGTGTATCACGTGAGCGGGGTCGTCTGGCGGCACGGCCACGGGCGTCTGCTCGCGGAGGTGCCCGGGGCGCTCGACGAACGCGAGGTGTTCGCGCCGTGCGCGGCCGCGGCGCTCTACCGGCGCGCGGACTGGATGGCGGTGGGCGGATTCGACGAGCGCTACTTCTGTTACGTCGAAGACGTCGACCTCGGCTTCCGGCTGCGGCGGCGCGGCCGCGCGTGCTGGTACGTGCCCGACGCGGTCGTGGCCCACATGGGGTCGGCGACGGCCGGCGTGGGCAGCGCGTTCGCGGTGTATCACGGGCACCGCAACGTGACCTGGACGTTCGTGAAGAACATGCCCGGGCGGCTCCTGTGGCGGCACCTGCCGGCGCATCTCGCGGCGTGTGTGGCCGGCGTCGCGTGGTTCGCGTGGCGTGGTCAGCTCGCGGCGTATCTGCGCGCCAAGCGCGACGCACTCGCCGGCCTGGCGCCGTTCGTCCGCGAGCGCCGCGCGGCAGCGCCGCTCGCCGCGGACGTCTTCGCGGCCATCGACGCGCAGCTCACGCGCGGATCGCTCCTGACGCGCGGACGCGGGCGTGGCACAGGGCTCGCCGCTCTTGCGTTCAAAGCGGCCTGGCGGATGAAACACGTCGCGCGGCTCGTCGTGCCGGCCGCACTTCGGCAGCGGGTGGGCCGCGCACTCTTCCGGCGGGCCTACGCCACGTCAGGGCCGGCCGTCGTGGCGCCCGGCGCCCCCAAGCCAGTGACCGGCCCCTTCGGCCTGAACGTCATCGGTTACCTGCGCGCAGAATCCGGCGTGGCGGAGGCGGCGCGCACGACGCTGCGCGCCTGCCGCGCGGCCGGAGTGCCCGCCGCGGCCATCGAGTACGCGCGCGAGGCGCCGTCGCGGATGCAGGAGATGCTGCCCGACGGCTTCTCGCGGTCGCCCGAGTTCGGCGTGACGCTGCTGCACCTGAATGCCGACCAGAGCGCCTACGCTATTGCCGACCATGCGGACGCGCTCACCGGCAAGTACCGCATCGCTTCGTGGAACTGGGAACTGCCCGAGTTCCCGGCCGTGTGGCCCGAGGCGGAGCGGCAGCTCGACGAGGTGTGGGCGCCCAGCCTGTTCTGTGCCGAGGCCTTCCGCCGCCGCCTGACCATTCCCGTGACGCACATGCCGTACGCGATCGACGTGCCGGTGCCATCGGGGGTCGGCCGCGAGGCGCTTGGCCTGCAGCGCGACGCCTTCGTGTTCCTCTTCGTGTTCGACGCCTTCAGCGTGCCGGCCCGGAAGAACCCGATGGCGGTCGTCGAGGCCTACCGGCGCGTGCGCGCGGCCGTGGCGCGGCCTACGCAGCTCGTGCTCAAGGTCATCAACGCGGCTTCGGATACGGCACTGGCGCGCGATCTGCAGCAGGCCGCGGCCGCCGACCCGAGTCTCGTGCTCATCGACCGCTATCTCGCGCGTCCGGATCTGAACGCGCTGCTGCAGGCGGCCGACGCCTACGTGTCGCTCCATCGCTCCGAAGGTTTCGGCTTCACGATCGCCGAGGCGATGGCGCTCGGGAAACCTGTCGTGGCCACCGGCTGGTCGGGCAACATGGACTTCATGACGCGCGAGAATTCCTGCCCCATCGACTACGCGCTCGTCACGCTCGAGTCCGACTACGGCCCGTACACGCGCGGACAGCGCTGGGCCGATCCCGATGTGGCGCAGGCGGCCGCACAGATGACACGCCTCGTGACCGACGCCGGCATGGCCGCGACCCTTGGCGCGCAGGCGGCGCAGGACATCCGCGAACACCTGTCGCCGCTGGCCGTGGGCCGTCGCATCGAGGCGCGTCTGCGCGCGCTGCGCGGCTGAGGGGCGAGAACCGTCTCAGCGCGCCGGGAGCGGCGGCGGCCTGTCGAGCAGCCTCCGGGCCAGGGGCGCCGTCGGCCGGCCCTGCATGATCCGCTCGGGCGCGTAGGCGGCCCGCGCGGCAACGCCGGCATCGCCCGCCGGCGTCAGGTCGGGCGGCAGGGACGGCGCCAGCCGATATTCCCCGCTCGCTGGGTCGAACGTGCCGACAACCAGCCGGTCGTAGGGAATCACCCCGAAGCCCGCCGTCGTGCCACACGCCGTGTTGGTCCGGGTCACGAGACGTTCGCAGGCGAGGCCCTCCGCGCGTGGGGTGCAGCTGTTCTCGCGCTGCGGCGTGATGAGCGTCACGCGGCAGCGGGCCGAGGTGTCGGAGCTGAGCAGCCCGGCCCAGAAGCGCGCCAGATACGGCACCTGCGTGGCCACGTACGCCGGCGGTGTCTCGCGGCGCACGAGCACCAGCTCTCCCGGGGACGCGGGCACGAGGGCTGCGAGCGACGCCACCTCGGGATAGTGCCGCTGCCAGGCGTCGCGGAAGTACACCTGACGCTCGACACCCCCGGCGATGCCGCCGGCGATGAAACACGCGGCGATGCCCGCCGCCGCCCAGGCATGACGCGTGCTGCGCCGGCTGAGGGCCGCAAGCGCCACAGCGAGCGCGAGCGACGCCCACAGCCGCGCGTGCAGGTTGGTGCGGTAGTAGAGGAACGCGCCCTGCACGCTCATGTAGGTGGCGTTGGCGAGCACGGTGAACACCGCGAAGAGCCAGGCGAACCTGAGGCGAGGCGAGGTGTCGGCGTCCACCGCCGTGCGCGCGAGCCCGCGAAACGCCAGCGCCGTTGCGGCCAGCCCGATCGTCATCGCGACGAACGTCGGCACGAGCGGTGGCAGCGGCGACGGGCCGAACCACTCGCCACGGGCCGTCGCCCAGCGCCACGGCGCCACGTTGTTCAGCACGAGCAGCGTGAGCCGCGCCGCCCGATGCCACCACGGCCGATCGAGCAGGGCCACGCCGGCGTAGCCCGTGTCGTCGAGGATGAACGACACGAACAGCGCGTAGTACGGCACCGAGAGCACGAGCCACCACAGGCCGGCCGTTCTGGCGCGCCGCCGGCCGTCGGCGTCCGTCGCCGCGAGGAACGCGAGGAGCGGCGTCAGCGGGTAGATCGTCGTGGCCGCATCGATCGTCCAGAGGCTCGCCGTGCCCGTGATGAGGCCGAACGCGAGCGCCCAGCGCGCGCCGTGCCGGCTCCACAGCGTGAGGCCGATGGCACCACAGGCGTGCAGCAGGATCGCCATGTGGTAGCCGATGGCCACGGGGCTCGCCGTGAGCCAGTCGGAGCTGGCCGTCATCGTCAGCGCCGCGGCGAGGAAGGCCCAGGCGAGTGGCAGGTGCGCCGCCTGGTGCGCGAGTACGAGTGCCGTCAGCGCCACGAGGAACGGCAGCACTTCCGTCCAGATCTGGATGGCGAGCAGCGGATCGTTCGTGCGCAGCGCCAGCGCGTACGGCAGCCCCTGCAGGCGGCGCGTGGGGCTGGCGAGCGGTTCGGTCGCCTGACGCAGCAGGTCGCCGTCGAGCTGAAACATCTCGAAGAGCACCTGCGCGTCGTCCTGGAAGAGCCCGCGCTCGCGCGCCAGCCAGCCCGTGGTGCACAGGGCGAGCACGACGAGGGCGAGCCCCGCCATCACCACCGGCCCGATGCGTGCGCGCGCAGTCATCGCGAGGCGCATCATACCGGCGCGGGCGGGAGGCGGGCCAGGTTACGGCGCGACGATGCGCGTGGCCGCGCCGTGCAGTTCGGCGAGCGGCGCCAGGCGCTCGTTGGCCGGGAGCGAGCGGTAGAACTCGACGCGCGGCCGATCGTCGGTCAGCAGCGGGCCCTCGCCGACGAACGCGCGCAGTTCGTCGGGGCCGGCGGTGTACCACGAGAGCAGGGTGTCGTAGCTCGTCAGGCCGATCGCCTCGAGCGCCTGCCGTGTCTCGGGTCGCGCCAGTTGCTGTTCGACCGCGGTCCGCGACACGCGCTGCGGCTCGAGCGTGCCGACGAGCAGCGTGCCGTCCACCCACACCGTCGTCTCGGGGAACACCGACTGGAAGGTGCGGGCGATGAGTTTGTACGCGGTCTCCTCCCGCAGGCCCACCCACTGCAGGACGAGGCCACCGGGCTTGAGGCGCGCCCGCACGCGGCTGAAGTACTCGCGCGAATAGAGACCGCCGGCGCCGGCGTGTGTGGGCTGGATGATGTCGGCCGTCACCACGTCGAAGCGTTCATCGGTCGTGGCGAGGAAGCTGCGCGCGTCGTCCACGATCGTGCGCGTGCCTGGCTGGCGCAGCACGTCGTAGCTGATGTGGCTGAACCACGGCGCCGCCCGCCGTACCCCTTCGTTCAGCTCCACGATGCTGAGCCGCGCGCCGTGCCGGCTGGCCGCGCCGGCCGTGGCGCCGCCGCCGAGGCCGATGATGAGCGCATCGGCGGGATTCGGATGGAGGAGCATCGCCAGGTGACCGATCGTGCGGTGGATGCGCACCGTGGCGGCGCGATCGCTGGCCTGCGTCAGGCCGTCGATGAAGAGGCCGCGGCTCACCGCGTCGCCGTGCACGCTCACCGTCGCCTGCGGACCTTCGTCGCGCCAGAGGGGCGGCCGATCGCTGCCGTGGCGCCGGGCGAAGGCGAGATCGAGCGGGTCCGGCAGCAGCGCGGCCATGGCCACGAACCCCACGGTGGCGGCGGCCAGCGGTCCGCGCGTGGTGCGCGCGCCGGCCGCGGCCAGCAGCCACGCGATGCCCGCAAAGAGGCTCGCGGACGCCACGAGCGAGACCCGCACGCCGAGCGCCGGCACGAGCCAGAAGCCGGTCACGACCGCGCCGGCCACGGCGCCGGCGACGTTCAGCGAGTAGAGGCGGCCGACGCGCCCGGCCACACCGGCCGCGCTGCCGCGCGCGCCCATGGCCGCCACGTGCAGCGCCACCGGCAGGCTCGCCCCCATGCACACGGTCGCGGGCAACATCGCGAGCACGCTCGCGAGCACCGGGCCGCTCGAGATCCAGCCGCGATCGAAGGCGTAGGCGAGTACCGTCAGCGAACCGATGGCGAAGACCGCGGTGGCGAAGTGCACACCGACGAGCCAGGTCGTCCACTGGCGCGGTGTCCGCAACAGGCGCGAGGCATACATGCCGCCGGCGGCGAGTCCCACGAGCACCACGGCGAGCATGGTCGTGAAGGCGTAGGTGGTGGCCGGCACGAACTGGAGCAGCGCGCGGAACCAGAGGATCTCGAGGGCCATCGCCCCGGCGCCGCTCGCCGCGACCACCGTGCCGAGCACGCGCGGCGGCAGCACGGTGAGGGGCCCCTCTTCCGTCGCTTGCGGATGAGCGGGTGCGTCGGGTGCGGTCGGGCCGGTCTCGGCCGTGTCGGTCGCGCGCGACAACATCAGCGCCACGATGCCGACGGACAGGTTGATCGCCGCGGCGGCGACGATGGCGCCGCGCGCGCCAATCGCCGGGATGGCCACGAACCCCGCGACCATCGCGCCGATCACGCCCCCGGCGGTGTTCACCCCGTAGGCGAGGCTCAGGCGCGAGCCGAACGACGCGCGCACCACCGAGGAGGCGCTGATGAGCGGCAGTGTCAGCCCCATCAGCGACGTCGGCACGATGAGCAGGGCGGTCGCCGCCAGGAAACGTCCGGCCGTGAGCGCGCCAAGATGGCCGCCGGTCAGGCGATGCAGGGCGGCGTCGAGCGGCTCGGCCTGGCCGAGCACCACCATGGTGCCGAGCGCCGTGACGCCGATGAGGATCTCGGCCAGCCCGAAGGCCAGGATGGGCCGGCCGAGGCGGCGGAGGAGACGTCCGGCGCCGGCGCTGCCGATCGCCAGACCGCCCATGAAGGCGGCCAGCACGGTGCTGGCGGCATAAACCGTCACGCCGAACACCAGCGACAGCTCCCGCAGCCACAACACCTGATACGCCAGGCCGCTCGCCCCGGAACCAACGAGGAGCAGCAGCAGGAGGGGGAGCCGGGCCTGAATCATCACGGAAGCGGGGGCGATCATAACAGCCGCCCACCCGCGGGCCGGGCGGCGGGACCGGTCGTGAGAGGTTCACGCCCGTTCTCACGCTATTGTCAGGGGCGGAACTCGCGGGGAGTGCATCTTCGCGGGTCCCGGTCCGATAGGATTGGGGGCGGTCCCCGCACGGAACGACGGAGAAGCGGCATGAATCGACGAGCACTGGTCACTTTCACCCTGGGCGCCGCGCTGGCGGTTGCACCCGTGGCTTCGGCGGAACAGCTCGGCAAGCTCGGCGGCGCGCTCAAGCGAGCCAACCAGGTCCGCGACGTCCAGATGACCGATGCGGAGGAACAGCAGCTCGGTGCCGAAGTCAGCCAGCGCATCCGCGCCCGCTACGGCGTGGCGCAGAACCAGGCCGTGCATCGCTACGTGACGCTCGTCGGCACGGCGCTCGCACAGGCGAGCAGCCGGCCGAACCTGCCGTGGAAGTTCATCGTGCTCGACGTGGATTCGGTGAACGCGTTCGCCGCGCCCGGCGGCTTCGTGCACATCACCAAGGGGGCCCTCGCCGGCCTGAAGAACGAGTCCGAACTCGCCGGCGTGCTCGGTCACGAGATCATCCACGTCAGCGAGAAACACACCATCCGCGCCATCCAGAAGGGCAAGCTCGTGCAGATGGGCGCCGACGAGAAGATGTCGGGCGCCATCATGAACAAGCTCGCCGACGAGGCCTACAAGGTCGTGGACTCGGGCTTCGGCCGCGGCGACGAGATGGAGAGCGACGAAAAGGGCATCGCGCTGGCCAACACGGTAGGCTTCGCGCCCACCGGCATGAACGGGTTCCTCAACATGCTCGTCGCGCGCAACAAGCAGGCCAACAACACCGAGCGCAGCGGCCTCTTCGCGTCGCATCCCGAGACGCAGGAGCGCGTGGACAAGATGACGAAGCTCATCGCGTCGGCGAAGCTCGCATCCACCGCCACGGTCGAGGCGCGGTATGCCTCGAGCATCCCCTACAAGCCGGTGCCGGTGAGCGAAATGGCGACCATCGAAGCCGGATCGGCCGGCGCGGCCGGCGCCACCAAGCCGGCGGAAGAGCCGAAGAAGAAGGGCATCGGCGGCCTGCGCTCGGCACTCACGCCCGGCGGTGGCGAGAAGAAGTCGGCGCAGGTCACCGGGTCGGGCGCCGCGCGAGGCGCCGGGCAGGAATCGGCGGCCAAGGGCGGATCGAACCCGGCGCTCGTCGCCGTCTCGGTCAGCGCGGCCGACATCGCAGCGTTCAAGAAGGCCGGCGGGCTCAAGTAACGCGTGCAGCTCCCGCTCGCGACCGGAATAGCGTTCGGCGTCGTGCTCGCGGCGCTGGCCGCGGTGCGCAACCGCTTCGTGCGGGCGCGGCTCGGCTTTGCCGCGGTCGTGCTGATCGTCGCCTTCGGCTTCGACATCGCGCTCGCGCGCAACATCGGTGACCCGGCGCTCGTCGGCGGGCTGGCGCGGCTGCTGCTCGTGGCGGCCGGCATCGTGGCCGGTGTCGGGCTGCTCTTCAATCCGTGGCGCCACGACCGCGTGTCGGAGCGGGTGCCGGCGATCGTCCAGGACGTCATCGTCATCGCGCTCTTCGCGGTGGCGGCCACGCTGTTCCTCGACGAGAAGTTCCTGACTACCTCCGCCGTCGGCGCCGTGGTGGTGGGCTTCGCGCTGCAGGACACCCTCGGCAACCTCTTCGCCGGCCTCGCGATTCAGGTCGAGAAGCCGTTCCGCGTCGGCCACTGGGTGCGGGTGGGCGAGTTCGAAGGCCGCGTGCAGGAAGTCACCTGGCGGGCCACGAAGCTGCTCACCAAGCAGGGCCAGTTCGTCATCGTGCCCAACAGCGTGATGTCGAAGGATCCGATCGTGAACTTCTCGGAGCCGACGATTCCCACCCGCATCGAGGTCGAGGTGGGGGCGACCTACGACGCGCCGCCGAATGTCGTGAAGCGGGCCCTGCACGAGGCGCTCGACAACGCGCCCCTCGTGCTGCGCGAGCCGCCGCCGGATGTGATCGTGCTGGGCTTCGGGTCGTCGTCGGTAGACTACCGGCTGCGCTTCTGGATCGACGACTTCGGCCGCGACAACACGGCGCGCGACCAGGTGCGCACGAACATCTGGTACACGTTCAAGCGCCACGCCATCGAGATCCCGTATCCCATCCAGGTCGAATACAGCCGGGAAGAGAAGAGTCCGCGCTCGGCCGACCGGCTACGGGCGCTCGCCGATCGGCTCGGTGCCGTCGACCTCTTCTCCGGCCTGGACGACATCGAGCGCGCCCGCCTCGCCGAGGCGTGCCCGGAACATCTCTACGGCGCGCTCGAACGGATCGTGCGGCAGGGCGACGAAGGCCGCTCGATGTTCGTGGTGCTCGACGGCCGCGTGCGCGTGACGATCGAGCCGTCGGGGCAGGAAGTGGCCGTGACGACGGCCGGCGGGTTCTTCGGCGAGATGTCGATGCTGACCGGCGACCCGCGCACTGCTACGGTGACGGCGGTGGACGACGCGGTGCTGCTCGAGATCGACGCCGATCGCTTCCGCGAACTGGCCGTACGGCGTCCAGGTCTCGTGGAACACGTGAGCGTGATCGTGTCGGCGCGGCGTCAGGGGCTCGCTGATGCGAAGGCCGCGGCTGAAGGCGCGCGTGCCGCCGCACCCGCGCCCCAGTCGCTGCTCTCGCGCATCAAGCACTTCCTGGACCTCTAGCGCCAGGTGCGGCGCCGGCCGTCGCGATACCCGTCGTCGTAGCCGCGCTCGAACGCGGCGCGATACGCCTGCTGATAAAGGCCCTTCGGTCCGTAGTCGCGCCGGTAGCCGTGGTCGGCGCTGCGGTAGCGGCCGTGCCGCCCGGCGTCGTGCCGGTCGCCGTCGCGGCCGTCGTCGAGCCCCTGGCGGTAGCCGTCGTCGAAGCCGTTCGACGCGGCCAGGTCGCGCACCGGCGTGTTGCCCGGATACCGGCCGCCATAGGTCGGGCCGCGCCCGGCCCACCACGGCACGTCGCGCGAGGGCCCGGGCCGCGAGTACCCGCCGGACGGGCCGCGTCCGCCGCCGCCGTTGTAGCCGTCGCGATACCCGGCCACGAAGCCGGCGCGGTACTGCTGCTTGTAGTCGTCGCGGCGGCCGTCGCCCCGGTCGTAGCCGCGGTCGCCCTCGCGATAGTCGCGGTGCCGCTGATACTCGAACGGGCGGCCATCGCGGGCATCGTCGCCGCCGGCGCGGGCGCCGTCGCGGTAGCCCTCGCTCTGCGCGCTCGCGCCCGAGGTGTCGCGCCACTGCGCCTCGGCCGGCACGCCGAGCACGGTCGCAAGCGCCAAAGCGGCAAGGGTGGCTCTGAGAGGGATGGCGTGCATGGCCGGTCTCCGTCGGATCAGGGCTGGTATCCGTCAGGATTGCAGCGAGCGTGCCAGATGACGGCTGGTGCGGATTGGGCCTGAACTCCCGGAAAACCGCGGGCTGCGGGCCGGGTGGCCCCGGCCGAGGCCGATCACTGTGCGGTGATGAGGACGTGGTGGCCGTCGGGCGCCGTGACGTCGAGCACCACGCCAGGGCCATGGCGTTCGAGATCCTTCACGTCGAGCTGCACGCGTCCCGAATCCCAGCCACCGGGGGCGTAGTCGCCGAACGCAATCGGGCCCGGCTTCATCGCGAGCAGCCACATCGGCACCGTCACCGTCGCGAGCGACTCCTTGTCGGCATCCCAGGCGAGGATGTGCAGCGCGCTGACCGTGCCCGGGTTGCGGCGTGTCTCCGCCCCGGGCGCCAGCACCGGCCGCTTGTCGTCGCCGATGAGGAGCAGGGGCCGCGTGTCGGCGAAGGGACGGAGGGCCGTCTCGAAGGCCGCCCTGGCGCGATCCGGTGACGTGCCTTCGGCCACCTGGACGTTGTTGCGGACGAAGAGCGTGCCGGCGACGGCGAGGGCAATCACGATGACCGTGAGGACCACCGCCACACCCGCCAGCACGAGTGGCCACCGCCGTCGTGTCGTCGTCATCTCATCTCAGCAGACGGACCCGGACGGCGGAAGGTTCAGAGCTCGAGCTGGGTGCCGGCGCCGGTCTCGAGCGCGCGCCGGTAGACGAGGTCGGCGGCTGCCACGTCCTCTACCGCCAGGCCCAGCGACTTGAAGATCGTCACCTCGTCAGGCGACGTCCGGCCGGCCAGCGCCCCGCGCACCACGTCACCGAGTTCGCCCCGGACGTGCGACGCGTCGACGCGGCCCTCGGCGATGGCCAGCACGACGTCGCCGGACTCGACGAGCGCGGCGGCACGGGAATCGACCACGAGACGCCCGCGGGCGACCAGGGCCGGGTCCATTTCGCGCTGATCGGGGCGGCAGGCGCCCACCGAGATGACGTGCGTGCCGGGTGCCACCCAGACCGAATCGAGCACCGGCGTGGGCGACGAGGTGACGAGCACGATGATGTCGGCGTCGCGCACGGCGGCTTCCGCCGAGCCCGCCGCAGTGATCGCGGCCGGCACATGGCCGCTCATCTCGGCGACGAACCGCTCGCGGCTCGCTGTCGTGGGACTCCACACGCGCACCTGCCGGATCGGCCGCACCGCGGCCAGGGCTTCGAGATGGCTGCGTGCCTGCACGCCGGCGCCGAGGATCGCGAGCGTCGCGGCGTCGGGCCGCGCCATGTGCCGCGCCGACACGGCCGACACAGCCGCGGTCCGCGCTTCGGTGATGTAGCGGCCGTCCATGAGCGCGATGAGCGCGCCGGTGTCAGGGTCGAGCAGGAAGATGGTCGCCAGATGTGACGGCAGCCCGCGCCGGTGGTTCTCGCCGAAGACCGTCACGATCTTCGCGCCGAGCTGCGGCGGATCGGCCACATAGGCCGGCATCAGGCCGTAGTAGGCCTTCGTGGGCCCCACCGACAGGACGGTGCGCACCGGTTGCAGCACCTCACCGGCCGAGAAACGCGCAAGCGCCGTCTCCATCGGCGCGATGAGGTCGGCGAGCGGCAGGAGCGCGGTGACGTGGGCTTCGGTGAGGAGGCGGAAACGCTGCGGCATGCCGCATCCTCGCACAACTCACGCGCCGCCGGTCCAGGCCGCCGCGTGCGCCGCCGCCACGCGGATCGTATTGAGGTGGATACGCACGATGTCCTCGACCTCCGGCGCGTAGCCGCCGCTCATCACGACGACGACCGGCACGCGCGCGTCCAGGCAGCGCCCGAACACGTATTCGTCGCGGGCGCGCAGGCCCTCCACCGAGAGGCCGAGGCGGCCCAGGCGATCGCCGGCGTAGGGATCGGCGCCGGCCAGGTAGAACACGAGCTCGGGGCGGTGGCCGGCAAGCACGCCGGGCAGGTGGCGGTCGAGCAGCGCCAGGTATTCGTCGTCGCCCATGCCGTCCGCGAGTTCGACGTCGAGGTCGCTCACGTCCTTGCGGAAGGGGAAGTTCTTCGCGCCGTGCATCGAGAAGGTGAAGACCGACGGATCGTCGCGGAAGATCGCGGCGGTGCCGTTGCCCTGATGGACGTCGCAGTCGACGACGGCCAGCCGGTGACAGCGGTGCGTGCGCTGGAGCACGCGCGCCGCCACGGCCACGTCGTTGAAGACGCAGTACCCCTCGCCGCGATCGACGAAGGCGTGGTGGGTGCCGCCGGCGAGGTTCGCCGCCACGCCGTCGCGCAGCGCCACGCGCGCCGCCGCGATGGTCGCCCCGCAGGAGCGCCGCGATCGTTCGACCATCTCCGGCGACCACGGAAAACCGATGCGCCGCTGCATGTCGGCCGGCAGGGTGCCGGTGGCCACCGCCTGCACGTACGGCGCGGCATGGGCGAGGCGGAGCTCGTCCCACGAGGCGGCGGGGGCTTCGATGACGTCGTCCTGGCCGACAACGCCTTCCTCCAGCACACGGGCGCGGAGCCGCGCGTACTTGCGCATGGGGAACCGGTGCCCGTCGGGCAGCGGCAGGACGAAGTGGTCGGAGTAGAACGCCTTCACGAGGCAGGGAATCCGAAACTCAACCCCTGGTCCCTGGTCCCTGGTCCCTTGGTCCCTGTTCCCTGTCTTTCAGTGGCACACGTCGAAGCCGGTGTCGCTGAAGCCGGGCGTCACGGGCACGTACTCCCAGTCGTAGCGTCCGTCACCGAGCACGAGCTTGAGCACGCCGTAGCCTTCGTACCGGGAGGCGCTGTTGGGCTTGATGGCCGCGAACTTGTAGAGAATGGCGCCGCCGCCCCCTGAGATGAACTGACGGATGCCGCGATCGCGGTCGAGCTGGCCGTCGGGGTTCATCGGCAGGTAACGCTCGTACACGTGGTCGTGGCCGGCCAGCACCACGTCGGCTCCGGCGGCGTGCAGCAATTCCCAGAGCGGCGACGTGTTGACGTTGTCGCCGTTCGGCCCCGACGTGAAGCGCGGGTGGTGCCAGTAGGCGAGCGTGCACTTCGACGGGCGCTGCAGTTCGCGCTGCAGCCAGATGTACTGCGGCGACCCGCGTTCCATCGGGATGTTCGAATTGAGGGCGATGACCTGCCAGTTCGACGCGGTGAACGAGTAGTAGCCATCACCCGACGCGCCGGCCAGATCGCCGAAGTAGTCGTAGTACGGACCCGCGCCGGCCGTGAGATATTCGTGGTTGCCGGGTACCGGCCGCGTGCGCGCCTTGTGACGGCCCCACGTGGGCGTGTAGCAGTCGCGGAACTGTTCGGCGGTGCCGCGCATGTAGGCGAGGTCGCCGAGCGCGAGGATGGTGCCGGGGATGCGATCGAGGATCGAGGCCGTTTCTTCCGCCGCGCGCAGGTCGTCGCACCACGCGACGTCACCGGCGACGAGCATCGTCACGGGCGCGCCGGCAGGGCCTCCCGGACCGATCGGCGTCGGCTGCGTCGGTGAGCCGCTGCAGGCTCCAATGAGACCCAGGACCGCCCACCCCGACCATTTCAATTTCATGCGCACTGTGGTACGGTCCACCCGTCTCTCTAGCCTAGTCTGATGGCAATTCCCCAGCAAGTTGCGAGAGGCCACCTGGTCCTCACCCCCCGTCAGCCGCTCGTGGCCGGCGGCGAGGCGGAAGACTTCGAAGCCTCGGTCAAACGACTCCTCGGTCAGGGTTATCGGCTGCTCATCGCGGATCTTAATGCTGTGACGGCAATTGACAGCGCGGGGATTCGCGCGCTGGTGCGCGCCCACACCAGCGCCGGCCGCGTCGGCGGGTCGTTCCGCATCGCCCGGCCGACCACCCACACGCTCGAGTTGTTGAAGATCGCGCGGCTCGACAACGTCCTGAGCGTCTACGACTCGATCCACGAGGCCAAGCACCAGGCCTTCAAGTGGCGCGAAATCGCCACGATCGGCGTGGGTATCGCGGCCTGTCTGCTCATTGCCGGCATCGGCCTCGAGTGGCGCATTCCGCAGGCCGGCCCCGCCGGCGGCGGGGCGCTCATGGCGCCGGACTCAGCGACTGGCGCGCTCTGGGCCACACCCTGGGGGTATCCCTTCTCGGAGCTCGTGCAGCTCCTCTCGGCCGGCGTCATCGCCGTGTTCGTGACCCACGTCCAGAAGCTGCACCAGAAAGACCGGCCGATGAACCGGTCGATGGAGCAGGCGCAGGTGCTGCTGGCGGTGGCCGGCGCGCTCATCATGATCATCATCGGCAGCTCGCTCGCCCGCGCGTTCGGCATCGCCGGCGCGGCCGGGATCATCCGCTTCCGCACCCCGGTTGAAGACCCCAAGGACGTGACGGTCCTCTTCCTGCTGATGGGGCTCGGCATGGCCTGCGGCATCGGCGCGCTGCCGATCGCGGCGCTCGGCGCCTTGTTCCTGGCCGCGGCCATCGTCGTGCTCGACAAGCTCGTCGCCGTCAAACCGCGCGTCATGCTCGTCGAGATGACGGCGTCGGGCCGCGAGTTCCCGCTGGCGCACGTGGTCAGCGTGTTCGCGCAGTTCGGCGTGACCTGGGAACCGCTCGAGTTCACGCAGGGCGACGAGGCGGAGATGACCTACCGCACGACGCTGCCGGCCCACGTCTCCATCGACGAGGTGTCCGAGGCGCTCGTCGGCGGCGGCAAGCACGGCCTCGGTGCCGTGTCGTGGGAGCCGCCGAAGAAGTCGTGACGCCAGACCGGATCGTCATCGAGCCCTCGGAGCGCCGGCAGGCAGTGCTGCGGATCATCCGCGGCGCCCGCAAGCGGCTCGGCCTCACCATCTTCCGCTGCAACGACGACGACGTCCTCGACGAGGTGCGTGTCGCCATCGCGCGCGGCGTGGTCGTGGACGTGCTGCTCACGCGGCGGGCCAGCGGCTGGCGGCGCCGCCTCGACGAGCTGCGGACGCGCCTCGAACGTCTGGGCGCCAACGTCACGCGGCACGGTCCGCGGGCCACCAAACACCACGCCAAGTACATCGTGGCCGACAGCGGTCCGCTGCTCGTCGCCTCGTTCAATCTGACCCGCAAGTGTTTTCACGACACCTGCGATTTCGCCGTGGTCACCCACGACCCCGACGCCGTCACCGACGCCTGGCGGCTCTTCGAAACCGATCTCGCGAAGCGCACGCTGCCGGCCTCGGCGTCGCGCCATTCGCGGCTCGTGGTCGGGCCGGAGTGGGCGGGCCGGGCGGTGCGCGATCTGCTCTCGAGCGCCACCTCGCGGATCGCCATCATCGACCACAAGCTCGACGATGCGCGCGTGCTGCGCATCCTGAAGCAGAAGGCCCGTCAGGGCGTGCGGGTCGAACACATCGGCACGCGGGTGGTGGCCGGGCGCGAGGCGCACGGCAAGATCACGATCGTCGATGGCCGCACGGCGCTCGTGGGCAGCCTGGCGCTTTCGACCACCAGCCTCAGTCTGCGCCGCGAACTTGCCGTGCTGGTCGAGGAGCCGGCCTGCGTGCGACGTCTCGAGGCCTTCTTCGCGAAGGCCTTCGAGACCGGCGGTCACACGCACGAGTAGCGCGCCGGGGCGCGCCGGCGCTCAGTTGCAGGCGACCGGCGGGCGCGACTGGTTGGCGACCGAGCAGCGCACGAAGGCGCTGCGGCGGGCGGCGAAGGTGCGCAGCCCGCTCACGCCGGCCTCGAACTGCGCGTCGGAGAAGGGCTTGTTCGTATCCTGCTGCGACGCCGGCTGGATGAGCGCGTAGAGCCGCTCGACTTCGCGGGCGAGCCAGCCGGTGGACGTGTCGCCGCCCTCCTGGCCCTCGGCCGCCGAATCGGCCGCGGCCGTGAGCGTGTCGAGGTAGGCCTGGCGGACGTCGGGAATGGCCAGGGCGCGGCGCGCCAGCACGCTGTTGTCCACGCGCGTGAAGATGTCGTTGTTCGGCCGCCAGAACGTGTAGTCCTTGTCCCACGCGATGATGTTGAAGCGCGAGCCGCCCTGGTTCCGGTAGAGGAACAGGTTGTTCATGCCCCAGAAGCCGAGCCAGCCGTCGTCGTCGGAGATGAAGTTGTCCATCGCGATGTAGCGGGCGAAGGCCTGCAGGTCGAGGAACTCGGCCATCGCGGTCGGGAACAGCTCGTCGCTCGAGTCGCTCGCCGCCCGCACCATGCGTTCGATCGGGCTGTAGAGGTCGAAGGTGGACTGCGTGGTGTTGGTCTGCGGCTTGAACATCGCGTAGTTCTCGAGGGTGGAGCCGCGGTACTCGAAGTTGTACTCGAAGGTCCAGTCGTACTCGTAGAGCGTGCCGCCCGATTCCCCGTAGGTGCGCTGCACGAACGGCTCGGCGATGTCCTCGACCACGGCGTACAGGCCGAGCAGCGTGTTGTTCACGTAGAGGCGGATGAACGCCTCGCGCGGCGCCGGCAGGCCGAGGCGGCGGAAGAGCTGCATCGCCAGCACTTCCTTCATCATCGACGGGTCCTGCGTGAGGTTGTCGAGCACGAGCGTGCGCAGGCCGAGGAAGCGGCCGTCGGTGGCGTAGCGATCGAAGCGGAGCAGCAGGCCGGGTTTGACGTCGCTGCGGCTGCCGAGGCCGCGCGAGCGCACGCCGATGTTCTGCTGGCGCAGGCCGCGCCAGGTGAACTCCGCGGGGTAGAACGTGTTCTCGCGAAACGTGGCCTTCAGCTCTTGCCAGTCGCGGGAGTTCACGAGCAGGCGCAGGTCCTGCACGGTCGAGGAATCGAACAGGTCGTCCACGGTCTGCGCCGAGGCCGGTGCCGCGCCGGCGGCGGCCGCGAGCATGAGGACGAGGACGATGCGAAGGGTGGCACGCATGGTCGAGGGCTCCTAGAACGCGAGTTGCAGGCGCGTCACGTAACTCCAGTACGTGGCCGTGCCGTCGAGCGGCGTGCGGGTCAGGTCGTCGAAGCTCTCGCGGATGGCGTTGCCCTGCACCTTGAGCCACCGGTTGAGGTACCACGACAGGCCCACGGTGACGACGGCGTCCTGGTTGCGGCGCAGGTTGTCGGCGCGGGGGTTGTTGAAGGCCGGCTCGCTGGCGTCGGCCGAACTGCCAAGCAGCATCCGCTCGTAGCGGGCCGCCACTTCGATCGCGCCGAAGCCGCCCTGCAGCAGGGGCCGCTTCGGTGAGACGGTGTCTTCCTTGTCTTCGCCGGTGACGAGCCACGAGCCCGAGACATACCAGCCGCGGGTGAACATGTTCGACAGATCGCCGTCGTCCACACCCTGCCCGAGGCGCTCGTCCGAGGCGTTGATCCACTCCGCCTTGAGGCTGGCCGGGCCCGACACCAGCGCCACGTCGACGCCCGTGCGGACGCGATCGCCGTTCACCCAGACGCGTTCGAAGTAGTCGTAGCCGAAGACCGAGTTGCCCTTGAAGCTGTTGAGGCCTTCGGCCACCTCGGACCAGGCGCCGCTGGCGCCGAATTCGAGGTTGCGCAGGCCCGACGGAAGGCTGGCCACGCCGTCGAAGGGCTGCACCGTGACACGGCCGCTCACCGTACGGCCGAAGCTGTCGGCGCCCTGGTCGTCGTCGAAGAACCGCTCGCTGTCGGCCACGAGGCGATCGTCGGCGTCGAAGACGCCAATCGCATAGGTGAAGCGCCGCCGCGCCGCCTCGCCATAGATCATGGCGCCGATGTCGCGTCCCGGCGCCAGGGCGCGCGTGCCGAGCGAGCGGAAGATGAAGTCGTGTTCGACCGAGCTGGTCGAGTTGTCGAGGCCGAACGGCAGCTTGAATTTGCCGCCCCGCGCCTCGAGCAGATCGTGGACCTTCACGTTGACCCAGGCATCACGCCACGGTTCGATGTCGTCGCCGAACTCGCGTTCGACCTCGAACTCGACGCGGTTGAAGAACTCCCCGCGGACGGCCAGCCGGCGGCGCCGCCACGTGAAGCCTTCGTCCTCGGGATCGACCACCGGGTTGAACCACGCGCCGTCGTTCTGGATCTTGGCGCGCAGTTCGAGCGAGAAGTTCTTCCCCGAGGTGATCCGCGGCCGCGGTGACCAGCGGCCCTGCAGTTGTGCCGCGGGCGCGCCGGGGGCGGCCGTAGCCGCACCTGGCAGCGTCAGCCGCACGGGCCCAGCCGGAGGCGCCGGGGCCTGGGCCCTGGCAAGTGGGACACAGCACGTGCAGAAAAGTGCGGCGAGCCAGAGTCGCGTCACGAGGTCATCCTCTTGTACTCATGGTGGCGTCAGCGTCGGACGCCTGACAGAATAGCGCGGATTGCGCGCGACTCTCCGCGCCTCACGCCCCCCATCCCCGCATCCGCTCATGATTCATCAGATCCGCACCATCGACGCCCACACCGCCGGCGAGCCGCTGCGCCTCGTCGTGGACGGTCTGCCGTCGCCCGAGGGCGCCACCATGCTCGCCAGGCGCGAGTGGGCCCGCAAGCATCTGGACCATCTGCGCCGGTCGATCATGCTCGAGCCGCGCGGCCACGCCGACATGTACGGGGCGCTCCTGACGGAACCGGTCACTCCCGGCGCTCATGCCGGCGTGCTCTTCATGCACAACGAGGGCTGGAGCACGATGTGCGGTCACGGCGTCATCGCCGTGGCGACGATTGCCGTCGAACGCGGGCTGATGTGGGATGCCGCCACGGCCGACGCCGGCGACACGATCGAGATGGTGCTCGACGTGCCGGCCGGGCCGGTCACGGCGCGGGCCACGAAGGCCGAGGTGGAGGGCCGCACGCGCGTGACCGGCGTGTCGTTCGTGAACGTGCCGTCGTTCGTGCTCGCGCCCGGCGTGCCTCTCACCGTGGGCGGCCGCACCTTCACGGCCGATGTCTCCTTCGGCGGCGCCTTCTACGCCATCGTCGATGCCGAGAGCGCCGGCCTCTCGATCGACGTCGCGAAGCTGCCCGAGCTGAAACGTGCCGGCATGGCGATCGCGCGCGAGGTCGAGAAGCTGGTGAAGGTCGTGCACCCGGCCGAGCCCGGCCTCGCCGGCATCTACGGCACCATCTTCACGGCGCCAGCGCAGACCGACGGTGCGCACCTGCGCAACGTGACGGTCTTCGCGGATGCCGAAGTGGATCGCTCGCCGTGCGGCAGCGGCACGGCGGCCGTGATGGCCGTGCTCGACGAGATGGGCATCCTGTCGGCCGGCGACGGCACGTTCGTGCACGAGAGCCTCATCGGCACGCTCTTCCACGGCCGCGTGGCGGCCCGCCAGCGTGTGGGTGACTTCGCGGCCATCGTGCCCGAGATCGCCGGCAGCGCGTGGATCACCGGGGAACACACGTTCCTCATCGATGCCGACGACCCGCTGCGCGCCGGCTTCCGGATTTAGCGGCACTGTATCGAAGCTGCGCATCCGGCGTGTCCAACTTACGTGGTCGCGCCGCACCGGTGAGTGCCTGCCCGTCGCGAACAGCGCAGTCTTTCGGGGCGTCACGTGGCGCAGGTCTTGCAGCCGCATCGCAGGCGTGACGTCACCCGATCTCCGCATCGTCGGCTTCTGCGCGGCCCTGGCCGTCGGCGTGGCCTCCCTCGCAGCCGGTGTGGGCGGCCAGAACGCGGCGCCATGGGCCTTCGAAGAGACCTTCGACGGACTGGCGCCCGCGAGCCCGTCGCAGGCGCTGCTCCCGTCGCGGTTCGACTACGTCGTGACCCATCGCACGCATCCGTCGACGCCCGACGGGCGTGATGCGAGCGGCAGCTACGGCAGCTTTCTCGCCGATCACGGTTCCGACTGCGCGCCCCCGGACGCCCAGCACACCGTGGCCGGCACGACGCATCGTTCGGATGGCCGGCGTCCGGATCCGAGCTTCTTCATCTGCCGCGACCACATGATGTCGTCGATGGGCGATGTCGAGGGCTACTCGGTCTCCACGTTCTATCCGCGCCAGGAGTTCGAGTTCGGCGGCGGCGGCGTGCTCGAATGGGAGGTCGGCCTGAACACGCCGCACGCGCGGAGCTGGTGGGAAGTGCTCATCACGCCGCGTCAGTCGCTGCAGCTCGGCGCGGCGATGGACTGGCTGCCGATTGACGAGACGTATCCGGCGCAGCGGATCGTGCTTGCCTTCATGGACGGCTCGAGCCGCACGGTGCAGGTGGGCGCGGGCGCCACGCCGCCCGCCGGCGTCGTGGCGTCGGCGTCAGACTGGGCGGGCTGGGGTGTGCGCCATGCCGGCGATCCGGCGCTGACCGATCGCCGCATCCGCCGCCGGATGCGCGTGGAGCTGCTGCCGTCGGCCGTGCGCTGGTCGATCGAAATGGCGGATGGCACCTTCGACGTGCTCGACGTGCCGGTGCCCGGCGGCCTGCCGTTCACCCGCGGGGTCGTGTTGTTCAAGACCCACGCCTACACGCCCACCAAGGACGGCAACACCCACCTCTACACGTACCACTGGGACACGATCCGCTTTTCCGGGCCGCGGATCGCGCCCTTCGACGGCTACGAAGCCGACGGCGTCGTGAATCTCGAATCGAACGGCTCGACGCCCATCGGCACGACGGCCACGCAGGCTCTCGACCTGCCGCGCCTCGGCCCGAATCCGGTGCTCGTCGGCCAGACGCACGGCGGCCTCGTCGGACAGGTGCGGCTCAGCGTGAACGGCGCACCGGCGATCGCCGTGGAACCGCTGTCGTCGGCGCCGAAGGACGATCCGTGCTGGCACGGCGGCTGGCGCACGTTCCGCGTGCCGCTCGACGCTGCGAGCCTGCGCGTCGGCGCCAACTCGCTCACATGGACGGTCGGTCCGCGGCCGGCCTGCGGCGCCGGGCAGTGGTACTGGGATGGGTTTTCGGTGAAGGCGGTGGAAGTGCAGATGGACGGCGCGGCCTCCGCGCCGCCCGCCGCGCCATCGACCCTGCGCGTGCAGGGTTCGTAGCGCCGGCGGGGGCCGGACGCGCTGTTACTTCGCCGCGGGCGCCGCGGCGCCGAGCGCGCCGAGCTTCGCGAAGTCGATCTTCGACGCGAACTCCTGGAGCTGCTTCATGTCGGTCACCCGGTCGCCTTCGACCGAGACGAGGAACCGCTTCGCGACGACGATGTTCAACTCGCCGTCCTTGCGCTGGTCGTTCCACTTCTCGAAGCCGGGGTTGCCGTTGATGTTCGTGGACTTCTCGTAGCCGTCGTCGGTTTCCTTCTCGTACCCGGCGGCGAGGAACATGGCCCACGGCGTGATGAGCATCTGGTTGAACGCCGAATCGACGATCTTCACTTCGATGGTCTGGTCGCCGTTCTTGTAGCGCGTCTCGGTCTGCGAGAACGCCACCGGCGCGCTCATGCGTTCCCCGCGCGGCTTGTCCATCGTCCAGCCGGACACGGTCGGGAAGGCCGTCTGAAGGTCGCGGAAGCTCACCGGCTCGGACGGCTTGGCGCCATTGGCGCCGCCCATCGCGGCGGCCATGCCCTGCATGGCCTTGGCGAAGTCTTCCATGCCCTTGGCGGCCTCGCCGGCCGGCGCCGTGCCCTGGGTGGCGGCGTTCGCCGCGGCTTCACCGGCCCGCGCCATCTCTTCGCCGGCCTTGGCCATGTTCGTGGCGGCCTCCTTCATCGCATCGGCGGCCTTTTCCTCGGGCGATTTGCCGCAGGCCGACAGGCTTGCCGCGAGCCCCATCACCACCGCCATCTTCAGCCCTGCACGCATGGGTCACATCCTCCGGCGCCGACACTGGCGCGTCCGTCTCGGATGATAGCGCGAGAGACGGGGTCGCCCCCTCAGCCGGACCCGTGCACGGATGCGCCGATTCGGCACCATCGCGACGGCCCGCTCAAGATTCGGCGCGTCCGGCCGATTGGCCGCACATGCAGAACCTTCGACGCTGGACCGTTGGCCTCACCCGCGTCCTCGTGCTCGCCGGCATGTACCTGATGCTGGCGTCGTTGTCGCCCGCCGCGGCCGCGCCGGAACCCGTGGTCTCGCCGCTCGCGCGCCTGCGGGCCGGGAACGACCGGTTCGTGCGCGGCGTCGAGGGCGCCGCGCTGCCGGCTGCCGACGCCCGGCGGTCCATGGCCGCCGACGACCATCCGTTCGCCATGGTGCTCTCGTGCGCCGACTCGCGCGTGCCGACAGAACTCGTCTTCGGCGCCGGTGCCGGCGACCTCTACGTCGTGCGGACGCTGGGCCAGGTGCCGGATCGCGCGGTGATGGCGAGCCTCGAACACGCGACCGCGGAACTACACGTGCCGCTGCTCGTCGTGATGGGCCACGAGTCGTGTGCCGTGGTGAAGGCCGCGCAGGACGGCGCCCACGCCGCCAGTCCACACCTCGAGCATCTCTACAAGGCGATTCGCGCCGGCAGCACGCACAACGCGTCGGAACAGCAGGACCTGCGGGCGGCGATTCTCGCCAACGTCGAGCAGGTGATCAACGACCTGCTGACCGGCAGTCCGTCGCTGCGCGCCGCCGTCACCGGTGGCCACCTCCAGGTGGTCGGAGCGTATTACGAGGTCGGCACGGGCGTCGTGGCGTTCTCGGAACCGGTGGGCGCGACGACCGCGGCCACCCACAAGTAGTCATGATCGCCACGCGTATCCTGGCCCTCGGCCTGCTCGTCCTCACGAGCGACGTCAGCGCGCAGTCGCACGGCGAGGCGCCGCCGGCGAAGGCGGCGCCCGACGCGGCCGCGCACGGCGCAGAGCCGCCGGCCAGGGCGACACCCGCGAAGAAGGGCCCGACCGTGTCGCGGATCGCGCCGGTGGCCTCGCCGAATCCCACGGCCGCGGGCGGCGCTCACGCCGCACCCGCCGACCACGCGGCGCCGGCAGACCACGCCGCGGCAAAACCCAAGGGCTACGTGGCCGTCGGCGCCAGACCCAAGGGCGCGTCCGCGGCGCACGGCGCGTCCGCGTCCGGCAAGCCGAAGCCCGTCGTGTCGGGTGCCGCCGCCCTGCGCACGCCGCCGGCAGCGGATCACGGCGCCCTGGCGGCCGCACCCGCCGCCGAACCGCCAGCCGCCGCGAAAGCGCCTGCCAAAGCCGCCGCAGACGCCCACGCCGCCGACACCCACGCCGCGCCACCAGCTCACGCCGAGGCGGCGCGCCCCGCGGCTCCCGCCGCCGCGCCACCGGCTCGGGGCACGGCGCAGAAACCGGCGAAGCTGGCCACCGTGCACGAACGCCTCACCGCGGCACTCGTGAGCATCCGCGCGGGCGCCGCGCACGAGGCCGGGGCAACCGGTCATGCCCCCGCCGCCGGGGCGGCAGCGGGCGGCCCGCGCCCGGCTCGGGTGGCGCTGACCTGGCCCGGGCCGCGCTGGCAGGTGGCGTGGCCGTCCCCGGGACGGATCGCCCTGCGATGGCCCGAGGCCGCGGCAGAGGCCCCGGCTCCACCCGCCGTGCCGCCGCCCCACGACTGACGCGATTCGTGACACGGCCCGTCAATTCGGTGGGCCGTCCCTCGCGCGGCTGAGCGGCCGGAGCGCGGATTCGCCAGTGAAACAGGCATCGGGCGCCGGCCCTGGGCGCGGCAAGGGATTTGCGAAGGGCTGAGATGATGCGCAGCGCCCCCGTCCGCCTTCTCGCTCTCGCCCTCGTCGCGGCCACGGCCGTGAGCCTGGCGGCGCAGTCGTCGCCGGCCACCGTCGGCGGGCCGCTGCCGCCGATCTTCCCGGCTGACAACTGGTGGAACCAGGACATCAGCCAGGCGCCGGTGGCCGCCGAGTCGTCCGCGCTCATCAGCTTCATCAACAACGGCGGCACGCGACGTCTGCACCCCGACTTCGGCGGCATCGCCGCGCCGAACGAGATGTACGGCATCCCCTACGTCGTCGTCGCCGGCGACCAGCCGAAGCGGCAGGTGCAGTTCTACTACGACGACGAAAGCGACGGCGTCGGCCAGCCGTTCTATCCGATTCCCGATCAGGCGATCACGCAGCCGTACTGGATCGAAGGCGGCGCACCGGGCAACCAGTCGCCCGGCGGCGATCGCCACCTGCTCATCGTCGACAAGGACAACAAGCGTCTCTACGAGCTCTTCGATCTCGGCTGGGACGGCACGAAGTGGACGGCCGGCTCGGGCGCCTACTTCGACCTGCAGGCCAACGGCCGGCGGCCCGACGCCTGGACGTCGGCCGATGCCGCGGGCCTCGCGATCCTGCCCGGGCTCGTGAAGTACGACGAGGTCTACGGGCCCAACGAGATCAATCACGCGTTCCGGGTGACGGTGCGCGCGACCAACAACTTCTACGTGTGGCCGGCCTCGCACGTGGCCGGCAGCAACACCTCGGCGCCGCCGAATGGCACGCGCCTGCGCCTCAAGGCGTCGAAGGACGTTTCCGGCTTCCCGCCCGAGATGCAGAAGATCTTCCGGGCGATGAAGAAGTACGGACTCATCGTGGCCGACAACGGCAGCGACATGTACGTGAGCGGCGCCTTCGATCCGCGCTGGAACAACGACGTGCTGAATCCCGCGTTCCGCGGCCTGAACGCCAGTGACTTCGAGGTCGTGCAGCTTGGCTGGCGCGGTGGCAGCACCACGCCGCCGCCGACGTGCACGCCCGGCACGCCCACCGATCTGTGGGCCACGGTGAACGGCTACACGGTGCAGCTCGGCTGGACGCCGCCTGGCGGCGTGGCCGGGCATCTGCTCGACGTCGGCTCGGCCTCCGGCCTCACGAACATCACGTCGATTCCGATTCCGATGCCCACGACGGGCCTCGGCGGCACGGTGGCGGCCGGCCGCTATTACGTGCGGGCGCGCGCGGCGATGAGCTGCGGGGTGGGCGCAGCGTCGAACGAAGTGGTGGTGGATGTGCCGTCGGGGTGTGCGGTGCCCACGGCGCCCGGCCCGCTCACGACGTCGGTGAGTGGCCGCACGGTGGCGCTCAGCTGGGGCGCCGCCGGCAGCGCGTCGGCCTACATGCTCGAAGCCGGCTCGGCGCCGGGACTCGCCAACATCCTCAACACGAACGTCGGCGGGGCGCGATCGATCGGCGGGCCGGTGCCGCCCGGCACCTACTACGTGCGCGTGCGCGGCCGCAGCACCTGCGGGCAGACGGGACCGGCGTCGAACGAGTCGGTGGTCGTGGTGCGTTAGCCGGCGCTACCAGCCGATCGCCAAGCCGTCCTTGCGCGGATCGGATCCGCCGAGCAGCACGCCGGTGTCCGGATCGATCATCACGGCCTGATAGCCGCCCATCTGCGCGCGTCCGTCGCGCAGCAGGTGTCCGCGCGCTTCGAGCGACGCCCGCACCCCGGGACCGATGGCACTCTCGAGCGCCAGCTCCGCGCCCATGTGCCGCATGCGCGCGGCCTCACCGGCCGCCTGCACGTGCAGGCCGAAGTCCACGAGGTTCAGCACCACCTGCGCGTGCGCCTGTGCCTGGTTGTCGCCGCCCATCACGCCGAAGGCCACCCACGGCCGACCGTCCCTCAGGATCATCGCCGGCACGAGTGTGTGCAGCGGACGTTTGGCCGGGCCGATCCGGTTCGGGTGTCCGGGTGTCAGCACGAAGCCGGCGCCGCGGTTGTGGAGCGTGATGCCGGTGTCGCCGGCGACGATGCCGGCGCCGAAACTCGCGAAGATCGACTGGATGAACGACACCACGTTGCCGTGGTTGTCGGCGCAGGCGAGGTAGATCGTGTCGCCGTGGTCGCGGCCGGCGAAGTCCACGCCGGCGGTCGTGCCAGGCAGCGCGCCGGCGGCATACGCGCGCGCGTGCCGCATGTCGATCTCGCCACGGCGGGCCGCGGCGTAGTCCTTCGACAGCATCTGCGCCAGGGCCGGCGGCGGCATGTGGCCGCGGTCGGCGAGCCAGGCGCCGCGATCGGCAAAGGCGATCTTCTTCGCTTCCGCGACGACGTGCAGGGCGTCGGCGCTGTTGTGGCCGAGCGCGGCGATGTCGAGCCCTTCGAGGATGTTCAGCATCTCGAGGGCGACGATGCCCTGTGTGGACGGCGGCATCTCGTGCACGTCCACGCCGCGGTAGCGTGTCTGAATCGGCTCGACCCACTCGGCCGTGTGCGCCGCGAAGTCGGCCGCCGTGAGCAGACCGTCGCGGGCGCGCATGTCGGCGGCAATCGCTTCGGCCAGCGGACCTCGATAGAACGCATCCGCGCCGCCCTCGGCGATGAGCGCGAGCGACCGCGCGAGGCGGGGATTGGCGAAGAGCGCGCCCATCCGCGGTGCGGCGCCTGCCGGCAGGAACGTGGCGGCGGCCGCGGGATCGCGCGCGAGTCGCGGTGCCGCGGCCGTCCACTCGTTGGCGACGAGTTCCGCCACGGGGAAACCGTCGCGGGCGTGAGCGATGGCGGGACCGAGCGCCTGGGCCATCGAGCTCGTACCGAAGCGCGTGAGGAGCGCCTGCCAGCCGCTCACGACGCCGGGCACGTCCACGGTGAGCGGTCCGTCCGCGGGCATCTCGACCAGGCCGCGCCGCGCGAATTCCTCGGGTGTCGCCGCGGCCGGGGCGCGTCCGCTCGCGTCGAGCGCGAACACCTGGCCCGTGCGGCCTTCGTGCACGAGCGCAAAGAGGTCGCCGCCGATGCCGTTCATCGACGGCTCGATGACGGCGAGCACGGCGGCCGCGGTGACCGCCGCGTCGATGGCATTGCCGCCCGCCTGCAGCACCCGGAGGCCGGCGGCGGAGGCGAGCGGCTGGCTCGTGGCGATCATGCCGTGGCGGCCGACGGCGGGTGAACGGGTGGCGAAGATGTCGCCGGAGGGGCGGTCTCCGGGACGGGCGGGGCTGTGGGTCATGGTGTGCAGGACGGGCCCATTCTAGCCGGGCTGGCTCCTGCCGCCGGCGGCGGAATCACGCCGTTTGCTGAGCGATCCCACCGGGCTGAACCCTGTGGCGGTGGCCGCCGTCCAAACAGATGTCGGCCATGTGCGCTTCGTGCGCGGCCGGCGTTCAGACAGGAGGTCTTGAACCATGTTCCGCGTGATGACCTGGAATTTCTCCGATACCGCCGAGCCCGTCGTGGCAGGTCTGCTGCTCGCGACGCTGCTCCTCGCCATCGCGCTCCTGTAACACCGGGGAGCCCGACCAGCGCGCCTGGCACGCACCACCTCGTGGTGTCGTGGCCAGGCGTTTCAATGTACGGGGGTCAGCGCGCGCCGGTAGGCGCTTCGGCGGCGGCCAGGTAACTCTTGCGGGCGCGCACCGTGACGCCCGGGCGCTTCACGCGCACCTCGAGGCGGTGCGGCTTGCCGTCGAGCGCGTCGGGCGCGAAGGCCAGCAGGTACTGGCTGCGCAGTTCCTGAGCCACGCGCGTGAAGGTCGAGGCCAGCATGTCGGACTTCTGCAGTTCGAACGAGCCGCCGCCGGTCTCCTCGGCGATCCTGCGCAGGCTGCGATCCGGCTTCGAGCGCACGAGGCGCATGCCATTGAAGTATTCAACCGAGAGGCCGATGCCGTAGACCATCACCTCTTCGTCGCGGGCGCGGTCGACGGTGTCGCCGAAGCGCGTCTTGCTGCCGAAGTCGTCGCCGTCGGTGAAGAGCAGCACGACCTTGCGGCCGTCCACGCCCTTGAGCGCGTCGATGCTGAAGGCCAGGCCGTCCCACAGGCGCGTCGAGTTGCCGAACTGCAGTTCGTCGAGCGCGGCGATGAGCTCGTCGCGGTCGTTCGTGAAGGTGCCCGAGAGCTGCAGTTTGTCGTTGAAGGCCCCGACCTGCGCGCGATCGACCGGCAGCAGGCGCATCAGGAACTGCTCGGCCGCCTGGTTGAGGAGCTTCAGGTGTTCCGTCATGCTCGCGCTCGTGTCGAGCATCACCACCACGGTGAAGGGCTGCGGGTCGTTCGAGAACTGCGAGATCGCGACCGGCTTGCCGTTGTCGAGGATCTCGAAATCGTCCTGCGTGAGGTCCGCCACGAGGCGTCCACTGGCGTCGGTCGCCGTGGCGTAGACAGGCACGGTGCGCACCGCCGACCGGAAGGTCGGCTGGGTATCGGCCAGCAGGGAAATCGAGCCGGCGGCGACGAGGAGGGCGGCAACCAGGCGGGTCATCACCCCCAGAGGGTAGCAACGACCGTTCCAGCCGGCAATCACGGCGATTCATTGGAGATTTTCAGGCCGGAATCCGGCGATCGTCCCTCGATTGGGACGTCCGGGCGTGTCCAATGCGCTACGATCAAGTCACGCCGTGGCCGGACTTTCTTCCGTCGGGTTGTGCGAGACCTGCCGTCACGCCAGGGGCGTCGAGGGCGCCCGGTCGAGCTTTCTGATGTGCACGCGGGCGCTCTCCGACCCCGCCTTTCCGAAGTACCCTGTGTTGCCGGTGCGCGCCTGCCGCGGGTTCGAGCCCGTGGACGCCGCGGCGCCGGCCAAGGACCCGCCATGACCCGTCGCCTCTTCCTCGTGTTCGCCGCACTGGCGCTCGTGGCCGCCGGGCGGCCGGTGACGGCGCAGCCCGACGATCAGGCGCTCGCCGGGCTGCTCGGGAGCGCCGCCGCCTACGTGCGCACCTACGAGGAGCGCTTCTCGCTGCTCGTCGCGGAAGAGCGCTACGTGCAGGAGATCCGCCGTCCCGACAACAACCCGGTCGCCGGCAATCTGACGCGCAACAATCCCGGCGGCGGGTTCGCGAGCAACGGCGGCGTCCGCAAGCGCGTGGTGCTGCGCTCCGACTTCCTGCTCGTGCGGCTCGGCGAGGGCGCCGGCTGGATGCCCTTCCGCGACACCTTCAATGTCAACGGCGACAAGATCAACGACCGCAGCGATCGCCTGGCGAAACTTTTCATCGAGCCGTCGGAGGCCAGCTTCGACGCGGCGGCGCGGATCATGGCCGACAGCATCCGCTACAACCTCGGGTCGATGACGCGCACGGTCAACATCCCCACGCTGGCCCTGATGTTCCTGCACCCCACGGTGCGTGAACGGTTCAGCTTCACGCGCGACGGCGAGGAGACGATCGACGGGCGGCTCGCCTGGCGCGTCGAGTATCACGAGACGGCACGGCCGGCGCTCATCAAGACCACACGGGGCCGCGACCTCCCGGCCTCGGGCCGGCTCTGGATCGAGGCGGCCACCGGCGTCGTGCTCAAGACGACGATGACCGCCGCCGATCCCCTGGTGCGCGCCCTCATCACCACCACCTACCGCCGTGAGCCCGCCCTCGATCTCTGGGTGCCGGCGCGGATGGAGGACTACTACAAGGCCGACAGCGAGGTGGACGAAGTGACCGGCATCGCCACCTACGCCAACTACCGGACCTTCACCGTGGCGACGGACCTCGCGCTCCGCAAGCCGCAGCCGCAGTAAGCTCAGAACGTCCCACAGGAGTGATGATGTCGAAGACGAAGTTCGGATGTGTGCTCGCGATCGTCGTGGCCGCGCTCGGCGGCTCCGCGTGCGCCGACGCCCAGACGGCGCAGGCGCCGGCCCCGGCGGCCGGCACCGGCGACCAGGACCAGGTCGTCGCCACGGTGGGCGACCGCAAGTTCACGCTGAAGGACGTGGAGGCCCGCTGGCAGGAGGAAGACCCGGCCGAACGAGCCCGCGTCTCGCAGCTCCTCTATCAGCACCGCCGCCAGAGCATCGACATGCTCGTCGGCGACTTCCTCATCGAAGGCGCGGCGAAGAAGGCCGGCCTTTCGAAGGAGAAGTACCTCGAGACCGAACTCGAGAAGCGCCGCGGTCCGATCACCGACGCCGACGTGCAGAAGGTGTTCGAGGAGAACCGCGATCGGGTGGGTCTCTCGACCGTCGCCGACCTCAAGGACTCGATCACGAAGTTCATCGCCGGCAACCGCGACGCGCAGAACCTCGCGATCATGGTCAACGAGCTCAAGGCGGCGGGCCCGGCTGTGTCGATCGCCCTCGACCCGCCGCGCTACGAGGTGGCGATTGCCGCCCACGACCCGTCGCGCGGTCCGGCCGATGCGCCCATCACCATCATCGAGTTCTCGGAGTACCAGTGCCCGTTCTGCGCCCGCGTCACGCCGACGCTCAAGGCCATCGAGCAGAAGTACGCCGGCAAGGTGCGGCTCGTGTTCAAGGACTTCCCGCTGCAGAACCACCAGCAGGCGCCGAAGGCGGCCGAAGCCGCGCACTGCGCCGGCGACCAGGGGAAGTACTGGGAGCTGCACGACCGGCTGTTCGCCAACCAGCAGCTCCTGCAGGTGCCGGAGCTGAAGAAACACGCGGCGGCCGTCGGCCTCGACCAGGCGGCGTTCGACCAGTGCCTCGATTCCGGCAAGCACACGGAGAACGTGCAGGCCGACATCGAACAGGGCAGTCAGATGGGCGTCGGCTCGACGCCCACCCTCTACATCAACGGCCGTCTCGTCACCGGCGCCCAGCCGCTGGCGCTCTTCGAGAGCATCATCGACGAGGAACTCGCCCGCAAGGGCGGCAAGTAGCTACGGCATCAGCAGCACGATCTTGCCGCGGGCCCCGGGCGCCATCACGCGCCTGTGGGCCTCGGCCGCCTCCGCCAGCGGCAGTTCCGCTCCCACCACCGGCCGCAGCGCGCCGGACGCCAGCGCCGCGCCGAGCGCCTCGTGGCCGCGCGTCACTTCCTCCGTCGTGAGTCCCCACAACGCGAGCCCGGTCACCACGGCGTGTTTCGCCATGATCTTCCGCGGATCGATTTCGATCCGGCCGCGGTTGCCGATGACCACGATGCGCCCGCGCGGCGCAATCATCGTCAGGTCGTGATCGAGGTTCACGTTGGCCAGCATCTCGAGGACGACGTCCGGCCCGCGGCCGTTGGTGAGCGCCTGGATCTTCTCGATGTGGCCGGCGTCGCGGTGGTTCACGACGTGGTGGGCGCCTTCGGCGGCGACGAGCGCCAGGCCGTCGTCGGTGCCGGCCGTCCCAATCACCGTGTGGCCCGCGGCGCGCGCCATCTGCACCGCGGCGAGTCCCACCGAGCCGCTCGCGCCGTGCACGAGCACCACGTCGCCGCCGCGCGGCAGCGCGCGTTCGAGCGCGACGTGCGCCGTGAGGGCCGGCACGTTCACCGCCGCGCCTTCGGCGAACGACACGCGGTCGGGCAGCGGATGCACCTGCGCCGGCGTGCAGAGCACCACCTGACGGTAGGCGCCGTACGACTGATGATCGGCGGTGCCGCCGGTGTAGACGCGGTCACCCGCGGCGAGACCCGTGACGCCGTCGCCCACGGCCTCCACCACGCCCGCGCCGTCGGCGCCGGGCGAGTAGGGCAGGGGCGGCTTGATCGCATAGGTGCCGCTCAGCATGTAGGTGTCGAAGGGATTCACCCCGGCGGCGTGCAGCCGCACCCGTACCTGCCCCGGCCCCGGCGCCGGCTCGGCCATGTCGTCGTAACGAAGCACTTCGGGACCACCGAACTCGTGCGCGCGAATCGCTTTCATGGGCGCCATTCTAACTGCTGGGAACCCGTCCTTCGTCCCTGGTCCCTGGTCCCTGGTCCCTTGTTCGTAGTAGTACCCTGTCCCCCATGGACTGGCTCGCCCGTCTCGAATCTCCGCAGAACGCGCTCGCCGTGCTCACGGCGATGATTACGCCCGCCGTGCTCATCTCGGCCTGCGGCGCGCTCATCTTCTCGACCAGCTCGCGCCTGGGCCGCGTGGTGGACCGCGTGCGCGCGCTCTCCGAGAAGTTCGAGACGCTCGCCAAACACCCCGAGGCCGACGACATGGCGGCCGATCGCCGTCAGCTCGTGTTCCAGCAGCTCGATCGCCAGACGTCGCGCTCGCGGCTCATCCAGCGCGCCATGGTGGCGTTCTACACCGCACTCGGCATCTTCGTCGCAACCAGCGTCGCCATTGCCGTGATTGCCGCCGTCGCCCTCAGCCTCACGTGGGTCGCCGTCGTGCTCGGCGTCGTGGGGGCGCTATTCATGTTCTACGGCAGCGTGCTGCTCGTCATCGAGTCGCGCATGGCCATGGGGGCGATTGCCTCCGAGATGGATTTCGTCTGGAAGGTCAGCAAACGTTACGCGGCCGGGGAACTGGACGAAGCCCGCGGCGGTCCGGCCACGTGGCTCGGCAAGAAGATCGGCTGAGCGACAACCCGTCACACCAGCTCGGCGGCCGCGGGTGTATACTCCGCTCCCTCGCGACGACCGCTTCCCCTTGCGGCCGCCACGACGCTTCGTCCCGGAGGTGTCCATGGCAGTGCCCGTTTCGCTGACCGTCAACGGTCAGCCGCAGCAGGTCGAGGTCGATTCGCGCCTGCTGCTCGTCCATTTCCTGCGCGACGTGCTCGGCCTCACCGGCACCAAGGTCGCGTGTGATACCAGCCAGTGCGGCGCCTGTACGGTGCTCGTCGACGGCGTCGCGGTGAAGTCGTGCACGTGCCTCACGGCGCAGGCCGACGGCACGGCGGTCACCACGATCGAAGGGCTCGCCGCGCCAGGCACGCTGCATCCGATTCAGGAAGCGTTCTGGAACAAACACGGTCTCCAGTGCGGTTTCTGCACGCCCGGGATGGTGTTTGCCACGCACGAACTCCTGCGCCAGAACCCGAATCCCACGCCGGAAGAGATCCGGCACGGGCTCGACGGCAACATGTGCCGCTGCACCGGCTACCAGAACATCGTGCGGTCGGTGCTCGAAGCGGCCCGGGTCCTCGGGGGGGCGAAATGAGCGCCCGGATTTTCGGCTCCGCCATCCGCCGCCGCGAAGACCCGCGCCTGCTCACCGGCGCCGGCACGTTCACCGACGACATCCAGCTGCCGGGCATGGTGCATGCCGCCATGCTGCGCAGTCCGCACGCCCACGCGCGCATCAGAGGCATCGACACCACGCAGGCCAAGGCGGCGCCCGGCGTGCTCGCGGTCTTCACCGGCGCCGACACCGCCGGGCACCTCAAGGCCATGCCGTGTGCCTGGCTGCTGCCCAATTCCAATCTCAAGATCGCCGAATACCCGGTGATGGCCACCGAGACCGTGCACTACGTGGGCGACATCGTCGCCGTCGTGGTGGCGAAGACGGCGTATCAGGCCTACGACGCGCTCGACCTCATCACCGTGAAGTACGAACCGCTGCCGGCGGTGGTCGACCCGCAGAAGGCGCTCGCCGCAGGCGCGCCCGAACTGCATCCCGCGGTGCCGGGCAATCAGGCCTTCCACTGGACGGTCTCGGGTGGTGATGCCGCTGCCGCCTTCGCGGCGCCGGATGCGGTCGTGGTGACGGACCGCATCGTGCAGCAGCGCCTCATTCCCACGGCGATGGAACCGCGCTCGGCGGTGGCGCAGTGGATGGCGGCGGCGGGCGAACTCACGTTGTGGAACACGACCCAGAACCCGCATATCGCCCGCTTCATCGGCTCGATCGTGACCGGCGTGCCGGAAGACAAGCTGCGCGTCGTGGCGCCGGAAGTGGGCGGCGGCTTCGGCAGCAAGATCCCGCAGTATCCCGGCGAGTTCATCGCCTGCTTCTGCGCGATGAAGCTGCACAAGCCGGTGAAATGGACGGAGACGCGGTCCGAGAACTACATCGCCACGACACACGGCCGCGACCACGTGCAGGAAGTCGAGATGTGCGGCACGGCCGACGGGAAGATCACGGGCGTGCGCGGCACGGTGTGGGCCGGCATGGGCGCCTACCTGTCGACGGCGGCTCCCGGCATCCCGACGATCCTGCACGGGCTGATGCTGTGCGGCCCGTATCTCATTCCGAACGTGCACGAGGACGTCTACGGCGTCTACACGAACACGACACCCGTCGAGGCGTATCGCGGCGCCGGCCGGCCCGAGGCGACCTACCTGCTCGAGCGGCTGATCGATCGATTCGCCGCGAAGATCGGCAAGGACCCGGTGGAGGTACGGCGCCTCAACCTCATCCCGAAGTTCGACAACGGCCACGACGTCGCTACGGGGCTGACCTACGACAGCGGCGACTACCACGCCAACCTCGACAAGGCCCTGCACCATGTCGGCTACGAGGCGCTCCGCAAGGAACAGGCCGAGGCGCGCGCGCAGGGGCGGTACCTCGGCATCGGCGTCTGCACCTATGTCGAGATCTGCGGTCTCGGCCCGTCGCAGGTGGCCGGTGCCATCGGCTTCCAGGGCGGGCTCTGGGAAAGTGCGATCGTGCGCTTCCATCCCTCGGGCAAGGTCAACGTGTTCATCGGCTCGAAGCCGCACGGCCAGGGCGAAGAGACGACCTTCGCGCAGATCGTCGCCTCGGAAGTGGGCGTGGACGTGAACGACGTGAAGGTGATGCACGGCGACACCGACAAGACGCCGATGGGCTGGGGCACCTACGGCAGCCGCACCACCGCGGTGAGCGGCGCCGCGCTGGCGATTGCCGTGCGCAAGATCAAGGACAAGGCGAAGGCGCTCGCTGCGCACCTGCTCGAAGCGTCGGTCGAGGACATGGACTACGCCGATGGCCGGTTCTTCGTGAAGGGCGCGCCGTCGAAGGCCAAGACGATCCAGGACATCGCGCTCATGGCCAACGTGGCCTGGAACATGCCGGCCGGGATGGAAGCCGGACTTGAGGCATCCAGCTTCTACGACCCGCCGAACTTCGTCTATCCGTTCGGCACGCACGTCGCCGTGGTGGAGGTCGATCCCGCGACCGGCGCCGTGGCGCTCAAGCGCTACGTGTCGGTGGATGACTGCGGTCCGCAGATCAACCCGATGATCGTCGAGGGCCAGGTGCACGGCGGCG
>CADEFD010000020.1:0-30893 GCA_902826515.1 uncultured Acidobacteriota bacterium
GGCGTCGAGAACCCGCTCTTCTTCCGCGACAACACGCAGATGCTCTTCGGCGACGCGAAGAAGATGATCGACCAGATCCTCGCGGAGCTGCGCTAGCCGCGACCCGGTCGCGCGCGACGCCCGCAGGTCCGCCGTGACGTGGATTGACGCCGTCAGGCGCCGCACACCGCGGTCGCTCTTCCCGCTGGCGCGCACCCTCTATCACCGCCTCGTCGCGCCGTTCGAGTGCGCGGCGGTGGCGGCGGCCGATCGGCTGCGGCACCGCACCTACGACGGCCGCGTGCTGCCGCCGGCGGCGCTGCGCTTCAAGGTGCGCGGCACGCCGAGCGGCGACGTCTTCGCCCGCGTCGGGCGCGAGGGCGCCCGCCAGATCGACGAGGCGCTGCGGCGCGGCGGACGTCCGCTCGGAGACTACCGGTCAATCCTCGATTTCGGCTGCGGGTGTGGCGGCACGCTGCCCTGGGTGCGGGACCTCGCGCCGCGGGCAGCGCTCAGCGGCACCGACATCGACGCGGACGCGATTGCCTGGTGCCGTGCCCACCTGACGGATGTGGCCGTCAGCACCAACGGGGCGCTGCCGCCGCTGCCCTATCCGGATGCGTCGTTCGACCTCGTCTACGCGCTCTCGGTGTTCACGCACCTCGACGAGGCGCCGCAGCGGCAATGGCTTGCAGAACTGCGCCGCGTCGTTGCGCCCGGCGGCGCCTGCGTCGTGACGCTCCACGGCCCGGAGACGGCGACGTCGCTCTCATCCGCCGACCGCCAGCTCCTGACGGACCACGGGTTCGTGTTCGTCAGAACGAACGCCACGCGCGGGCTATTCCCCGACTGGTATCAGAACGCGTATCACCAGCCCTGGTACGTGCGGGAGACGTTCGCCGAGTACTTCGACGTCGGCACGTACGTGCCGCGCGGCCTCTTCGGCCATCAGGACATCGTCGTGCTGACACGCCGGCCGGGCTAGAGCCGCGCCACGCCGCTCAGCACCGGCACCGATGCCCCGCCCACGCTCGCGCGGATGCCGTCGGGCGTGCGCCGCGCCGACGCGTGCAGCAGGCTCGGGCGCCCCATCTTCACGCCCTGGTGAATCGCGAAGGCGGCCGCCTCGTCGTTCGTGAGCGAGAGGAGCAGGGCGGCGAGCGGCGTCGCGGCACTGCCGGTGGCCGGATCCTCGAACGTGCCGACGAGCGGCGCGAACATCCGCGCGCCGAGCGTGCCCGCCCCGGTGCGCGCGTAGAGGTAGAGCGAGAAGCGGCCCGAGAGCCCCGGCGTGGCATCGAGCACGCGGCGGAACTGCGCCAGGTCCGGCACGGCGTCGTCGAGACGGGCCGGCGCCACCTCGGCGATGACGTAGGTGTTGCCGACGGTGGCCAGGAGCGGCGGATGCGACGAGACGCGCACGTCGTCTGCGGCGAGCCCCACACACGCGGCGATGTCGGCGGCCGCGAGCTCGACGCCCGTCGTGAGCGGCTGCGGCGCGTCGATCTCGGCGCCCTGCACAGCGTCCCCGTCGTACGACAGGCGCACGGTCACACGACCGGCCGGCACTTCGAACTGAAAGCGCGCATGGCGCTCGGCGCTCCGCCCGGCCAGCACGCAGGCCGTGCCCACCATCGGATGCCCGGCAAAGGGCATCTCGTGGCTGCGATTGAAGATGCGCACGCGCGCCGAATTCGCCGGATCGGCCGGCGGCAGCACGAACGTCGTCTCGCTCAGGTTGAACTCGGTCGCCAGCTGCTGCATCTGCAGGTCGGTCAGGCCGGACGCCTCGGGAAAGACGGCCAGCGGATTGCCGCCGAAGCGCTGCGACGTGAAGACATCCACGGTCTCGAACTCGAAGGTGGGCATGGGATCCGGCGCCGGTCAGGCGCAATGTTTCGCGGCGAGTTTCCTGAGCGACGTCATGGCGCGCATCGTGGCCGCGCAGCCCACCGCGCGCTCGAACTTCACGATCGTGAGTTTGGTCTCGTTCTGTTTCGTCTTCGCGAGCCAGTAGACTTCGCGGCCGTGCAGCTCGAAGCGGTCCACGTCCGTGGCCAGGCCCGCCAGGCCCTTTTTCCCCGCCGCGTCGAGTGGACCGCGCAGGAAGGCCGCCACGAACGTGCCGGCCTCTTCCACCTCTCGATCCGTAAACGGCTCGCGCGCCGCCGCGGCCGCCACCTCCGCGGTGGTCCGGATGAGGGTCGGCACCTCGAAGCCGAGCGCCGTCTTCAGCCGGCGTTCAATCTTCTGCTCGAGGGCCGCCGTGGCAGTGGCGGTGGTCGAGAAGATGACGTTGCCACTCGCGATGAAGGTCTCGACGTCGCGCAGGCCGGCCTCACCGAAGAGGCCGCGCAGTTCGTCCATCTTCACGAGGCGGCCGCCGACGTTCACGGCGCGCAGGAACGCGACATACCGCGGCATCGGCTCAGTCGATCCAGATCTCGCGCAGAACGCGATGGAAGTTGCCGCCGATGATCTTCTCGATCGTCGGCAGCGGATGGCCGCGCCTGGCCAGCAGTTCCGCCACCCCTTCGAGCCGGCGCGGGTGGTTGAGCTCGGGGATGAAAAGCTGCCGATCTTCGTCCGGCGCGGCGCTGGCGCGTTTTGCGCGCCCCTCGGCAAAGGCGCGCTCCGCGCTGAGGTACTCGGGGCTTTCCTCGATCGGCGTGACGCTGAGGTCGCTGCCGATGCCCACGTGGTCCACGCCGCACACCTTGAGCGCGTGTTCGATCTGGCGCACCAGCATCTCGGGCGTCGCACCTTTGCCGGGCCCCGGATGACCGCCGAGGAACGGCATCAGGTAGATGCCGACCACACCGCCCTTGTCGGCCATCGCCTTGAGCTCGCGGTCTTCCTTGCTGCGCGGATGCCGATAGACTTCGCGGCACCCCGAGTGGGTGATGAGCGGCGGTCTGGTCGACGCCGCAATGCCCGTCGCGGTCGTGCGCGTGCCGCAGTGGCTGAGGTCCACGGCGATGCCGAGGGCGTTCATGCGCTCGACGGCCTCGATCCCGAGGGTGCTCAGCCCGGCGTCGCCGGGTTCGAGACAGCCATCGCCCAGCAGATTCCGCACGTTGTACGTGAGCTGGATGATGAGCACGCCAAGACGTCGGAACATGTCGAGGCGCGACAGGTCGCGCTCGAGCATCTCCGTATCCTGGAATCCGAGGATGATGCCGAGTTGTCCGCCGGCCCTGGCGCGCGCGAGATCGTCGTGCCGGCGGATGATGCTGAGCAGCGTCGGGTAGCGGGCGGCCTCGCCCGTCCACAGCGCGATGTTCGCCACCGTGGGCTCGACCTTGTCGGCGCTGACCGTGGTGTTGATGGCGGTGAGGCCGCTCTTCGCGATGTTGGCGCGCTGCGCCTCGCTGAGCGGCCCGCGGGGCGGCCACGGCACGTTCATCGACCCTGGATTCGCCAGCGCGTCGATGCTGATCGCGCGCGCGTACAGGGCGCGGGCGTCGGCGGCACTCACAGGTTGTGCGGCCGGCTGTGCCGCGGCGCCCAGGGCCGGCAGGCTCGTGGCCACCGTCAGGCCGAAGTCGCGTCGACTCATCACACCCATCACCCCCACGGGGGTCGAGTATACCGGCCCGCGGTGCCGCAGGCCGGGACGGTAGAATGGCGGCTTCAGGAGACGTCATGCTGCGTATCACCGCCGTGCTGGCCACCGTTCTGCTCTTCACCTCCGCCGTGCCCGCCGAGGCGCGCCAGGCCGGCCAGGCGCCGGCGGCACGATCGCCGTGGCGCGCCGCCGACGGCGTCACGGTGGACGAGGCCGGCGATCCGCAGTACTCCACCTTCTCGCTGTGCGCGATCGATCCGGCCACCGGCCAGTCGGGCGCCGCCGTGACGACGCGGGTGCCCTTCGTGGGCCGCGCGGTGCCGTGGGTGCGCGCCGGCATCGGCGCCGTCTGCACGCAGGCCTCGACGATGGTCGAATACGGCGTGCGCGGCCTCGACCTGATGGCGAAAGGCGTCGAGCCGAAAGACGCCATCGCGCAGTTGCTCTCGACCGACGCCGCCCGCGAATCACGTCAGCTCGGCATGATCGACATGCAGGGCCGCGCCGCCGCCCACACCGGCAAGGGCAACAACGCCTGGGCGGGCAGCCGCCAGGGGAAGAACTACACCGTGCAGGCGAACATCATGGTCGGGCCCGAAGTGGTCGAGGCCGTGGCGACGGTGTTCGAGGCCACCGAAGGCACCGGCATGCCGCTGGCCGAACGTATGATCCTCGCGCTCGAAGCCGGTCAGGCGAAAGGCGGCGACAGCCGCTGGGGCAACCTCCAGTCGGCGGCGATCCGCATCGCCGACCCCAACGATCCTGGCCGCGGCAACGACTACATCGCGCTCGCCATCGAGGTGGGCGAACACGCCGAGCCGGTGGGCGAGATGAAGCGCATCTACTACACGACACAGCGCCGTCTCGGTTACCGCACGTTCTCGCAGGTCGAAGGGCCGGACGTCGTCGAGCTGAAGCGGATGTTGCACGCGGTCGGCGCCTGGCGGCCGTCGCTCGCCACCTTCCCCGAGGCGCCGAAGGCGCCAAACGCCCGCGAGATGCAGACCCTGCGCGCGTCGAATCCGGCGCGGGCCGATGTGATGCAGTCCGACGCGCGTGCCGCCGCGGCCGCCTTCGCGCGCGACTTCGCGCAGTTCGACGCCGAGGCCATCGCGGCGGTGGACACGTTCCGCCGCGAGCACAAGCTCAACTACGCCGGCAATCCCCCCGGCCTCGTGGACGAGCGGCTCGTCACGGCCCTGCGCGCGGCGTATCTCGCAAAGACGCGGCCGGCAAAGTAATCGCGGAATGTTCCTCCGCGTCGTGCTCCTGTCGCTCGTCATCGCCGGCCCCGTCGCCGGCGCCGGCGTGCCCCAGCCGCCGACGGCCCTGCGGCTGGTCGCGCGAAGCGGGCAGACGGTCACGCTCGGCTGGACGGCGCCCATCGCCGGCCCGGCCGTCGTCGGCTACGTCATCGAAGGCGGTCTGGCCCCTGGCGAAGTGCTCGGCAGTGTGCCGACAACCGGCAGGGGCACCGTGTTCACGTTCGACGCGCCGCTCGGCGCCTTCCTCGTGCGCGTGCACGCCATCGGCGAGAGCGGCCGCAGCCTGGCCTCGAACGAAATTCCGCTCGTCGTGAGCGGCGCCCTGGCCCTCGCGCCACCTGCAGCACCCGCCGCGCTCCTCGGCCTCGCCCGGGGCACGACGCTCGGTCTCTCCTGGACGTCCACCCTCGACGGCGGCGACCCGGCGCGACTCTGGCTGCAGGTCAGCGGCAGCCTCAGCGGCGTCTTGCCGGTGCCTGCGGGCGAGTCGTTCCGCTTCGACGGCGTGCCGCCGGGCACCTACACCTTCAGCCTCGTCGCGGAGAACGATGCCGGCCCGAGCGCGCCGTCGAACGCCGTCACGCTGACCTTCCCTGGCACGTGCACAGGCGCGCCGCAGGCGCCCTCGGGGTTCCGCGCCTGGCAGGTGGGCACGACGGCCACGATCGCGTGGGATCCGCCGCGGAGCGGCCCCGCGGTCGATCGCTACACGGTGCACGTCGAAGGTGATCTGCGCCTGTCGTTCGACACGACGGAACGTCTCGTGTCGGCGCCGCTGCCACCGGGACAGTTCGCGGTGCGCGTGGAGGCCGTGAACGCGTGCGGACGCTCCATGAGCGCGCCGGCGGCGCCGGACTTCACGACCGCCACGCGTGATGCCGCCGCGCAGACCGTACATTTCGCCACGCGTCCGGGCGCCATTTACCGCGTGTTCTGGTCGGCCTCGAAAGCCGACCTCGATCCGCTCGCGCCCAACCTGCCCTTCATCGATACCGCCGCCGCGCCGCTGCGCGTCCCGCTCGACGCCCCGGCCGGGATCCGCTACTACCGCGTGTTCACGATCGACGGCCCGTTCGTGACGGGCGGCGGCCGCATCACCACACCCCCTGCCTTCGACGTCACCGATCACACGAGCTGGCCCGGCAACATCACGCCGGCACTGTGGGACATCGACGGCGACGGCTGCCTCGATATGATCGGCGGCCGCGGCCGCTGCGACGGCACGTTCCAGACCTACCCGCTCGGTCCGGCCGGCCTCGACGGTTTCAATGCCGACGGGCCGCGCAAGGATTCCCGGTTCGCGGACTTCACCGGCGACGGCATCGCCGACATCTTCACGAACGTCTATGCGGCGGCGGACGTCACCTTCGCGAAGTCCGTGCTGCACGTAGGCACCGCGCAGGGGACGTTCACCGTGGACCCCGACATGACCGCCCTCGGCGTGAACGGCTGGGGCGAGACGATCCTGGCCGCCGACTTCGACAACGACGGCGACCTCGACATCTTCAATCCGGCCTACACGCACCGCGGCGACGGCGGCCACAACTGGCTGCTCATCAACGACGGCACCGGGCGCTTCGCGGACCGCTCGAGCGAAGCCGGACTGGCCATCAACGCGCACGATCCGCCGGAAGCCGCGCAGGCGCTCGACTACGACCACGACGGCTGGCTCGACATCCACGTCGGCTCGCAGCTCTTCCGGAACAACGGCGACCTCACGTTCACCGACGTCGCCGCCAGTACCCAGCATCCGATCGAATTCGACGAGGGCATGCGGCTCTTCGATGCCGACCTCGACGGCGACCTCGATCTCGTGCGCAACAACAGCTTCCTGACGCGGTTCCACCGCAACGACGACGGCACGTTCGACGCCGGCACGATCGTGGACGGCAACGAGAACGGCGACACCTTCGGCTACGGGCTGAACGTGTGCGACGTGAACGGCGACGGCTTCGAGGACGTCGTCCTGCCGAGCAACGACCGCACGACGACGGTCGGCGTCCCGCACCTCCTCGTGAACGTGAACGGCACGCTCGTGCCGTCGGCGATCGAGGCAGGCACGGCGGTGGCCAACGACCTGCTGGCCTGCGCCGATCTCGACGGGTCCGGCACGCCCGACGTCGTCAGCCGCTGGACGGTGGGCGGCACGTCGAGCTTCGGCCTGCCGATTCGCCTCGTGCAGATGCGCACGCTGCGCAACCGCGAGGCCGCCACCGACACCATCACGCTGAGGATCGTGGACGCCGAGGGCCGGCGTAACCAGCAGGGCCGCTCCGTGCGCCTGCGGCCACTCGCCGCGCCCGGCCGCACGTTGCTGCGGACCGTGGAGTCGGGCTCCGGCTATCTCTCGCAGAACGGCTACGACCTGCTGGTGGCGGCGCCGTGGCCCGGCGACTACGAGGTGGAGGTCCGCTACGCCGGCGGCTGGGTGCGCGCGACCGCGCGGCCCGGCGACGTCCTCACCATCCGCGCCGACGGCGTCGTCGCGGCCGGCCTGCAGTAGCGTCCGCTAGCGGAACAGGCTCTTCGGCACCTTCACGTGCACGCCCATCGTGGGCTTGTCGACGAGCTGCGTCACGGCCACGTGCCCGGCCACGCTCACGAGCTGGTAGGCCTGATGTTTCGTGAGGCGGCGCGTGCGCGCGAGGAAGTCCACCATCTCCTGGATGGCGATCCGTGTCGCCACGGTGAGGTCGGGATCGGCGCCCATGCTGATGTAGTCGGTTGGCGTCTCGGCGCGCGGCCAGTTGAGCGGCTCGCCCTTGCGCACGGTGAGCCGGAGACGTCCGCGCAGCGACGTCTCGATCGCCGTCTGGCTGACCTCCCCATCGCCCTGCGCCGCGTGGCCGTCGCCGACGGCGAAGAGCGCGCCGGGCACGAACACGGGAATGAAGAGCGTGGAGCCGGCGATGAGCTCGCGGTTGTCCATGTTGCCGGCAAAGCGGCTCGGCGGGTTGCTGCTCACCCGCCCGACGGCGGCCGGCGGCGCCACGCCCATGCTGCCGAAGAACGGCTTGAGCGGCACGACGATGCCGGGGAAGAACTCGGCCGTCATCGCCGCGCGGTCGAGCGGCACGATCTTCGTGGGCACGCTGCGGTCGCAGTTCTCGGGCAGGAAGCCGCTGCAGCCGTTGTAGCCGTAGTCGATCGGCAGGTCGATCGACTCGACGTGCACCTCGAGGACGTCGCCCGGCTGCGCGCCTTCCACGTACACGGGGCCTGTGAGGATGTGCCCGCCGGGCCCGCGCCGGTCGCCGGTGACCTCCGTGACGATGCGGCGCAGCGACGGCTGCACCTTGTCCGGCGCCACGCCGGCGCGTTCGAGCCCGGCCGGGGTGTTCGTGAGCAGCGTATCGACGTCGATGACGTCGCCCGAGGCCACTCGCAGCACCGGGGCGGCGTCCGCCCAGTAGTAGCCGTAGGCGACGGTCGTGGGGGTGGCTTCGAGACGGTGCGTACGGGGCGCCTGCGCCGTGAGCGCCGGCGCGAGCCCGCCGGCCATCAGCGTGAGCCCCAGAAGGGTGATGCGCGCGTCCGGCCTCATCGCGCGTCCGGCCGCACCGCCGTGAGGTCGGTGGTCGCGGGCTTCACGAAGCGCTTGAAGAAGCTCGCGTCCTTCCACTGCGGACGGGTGTCGCGGTTGGCGACGCGCACGCACAGGTCGCCGATCATCTTCGTGAAGTCCGCGGCGGCGCCGCGGTCGATGGGCTGGTCGAGGTCGTCGGCGGGCCCGTGGTAGCGTTCACGCGTCCAGTCGGCGGCAATCTTCGCTTCCGGCGTGCCTTCCTCGTAGCCCACCTTCATCGCCAGCGCCGGCACCCCTTCGCGGATGAAGCTGTACTGGTCGCTGCGGATGAAGCGGTTGCGCTGCGGCTCTGGGTCGGCCTGCACACCGACGTTCATCGCCGCCGTCACCGCCCGCACGTCATCGCCGAGGTCCGACTCGTCGAGGCCGAGCACCATGAGAGTCCTGAGCGGGAAGAGCGGCAGGAACATGTCCATGTTGATGTTGGCGACGATACCGTCCTTCGCCACGGTGGGGTTGAGCGCGTAGTACCGCGAGCCGAGCAGGCCCTTCTCCTCCGCCGTGACCGCCACGAACACCACCGTGCGCTTCGGCCGCGCCGCCGCCACCACCTTCGCCGATTCGAGCAGCGTCGCGATGCCGGAAGCGTTGTCCATCGCGCCGTTGTAGATGGCGTCACCGTCGATGGCCGCGCCGATGCCCACATGATCGAGGTGCGCAGTCAGCACGACGAACTCGTCGGCGAGGGTCGGATCGCGGCCGCGCACGATGCCGACGACGTTCTGCGACTCGACGTTCTGGCTCTCGACCGCCACCGTCGCCCGTACCGTGGCGGTGAGCGGAAAGTGCGGCAGCGCCTTGCCCTCGTCGGCGATCTTCAGCACATCGGCGAAGCTGTGCCCCGAGCCGTCGAAGAGGCGCTCGGCCTTCGCGGGATTGAACGCCACCGACAGCTGCTGGCCGGCCGTTTCGTCGAGCGAGGTGTCGGCGAGCGCCATCGCCGGATTGAGGCGGTTGGCCGCCGAGCGCTCCCACGGCACGTCCATCGCTTTCGGGTTGGCCACCGAGATCGTGCCGACGGCGCCGAGCCGCCTGAGCGTGGCCCAGCGTTCCCCGGCCGACTGGTAGTGCGCGCTGAGCGCGCCGGGCACGGTGCGCGGGCTGCCGGCGAGATACACGACCACCTTGCCCTTCACGTCGAGGCCGGCGAAGTCGTCGTGGCCGGCTTCCGGGATGACCAGGCCGTGGCCGGCGAAGACGAGCGGCGCGTCCACCGACGGCGCCGGATCGATGCGCATGCTGAACGTCGCCTCGTCGCCGAGCACGACCGGCGATTCCTTGCCGCGCCTGACGAGCGCCAGGCTCGATTTCGACTCGTCGATCCGCCGCGAACGGAACGTGACGGGCTGCAGGTAGCCGTCGCTGCCGCCGGGCTGCACGCCGGCATCGGCGAAGGCGTCGGCCACGTAGTTGGCGGCCTTGCGATGTTCGGGGCTGCCGGTCTCCCGGCCGCGCATCTCGTCGTGCGCGAGGAACGAGACGTGTGCCCACCAGGCCGCCGCCTGCTCGGGCGGATCGGCCGCGGGGGTCGCGGGCGTGTCGCCGTCGGCTGGTGCGGGCGCCGGGGCGGCGCAGGCCGTGAACGACGCGGCCACGAGCAGGGCGAGCAGGAGACGAACCGTCATGTGCGGGCTCCGGAAACTGGTGGCGGCGCCACCGCTGACCTACGCGAGCGCAATCGACACGTACTTGAGGTCGAGGTATTCCTCGATGCCCCATTTGCCGCCTTCGCGGCCGAGCCCGGACGCCTTCACGCCGCCGAACGGCGCTTGCGGCGTGGACGGCACGCCGTCGTTGACGCCGACGATGCCGAAATCGAGCGCTTCCGACACGCGGAAGGCGCGCGACAGATCGCGTGTCCACAGATACGCGGCCAGCCCGAACGGCGTGCCGTTGGCAGCCGCCACGGCCTCGGCATCGCGCTCGAAGCGGACGATCGGCGCCACCGGGCCGAAGGTTTCCTCTTCGAGGATCCGCATGCCGGGCGCGACGCCCGTCAGCACGGTGGGCTCGAAATAGAGGCCCTCGCGCGACGTGCCGCCGACGAGCGCCGTCGCACCTCTGGCGAGCGCGTCGCGGACGTGGGCCGACACCTTGTCGTGTCCCTGCTGGTCCACGAGCGGGCCGACGTTGGTGGCCGCATCGAGCGGATCGCCCATCCGCAGGCCGCGCACGACCTCGGCGAGCCGGGCCGCAAACGCGTCGTGGATACCGGACTGCACGTAGATACGGTTCGCGCACACACACGTCTGACCGGTGTTGCGGAACTTCGAGGCGACCACTTCGCGCACCGCGAGGTCGAGGTCCGCGTCGTCGAACACGAGGAACGGCGCATGGCCGCCGAGTTCGAGCGAGACACGTTTGACCGTCTTCGCGGCCTGTGCCGCCAGCAGCACGCCCACCTCGGTGCTGCCGGTGAAGGTCAGCTTGCGGATGGCCGGCTCGTCGAAGAACACCGACGAGACGAGCGCCGGCTCCACGGTGGTGATGACCTGGAACACATCGGCCGGCCCGCCCGCCTCGCGCCACAACTCCTCGAGGCGGATGGCGGTGAGCGGCGACTGCTCGGCCGGCTTCAGCACCACCGTGCAGCCGGCTGCGAGGGCGGGAGCCGCCTTGCGCGTGACCATCGCCGCCGGGAAGTTCCATGGCGTGACGGCGTAGACGGGGCCGACGGCCTGCGGCCGCACGAGCAGGCGCTTGTGCGTGAACTGGCTGGGTACGGTCTCGCCGTAGACACGTTTGGCTTCTTCGGCGTACCACTCGACGAACGCGGCGGCGTACTTCACTTCGCCGCGCGACTCGGTGATGGGTTTCCCCATCTCTTCCGTCATGAGGCGCGCCAGCCGATCCTCGTCCTGAATCATCAGGTTGAACCAGCGGCGCAGGATCGCGGACCGTTCATAGGCGCTGCGATCGCGCCACGCCGGGAACGCCTCGATGGCACTCTTCGCCGCGGCTCGCGCTTCGGCCAGGCCGGCGTTGGGCACACTCTGCACGCAGCGGCCGGTGGCCGGATTCTGCACGTCGAAGGTCGCGCTCACGCGAAGACCTCGCGGCACGCGCCGGTCAGGATGTCGAGACCGCGAGCCAGTTCATCGGCCGGCGTCGTGAGCGGCGGCAGCAGACGAATCACGTTCTTCGCCGTGCCCGACTTGAGCAGCAGCAGGCCGCGCGCGCGCGACAGATCCACGATCCGGCCGGCGCTGGCCATGTCGGGTGACTGGTCTTCAGGGTGCACGATCTCGATGGCCTTCATGGCGCCGAGGCCGCGCACGTCGCCCACCTGCGGATGCGCCGCCTTGAGGGCGCCGAGCGCCGCGGCCATCTGTGCCGCCTGCCGTTCGGCCTGCTCGAGCACGTGTTCGTCGCGGAACACGTCGAGCACGGCGAGCGCCGCCGCGCAGGCCACGGGGTTGCCGGCGTAGGTGCCGCCGAGTCCGCCCGCCGCCGGAGCGTCCATGATCGCGGCCTTGCCGGTGACCGCCGAGAGCGGCAGTCCGCCGCCGAGGCTCTTGGCCATCGTGACCAGATCCGGCTCGATCCCCGAGTGTTCGTAGGCCCACATCTTCCCGGTGCGCCCGAAGCCGCACTGGATCTCGTCGGCGATGAGCACGATGCCGTGCGCCGTGCAGATCCGCCGCAGCTCACGCATGAACTCGGCCGGCGCCGGCACGAAGCCGCCTTCCCCGAGCTGCGGCTCGATGATGATGGCGGCGACCTGCGAGGGCGTCACGCGCGTGTCGAAGAGATACTGCAGCGCCTTGAGGGCGTCGGCCGACGTGATGCCGCGATACTCGTACGGGAACGGCGTGTGGTAGACCTCCGAGGCGAAGGGCCCGAAGTTCTGCTTGTAGCCGGTGCTCGACGCCGTCATCGACAGACCCAGGAGCGTGCGGCCGTGGAACGCGCCGTTGAAGGCGATGACCGCCGGGCGGTTGGTGTAGCCGCGGGCGATCTTCACCGCGTTCTCGGTGGCTTCGACGCCGGTCGTGAGCAGCAGCGTCTTGTTGGGCCCGCCGCTCACGAGGGCGTTCAGGCGCGCGGCCAGCTCCGTGTAGACGTCGTAACTCGCCACCTGGAAGCAGGTGTGCATCACGGCGTCGAGCTGACGTTTGGCGGCCTCGACCACCTTCGGATGACGATGGCCCGTGTTGAGCACGCCGATGCCGCCCACGAAGTCGAGGTATTCGCGGCCTTCCGTGTCCCACACCCGGGCGCCTTCGGCGCGCGCCACGTAGAACGGGTGGGTTTCCGCCACGCCGCGGGCAACGTGTGCGGCGCGGGCGGCGGCGGTGGCGAAGGGGCTGGAGGCGGCGGTGGGAGTCGTGCTCATCGTGTGACCTCGTCCTGCATGGCGGCCCAGAGGCGCTCGACGTCGGCGCGCTCGGTGTGTTCCGACCCGATCGACACGCGCACCATCCAGCGCCCGTCGAGTGTGGCCGGCGTCAGGTAGGCCTGCCCTGACCGGTTCAGGCGATCACACCACGCCTGCGTGTGCCTGTCCATGCCTTCGGGCGTGAGCCCGGGCGGCTCGTGCCGCACACAGATCGTCTGCAGCGGCACCGGCGCCAGCACGCGCCAGGCCGGCGTGGCCGACACCTGATCCCTGAGCCAGCGCGCGTTGTCGAGGTCGCGGCGCAGGCGCGTCTGGAGGCCCGACACGCCCTGTTCGCGGATGAGGAACCACAACTTCAGCGCGCGGAACCGCCGTCCGAGGGGGATCCCCCAGTCGCGGTAATTCTTCACGCGGCCATCCGCCGACGACTGCAGATAGCTCGGGTTGGTGGACATCACCCGCACCAGATGTTCGGGATCGCGCACGAAGTAGGTGGTGCAGTCGAAGGCCGCGCCGAGCCACTTGTGCGGGTTCAGCACGAGCGAGTCGGCCGCCTCGATGCCGTCCCACATCCAGCGGCATTCGGGCAGCACCATGGCCGAGCCGGCCATCGCCGCATCGATATGGAGCCAGATGCCCGGCGGGGTCTGACCCCTTACGGTTTCGTCAGGGGTCTGACCCCGAAGGACGTCGGCGATGGCTCGCACCGGGTCGAGCGCCGTCGTGGTCGTGGTGCCGGTCGTGGCGACGACCGCACACGGCACGCGGCCCGCGGCGCGGTCCTCGGCAATGGCCGCCGCCAGGGCGTCAGGACGCAGGGCGAAGGTCTCGTCGCAGGCGATGTGCCGGATGTTGTCCTTGCCGAAACCGGCAAGCAGCGCCGCCTTGTCCACGGAACTGTGGCTGTAGCTCGACGTGTAGACGACGAGCGGCTGCGGTTCGGCCTGCAGCCCGCCGCGCCCGAGGGCGTAGCTCGTGGCGCGTTCACGCGCGCAGATGAGCGCCAGCAGCGTGGAGGTGGACGCCGTGTCCTGGATGACGCCCTGCCACGCGTCCGACAGTCCGACCATCTGCCGCAGCCAGTCGATGGCCACTTCCTCGACTTCGGTCAGCGCGGGACTCGACTGCCATGCGAGGCCGAGCACGCCGAGGCCGGTGGAGACGTAGTCGCCAAGCACACTGCCGAGCGTGCCGTTGCAGGGGAAGTAACCGAAGAAGCTGGGCGACTGCCAGTGCGACAGGCCCGGGAGGACGATCGTGTCGAGGTCGGCGAGCACCGCCTCGAACGGTTCGGGCTGATCGGGCGGCGACGGCGGCAGCCGCGCCTTGATCTCGCCGGGCGCCGTCTGTGCCATCACCGGCCGCTCGGCGACCGTCGCACGGTAGTCGGCGATCCAGTCCACCACGGCGTGGCCGTGCCTTCTGAACTCTTCCGGAGTCATCGGGCTACCGCTCCCAGACGCCGCGGATCCACGGCGTGGCGTCGTGGAGGGCATCGACGAAGCCGGGCACGAGGTGGTGCGGCACGTCGTCGATGAACGCCGTCGTGATGTCGGCGCCGCGGCCCTTGAGCGTCTTCACCGCCTGCTCGAGCGGTTCGATCGGCACGGTTTCGTCAGCGCGGCTGTGAATGACGTAGAGCGGCATGCGCAGGAGCGGCGTGGCCCAGTCGCTGCCGCTGTCGAGGGCCTTCCTCGCCGCCTGCGCTTCGGCGCGCGAGCGCACGGCCGTCGTTATCGGCAGCGCCGCCATCGGAATGGCCGCGCGGAAGAGCTCGGGGTGTGTGGCCCCGAGATACCACGCGCCCGATCCGCCCATGCTGAACCCGGTCACGAGCGTCTGCCTCTCGTTGATCGGGTGGTCCTTCTTCACCTGCGCCACCACCGCCAGCACCGCCGCTTCGCTGCCCGGATGCGCCCAGCTGAACTCGGGCGCGTCGGGCGCGACGATGACGGCGTTCAGCGCTTCGAGCGCCGGGAACACGAGCTGGCCGACGTAGCCAAGGCCGAAGTACGGCGAGAGGCCCGGCTCCTGCGTCGTGCCGTAGTGCAGGCCGACGATGAGCGGATACCCGCCCTCGGGCGCCGGCGCCTTGGGCACGAGGGTGCCGTAGGTGAGGTGCTGGTCGCCGGCCTTCAGCTCGCGCTGGTCCATCCGGACCGACATCTGGTCCAGACGCTGTTCGAGGGAGGGTCGCATCGGCGAATCGTAGCGGATTGCACGACCGCGCCGCCAGAATCTCCGACGGATGCTCACTGCGCCGGGGCCGCCCGCACCCCCAGGACGTCGCGCAGGCGCGGGCCCGCGAAATGCCAGTGCATCGGCCCGTAGAACTGGCCGGCCCGGTCGATCGATCCGAAGTCGTAGCTGGCCTCGTCCGTCGTGGCGTGGAGGTTGCCACGCGGCAGGATCTGGTGCGCCAGTTCGTGCGCGGCCACGCGGCCGATGCCGCGGCCGATGGCCGCCACGAGGTCGGCACGCGCGGTGCCGGGCGGTGCGAACCGCACGGCCAGGGCCGCCAGCGTGGTGAAGTCGATGGCGCCTTCGCCGCCGAGCGCCCCGAGCGCGCGCGATTCGGCGACGGCCATGCCGCGGATGGCCTGACGGGGCTGGAACGCCTGCACGACGCGCACGCGGTAGTGCGCGGTGCGCGCCGCCGTGACATCGAGCCGCAGGCCGGCGAACGCCGCCGCGAGTTCAGCGCGCGCCAGCGATTCCACGGCGGCGCGTTCCGCCGCCGACAGCGGCCCGCCGCGCGCCGCGTCGAACGCCGGCGACTCGAAGGTGACGCCGTCGAACCAGAAGCCGGCGGCGACGACGTGATCCGCCGAGCGGCGGGCCACCTGCCACGCCAGCAGCAGCGTGGTGGTCAGGGCGGCCACGCCGATGACGACGCGTGCGCTGACCGTCATGTCCGCGCGCTACGGTTTCCGGCGGAAGACGGCGATGCCGCCGCCGATGAGGTAACAGACGGCCATCCCGGCCGCGAGCATCGCCGCGGCCAGCATCGGCTGGTAGCGTCCGTCGTAGAGCCCGACGGCCGCCCACACCGTGAACCACAGCCACGGCCGCGCGAACTGGAGCGCGCCGCCCACGGGGCCGGCCAGACCGCGCGCCACGGTAAAGAAGCCGAAGGCGCCCGAGCCGAGTCCGGCGGCCACGACCGTGCCCTGCGCGGTGGTCCGGGCGCCGACGAAGACGGCCGTGACAATCACGGTGAGGGCCAGGGTGGCAAAGCCGGCGTAGATGCCGGGCAGGATTCGGGAAGACGGGCGCTGCACGAGACTCTCGTCGAGTATACCGGCGGGCCCGGCCTCACCACCCCTCCCGGCGCGACTCGCCTGGCAGGGCGGTGAACGGACGCAGGTACGGCGCCAGGTAGCGGAGTTCGTCGGGGTGCCGGCGCGAGCGTCCCCAGGTGTGCGCGAAATCGAACCAGATCGGCACGTCCAGCTCGCGCGCCATCTCGATGGCGCGGCGAAGCTGCGCATCGGAATCGTTCCACGAGAACACGACGTACTGCCAGACCACCTTCACCGCAGTGCCGCGCGCGCGCGTGACGCAGCGGCGCAGATTCGCAAAGGCACCGGCGAACGTGCCGCCAATCCGGTACCGTTGGTAGCTGGTCTCGTCGCAGCCATCCACCGAGAAGACCAGGCAGTCGGCCAGCCGGCCGTCCACGATGTCGACCTCCGTCGTCTCGCGCACGTGCTGGCCGTCGGTGGAGAGTGCGATGATCGCGCACGGCATCTGCTGGCGCACATGCCGCAGCGCCTCGACGAGCCGGGGATAGAGGAACGGCTCACCGTAGTTGAAGAGATCGACGCGCTCGATGCCTGGCCCGGCTTCGGAGACCACCCGCTTCAGGACCTCAATCGGCAGCGTTCCCCGCCGCGCCGCCGGGATGCGGCCCCGCAGCAACAGCGCCATCACGCGACTTCGCTCGTGAACCGGCGGAATCCACGATGCGGGGACGAGCGCCTGAACGGCGTCGGCCGCATGCTGCTTGGCGCGGCGCAGGCCATCCCACGCGAGAAAGGCCGGGCCGCCGTCACGGTAGGCGTCCCGCCATGACGTATCGCCGGCGATGTCGCGCACGGGACACGACAGACACCGCAGGTCGCATGTGGTCGTCGGCTCGATGGCCAGGAAGCGCAGGGTCGTGGCGATGTCGTCACCTGCCGGCACCGCCAGCGTCTTGAGCGCACACGTCTTGCCGACCGCGCGGCAGTACTGGTCGGGCGTGGACAGCACGAGTTCGCGCAGCGTCTGCGCCCGGCTTCCAGCGAGGATCGCCGGCAACGACGACTCATGAACGTTGCCGAGGACGAAATCCCCGCGGCCGTCGATGATGCTGCAGACGACGTCGCCATTCGCATGCACCGAGGCGGCCTCGAATGCGTGGCGACAGCGGAGTCCGGCGGCGGGCGCTCTCACGGGCACTGGCTCGGCGACGCGTCAGTACTCCGCGAACATCCGCCGCAGCTCGGCGACGTCGCGCGTCTTCGTGAGACCCAGCATCAGCAGGATGCGCGCCTTCTGCGGCGTGAGGTTGTCGCCCGGGATCATGCCGAGCGCGTCGTATTCGGCGAGCGCGACGACGCGGCCGTTGCCGGTGCGGTTCGACCGCACGAGCACGGGCCGGGCGGCCGCCGGCAGGTCGAGCAGCGGCTTGAGGGCGGCCCGTTCGGCCGTGGAGATGAGGCCGGCGCCGGTGCCGGCAAACACGATGCCCTGCGCGCCGCTCGTGGCGAGGGCGGACGCCAGGATGGTGCTCGGCTGCACGTACGAATAGAGGATCTCGACCGGCGGCAGGCTGGTGCGGCCGCGCACGTCGAACTCCGACCGCGCGGTGTGGCGTTTGAGCGAGGCGCGGTAGAAGGCCACCGTATCGGCATCCACGTAGCCGAGCAGGCCCAGCTCCGGCGCGCGGAACGTCTCGACGCGGTAGGTGTTGGTCTTCTGCACGTCGCGCGCGCCGTTCACCTCTTCGTTCAGCACGACGAGTGCGCCCTTCCCCACCGCGTCCTTCGACACCGCCGTGCGGATGCCGTTCAGCAGGTTGAGCGGACCATCGGCGCTGATGGCCGAAGCCGGACGCATCGCGCCCACGAGCACCACCGGCTTGTCGTGCGTCACGGTGAGGTTCAGGAAGTATGCCGTCTCCTCGATGGTGTTCGTGCCGTGCGTGATGACCACGCCGGTGGCACGCGGTTCGGTCTCGAAGATGCGGTTGATGCGATTCGCGAGCGTGAGCCAGTGCGCCACGGTGATGTCGGTGCTGCTGACATTGGCGATCTGCTCGACGCGCACCTCGGCCACGTCCTTGATTTCCGGCACCGCGGCCACGAGCTCTTCCCCGAGGATCGCGCCGGACTTGTACTCCGCGAGGCTCGTCGACGACGCGCCCTTGCCGGAAATGGTGCCGCCGGTCGAGAGCACGAACACGAGCGGCCTCGGCGCCGGGGCCTGCGCGGCCGGGGCCACGTAGCCGGCGGCGGTGAGCACGAGGAGCACGAGCACAAGACGCGGCAGGCGGGACATCGGCGCAGTATAGCCGCCGAGGGCTATCGCTCCATTTCGAACGCGTCGTCCTGCGAGAGGAGCTGCGCGGTGAGCGTCACGCCCAGGCGCGAGCCGACGCCCATCCGGCACATCGAGCCGACGCCTGTGGGGATGCCGAAGGCGCCGGTGGCGCGATCCGTGAGCGCGACCTCGACGTCGCCGACAATGCGCTTGAGACGGCCGACGAGCCCCGTCTCGTCGCCCACGCGCACTTCGAGCGGCATCGGGAAGATGGCGTGCGTCAGGCCATCCGCCGCGTAGATGGGGTCACGGCGGCGGAAGACCTCGAGAATCTCCTCGCGCAGCTCGTGCGGCCAGCGCACCTGCACGCCCTCGCCGAGGGGCAGCGCCGCCAGCGGCCCGGCCGCCATCACGAGCTGGCCGGCGCGCAGCACCGAGAACCCGACCGAGGTGTCGTTCAGCCGCGCCAGGTGCAGCACGTCGCCCGGCTCCATGCGCTCGACCACCGTGGATTCCACGTAGAACGTCGCCGATCGTACGCTGGCGCCGTCAAGGGTGCGCGCCCGCAAGGTAAAGGCGTGCCGCAGCACGTGCGGGCGGTCGTCGCTGGCGTCGGGGTTGAGGCCGGCATCGCGCACGGTCAGACGCGGCGAACGGCCCGCGAGACGCACGGCGCCGGTCAGCACGGGCAGAGGCGAGGCCGCCACATCGCGGCTCGTCATGTCGCACGCGAACCCGCCATCGGCCGCCTTGGCCGGCACCACGCCGCTGTAGGCGTAGGTGCCTTTCGTGTGCATCACCATCGGGCGCTCCCCGGCCGGGGGGCCGTGGCGCCCATTCTGCCACTCCGACGAGGGCGAACGTCAGCGCTTCAGGATCTCGCTGAAGAAGGCGAGCGCCCGCGTGTCCTTCGACTGCCCCAGCCAGAAGAATGCCTGCCGGCGCACGGCGGCGTTCGAATGGTCGCGGGCGATATCGATGAGGCGCGGCACGCCGTCGTCGGGCGGCAGCTGGCTGAGCGCGAAGACGGCCCGGCGTTTGACGTCGGTATCGGGATCGCGATCGACCGCCTCGGCAATCACGCCCACGGCGCGTGCCCCGGCGCGCTGCGCCAGCCAGAACAGCGCCTGGCCGCGCAGGTGGACGGTGTCACCCTGGCGCGCGAAGGTGATGAGCTGGTCGAGCGCCGCCGGCGCCGCATGCGCCGCCAGCGCCATCACGGCGTCGTCAGCGAGGCGCCGCCGGCCGGACACCGCCTGCGCGTGCAGCCACGCCACGCTCGTGTCAGCCGCGATCGCGCCGAGCCAGACCACAGTGCGGCCGCCGGCATCGAGCACGCACGACGGCGAGAAGACGCGGATGCGATCGACGGCGCCGGCGGCCACGCGCACGAGCACCACCGCGTGGGTGGCCGGTTCGAGCGGCACCGGACGCGCCGGAGTCACCGCGCCAGCCCGCGTGGCGTCCGACGACATGACACCGTCCTCGCGTTCGAGGCGGCAACCCTGGCAACAGATGCCGGTATCGCCAGGGCCATTCCAGCAGCAGCGATTGGCGGAGCCGTCGGCGGGCACGGCGTAGCCCACCCACGTCACGTCACCCGCCCCCGCGGGGACGGCGCGCACGACAGCCCCGAGGTCACCGCCGGCGCGGGCCTCCAGGCGGCCGTTCCGAATCGACGGCGCAACCGGGCCCTGAGCGTGGGCCGGACGCGCATACCCCAGCAGCAGGAGCACGGCGACGATCGTGATGGACGCGCGGCGCATGACGTCCTACTTCCCCAGCAGCTCGACGAGGTAGTCGAGGGCCACCTTCGACTTCATCACCGACAACCGCTGCACGAGCGCCCGCTTCATCGCCGGATCGGATTCCTTGCGGGCCAGCGCCACGAGGGCCTCGGCGTTGTTCTGCACGAACAAGCCCTCGATGGCGGCCTGGCGCACGGCCGGTTCCTTCTGCGACGTGTAGATCTCGACGATCGCCGGACCCGTGGCGCTCGTGCGCATCAGGCCCAGGTTGCGCACGGCCACCCGCCGCAGCTCGACGTCCTTCTCGGTCTTCGCGAGGTCGATGAGTCGCGCGGCGTTGCCGCCGACGAACATCGCCTGCAGGATCTCGCGCTTCACCTCGGCCGCACTCTCGCGCTGATAGAGCTGGAAGAGCTCCTCGTGCGCGCCCATCACGCCGAGCTGCCGCACGGCTTCGTTGCGCACATCGGGCTGCGCCTCGCCGGTGGCAGCCGTCAGCACCCGTGCCCGATCGCCCGCCACCATCCAGGCGCGCAGGATGCGGCGTTTCACGTCGGGCTCGGCCGACTGGTAGAGCTCCGCCAGCAGGGCGCGGTTCTCGTTCGAGCCGTGTACGCCCAGATAGTCGATCGCCTTGCGCTGCAGGTCGGGATTGCCCTGGCGCGCCACGCCGGCGATCACCTTGCGCGCCTCCGGCGAGCCGCTCTGCGCCAGCACGAAGAGCGCGCGCTCGCGCAGCCTGATCGACTGGGCGCTCTTCAGCAGCTGGTCGAGCATCGGCAGCGCCTGGTCGGGCGACGAGAACTGCAGGGCGTTCAGGGCGAGCAGCTTCAGCTCCTCGTCGCCGGCGGCATCGAGCGCCACCGGCTGGCCCACGCGCTGGCGCACCTGCACTTCGAGCGCGCGGGCGTCGCCGAGCCAGCGGCTCTTCGGGTAGGCCTTGCCGAGTTCGGCGATCGACGTCAGCGCGTCGGCGCGCCGGCCCAGCCGATCGAGCGCGTACGCCTTCCAGTACAGCGCGGCGTCGGCACGGGCGCCGGCAGCCGTCACGACCTCCTGCAGACGGTCGAGCGCGGCCGTCCACTGCCCTTCGTCGATGGCGCGCCGGGCGCGGTCGTAGGCGCGCTGCTCGCGGGCGCGCGCTGCCTTCGACTCCGCATCGGCCGCGCGCTGCTCGTCGCGGGCGCGCCGTTCGGCGTCACGCGCCGCCTCGGCGTCGCCGCGCTGACCGGCGTCGCGCCACACGGCCACGCGCGTCGGCGCGCCAGTTGGTACTCCGGGCAGCACCGCCGCGGCTGCCGTCACACACAGGATGCCCCACGAGATCATGATGTCGGTCCCTTTCGCACAGGTGTGGCCGGCCGCTGCCGGGCCCGGAGCTCGTCGGTGAGCACGCGGACGCGGAAGAGCAGGCTCTGGGTGTCGATGCGCGCCTTGAGCGCCGCCCGGTCGTCGTCGCTGGCGTCGTCTGGCGCGTTCGCGATCTCGACGAGCACACGTTCGAGATCGTCGAGCACGAGGTCGAGTGAGTCGTCGCCGGCGAGCGCCGCGCTCTGCCGCACGAGGCGGTTGGTGGCCACGAGATCGCTGGCCCGCTGGCGTTCGGTATCGAGCGACGCGCCGTCGTCGCCAGCGCCGTTGGCCAGCTCGGCGAGCACGAACTGCGCGCGCATCAGGTGATCGCCGGCTTCGAGATCGAGAAGGCGCGCGCGCGCCGGCGCCCCCGCTGGCGCCGCCGCCGAGGCCGCCTGGGGCGCGGTCGCGTCCGGCTCGACGACGCCGCGGCCGGAGCGGCCGGCGTAGAAGGCGACCGCGGCCACCGTCACCATCGCCGCCGCCACCGCCCATCGCATCGCGAGGGGCTGCCGGATCCGCTGCCACCACGGAGCCGGCGCGGTGAGCGAGCCCTGCAGGCGCGCCCACATCGTGGCTTCATAACCGGCCGCGGGCTCGCCTTCGCTGCTCGCCTCGACGAGCGCGAGCGCCTGCTGCAGCCGGCCGAGGGCCGCGCGGCACTCGGGGCAGGTGGCCAGGTGGAGGTCGAGGCGCGCGGTCTCGTCTCCGGACTCGCCGTAGTAGTGCAGCACGAGGTCGTCGTGGGTCGGATGCATCGGCGTTCCTACTCTCCCTGTCGCGCGTCCACGAGCGGTTCGAGCGCCAGCCGCATCTTCTTCACGGCCCGGAACACGCTGTGTTTCGCGGCTTCGGTCTTCAGTCCGAGCGACGAGCCGATCTCGTCGATGGAGCGGCCCTCGAGATGGCGCAGCATGAAGGCGGCGCGTTCGAGCGGTGTGAGACGATCGAGCCCGGCAGTGACGCGGTCGCCGATTTCGGTGCTGAGCATCTGGCGATCGGGCGCCGGCGGCTGCATCACCTCGGACCCGGCCGAGGGCAGCCGATCGAGGTCGTCGAGCGGCTGCAGGCCGGCACGGTGTTTCCTGGCGCGGATGAGGTCGATCGCGCAGTTGACCGCAATCTTGTGGAGCCAGGTGCGGAAGTCGGCGCGGGCCTCGAAGCGGCCGAGCTGTCGATATGCCTTCAGGAACGCCTCCTGCGTGACGTCCTCGGCGTCGGAGTGATTCCCGGTCAGCCGGTAGGCCACCCGATGCACGTAGCGGCTGTGGCGATCGACCAGCACGCGGAAGGCGTGCGGATCCCCCGCGCTCACGGCCGTCACGGCGGCCTGATCCGTCTCGTGCATCGGAGGATTGGACGGCCGGGCGGCAAAATCGTTGGGCCCGGGTGCGACGGGGGCGGCGGTGCCGCGTGGCAGCTGGTCGGCCAGCCCGGCTGTCAGGCGCGGGGCGGCCCGGCGGGTGTGGTGGCAGGGCGCCACCACGCATGGCCGAAGACGATGGCGAGCAGCAGGTCCGGCGTCGAAGCGAGCGCCGTCGTCACCGGCACCTCGCCGCGCCACGCCATCAACGTCATCAGCGCCACGAAGACGAGCTTGCCGAACGCGCCGAGCGCAAGCAGGCTGGCGTCGGCCCGGCCGCGCCATCCGGCATGGGCGTAAGCTACGCCGAAGGCGCACACCCAGAGCGCGAGCGTCCACTGATAGAACGCCGGCGCCTCCGGCACGCCGAAGGCCGCGCGCAGGGCCACCAGGGGCGGCGCGAAGAGCGCCGCACCCATCAGGTTGAGCGGCCCTGACGCGAGCAGCGCCCCGCGCAGCAGCGGCGTCATCCGTGCGTGTTCTTGAGGTGTGCCACCGACGCCTTCAGGAGCTTCCTGAGCACCCGCTGGTCGAGCTCCGCCAGGCGCTTGACGTAAATACAGGACACGCCGCACTTCACCGGGCCGAGCGCCTCGATCATCGCGTCGTAGCCGTCGCAGCCCGGCATCACGTAGAGCACGAGCTGCTTCGCCCTCGGCGCGAAGCCGGTGAGCGGCCAGTCGAGGGCGCGTCCGCGTTCGTAGCGGTAGGGATAACTGCCGAAGCCGACGATGCTCGTGCCCCACATCACCGGCGGCGCTTTCGTGACCGCCGACATCAGCGCCACGAGCGCCTCGCAGTCTTCGCGCACGCCGGCATCCTTGACCTTCGCGAGGAAGGCCGGCACGGACGCGGTCGTCGGTCTCGTCTTCGGTTCCGCCATCGGGCCTCCTGACTTATTGCGCGAGGGCTTTCGGATCGATGCCCGTGCCGAGCGTGAACGACGCGCCGACGGCGCCAACGACGGCCGCCTTGCGGGTAAGACCGAGCGCCTGGCGAATCCGGAAGACGGCTTCGATACCGGTGCAGTGCGCCCCGAGGAAGTAGGCAACCTTCGCCTCCTTGAGCTTCGAGGCCGTCCAGGCCAGGGTCTCGTCGGAGGCGGCGAACAGATGGAAGCCGCCGATGGCGGCGTGCACGGTGGTGTTCTGCACGGCCTTTTGCGCGTATTCGAGCGTGTTGACGATGCCGGCATGGCCGCAGCCGCTCACGACCACGAGGCCCTGCGCCGTCTGCACCACGATCGACGAATCTTCGGGCACGTTGTCTTCCACCGGGCCATTCGGCGTCTGGAGCTGCGTGCTGACGCTCCAGTTCTTCTCGGGATGGCTGCGCGGCACGGGTCCTGTCATCCACACGCCGGGCGCCAGGCGCGTCGGCTTGTCGTATTCGACGAAGGTGCCGCCGAGCTTTTCGTACTCCGCCTTGATCGGCAGCAGGCCGCCGCCCTCGCGGCCCTGACGCGTGAGCCGGCTCGTGAAGATGCCCTTCGCCACGTGCGCGCGGCTGAGCGCGTTCGGGTTCTTCTTCGCCATCTCGCGGCGCAGCACGAGGAGTCCGCCCGTGTGGTCGTCGTGGTTGTGCGTGATGACGAGGTCGGTGATAGTCGAGAGATCCACCTTGAGTTCTTCGGCGTTGCGCAGCACCGTCTCGGCGCGGGCGCCGGTGTCGATGAGCCAGCGCCGGCCGTCCACCTCGAGCACCGCGGCGAAGCCCCACTCCCCCACCCCTTCGCGGGCGTTGCCGACGAGCATCGTCGAGAGCACCGTGACCTTCATCGCCTGCACGGGTGGATCGGACGACTGCGCCGCGGCGGGCACGGCGAGCGTCAGGAGCGTCGTGGCGGCGAGCCACAGGTGAGCGGCCTGCATCAGCGGTTCCTCCAGCGCCGGCTCGGGCGGTCCGGCTCGGGGGATTGTGGCACAGCGCCGCGGATAGAATGCGGCGATGCTCTCCTGCCGCAAATCATCGTTCTCGCTGCCCGGCGACGAGCACTACCTCAACTGCGCCTACATGTCGCCGCTGTCGGTCGCGGTCGAAACGGCAGGCATGACCGGGGTGGCGCGCAAACGGGTGCCGTCGCGGATTGCCACCTCCGATTTTTTCACCGAGGCGGACCGCGCCCGCGCGCTCTTCGCGCGCCTCGTCAACGCGCCGGACCCGTCGCGCGTCGCCATCATTCCGGCGGCCTCGTACGGCCTGGCCATCGCGGCCCGCAACCTGCCGGCGGACGACGGCCAGAACATCGTCGTCACGCACGAGCAGTTTCCGGCGAACGTGCATGCCTGGCGCCGGCTGTCGCGCGATCGTGGCGTCGAGATCAGGGTGGTGGCGCCGCCCGATGAGGTGGCCGGCCGCGGACGCGGCTGGAACGAGCGGCTCCTCGACGCGATCGACACCTCGACCGCCGTCGTCGCGCTCGGCCACGTGCACTGGACCGACGGCACCAAGTTCGAACTGGAGGCGATCGGACGGCGGGCGCGCGAGGTCGGGGCGGCTCTGGTCGTGGACGGCACGCAGTCGGTGGGGGCGATGCCGTTCGATGTGCAGGCGATCCAGCCGGACGCCCTCGTGTGCGCCACCTACAAGTGGCTGATGGGGCCCTACTCGATGGGGTTTGCCTACCTCGGGCCGCGCTTCGATGCCGGCGAGCCGCTCGAAGAAACGTGGATCGGCCGTGCCGGCAGCGAGAACTTCAAGGACCTCGTGAACTACCGCGACGACTACCAGCCAGGCGCCGTACGTTACGACGTCGGCGAGCGCACCAATTTTGCGCTCATGCCGATGGCGATCGCCGCCCTCGAACAGGTGCTCGACTGGCAGCCGGCGCGCGTGCAGGAGTACTGCGCGGCACTCACCGCGGACCTCTTCGACCGCGTGCGCGCGCTCGGCTACACCGTGGAGGCGCCGGAGTTTCGCGGCGCGCACCTCTTCGGCCTGCGGGCCCCGGCCGGCACCGACATCAGCGCCGTCGGCGAGCGCCTGCGCGAGCGGAAGGTGCTCGTGTCGCTGCGCGGCTCGGCCCTGCGCGTCTCGCCGCACGTCTACAACGACGCGCGCGACATCGAGGCCCTCATCGACGCCCTCAGTGCATAGTGGGGTCAGACCCCATTCGGGGCGGGGCCAGACTTCTTACGGTGCCCGCGATGCGGTGTAGGCGGCAATGGCCACCATGTCGTCGAGCGTCAGCTTCTGCACGGCCGCCCGCATGAGGGGCGCCCACGGGCCGCGCCGGGTGCCGTGCTGCAGATCGAAGAGCTGGCGCACCGTGTAACTCGGCGAGCGTCCCGCCAGCGGCGGCACGGCGCCCAGGCCCTTCAGATCCGCGCCGTGACACACGCCGCAGGCAATGGTGCGCGTGCCGCCGCCGGTCGTGACGAGCGCTTCGCCGCGCGAAATACTGCCGGGCGGCACGTAGGCGATGAAGCCCGAGCCGGAGTCGCGCACCTCGGCCCGCGCCACGTCCTCGGGCGTCTCGATGATGCGGCCCGCGATGGGCTCGGTCCCCGCGCCTTCGCCCACGATCGGCACGAACACGCCGCCGGCGATCTTCATCTTCGCCACCGTCGCGGTCTCGACGACCCGAATCCACCGCCGGTAGGCGAACGACGCGAAGTAGTCGGCGGCCGCGCGGTCCTCCTCCACCGTGCTCGCCTTCGCGATGGCGAGCATCGCGGCAGGCGGCCGCATGTTCGGGTCGGCGCTGCGCCTGAGGCCGGCGCGCATGTCGGCCATCTGCTGCACGATGTAGGCGGCGGGCAGGCCCACGAGCGACGAGTTCTCGGGCCGGCCCTGCCCGTTCGGATAGTGACAGTAACCGCAGGCGCGGACGTCGGGCCGGCGGCCGTGCGCCACCACCTCGGGCGGCGGCGGATGGTTCTCCGGACGCCAGTCGGGTGGATTGAAGAGGTCGCCGAGCTCGGCGCGGGTGAGCCGCACCGTGCTCCCCGGCACACTTCGCGGTGAGTCGTCGGCGACTGGCGCGGGGGCGCCAGGCGGCGCCGGCGTGTTGATGGTGTAGACCCAGGGCGGCGGCACGGCGCCGGCCGGTGCGTCGGCGCGCAGCGCCGGCGGGGTCTGAGCGGTCAGGACCGGCAGGGCCAGCACGGCGCCGGCAAGGGCGGCCGCCACGGCGAGGGAGGATGAGGTGGTCATGCGCCCGCGCATTCTAGCGAACCGCGCGGAGACATTCCGTTGCATACTCGTCGCTGGAGGATTTGCACAGATGCAGGCACAGATGGCTCGGCGGCGGTTCACTCTGGCGGTGCTCGCCCTCGTCCTCGCGGCGGTGACGTCGGGACGCGCGCAGACCGTGGATATCACCGGCGACTGGGCGTTTTCGGTCGAAACGGGCATGGGCTCGGGATCGCCCGCGATCACGTTCAAGCAGGACGGCGAGAAGCTGACCGGCACCTACAGCGGCCAGCTCGGCGACACGACCTTCACGGGCAGCGTGAAGGGCACGGCCGTCGAGTTCTCGTTCACCACCGAGGCCCAGGGCCAGTCGATTGACGTGGTCTACAAGGGCACCGTCGATGGCAAGACGATGAAGGGCGCCGTGGCGATGGCCGGCGGCCAGCTCTCCGGCACGTTCTCGGGCACGAAGAAGTAAGGCGCGGCGCGGGCCTCGCGCCCGCGCCCCCTTCGATCAGAACGACGTAATCGGCACACCCTGGCGGCACAGCGGACACTCGGCCGCCGGGTGGTTCTCGGGCGCCGGGTAGTCCACGAGCGGGATGTTCGGCACGCCGAGCGTCACCACCGCCTCGCCGCGGTCCACGATCTGCGCCGTGCACACCACCGTCCCGCCGGCCGCGGCGATGAGATCCGCGCACTGCTGGAAGGTCTGCCCGGTGTTGCGGACGTCGTCCACGAGCAGCACCTGCGCGCCCTTCACCACGCCCGCATAGAACGGCGACAGCACCGCGGCACCGTCGGTGCCGTGATGCAGCGGCGCGAACGAGTACGGCTCGCGGGTGAGCGGACGGCGGCCATCGAGCAGCCCGGCAATCGTGTGCGCGAGCAGGGCGCCCCCGGTGGCCGGACCGGCCACCACGGTGACCCGATCGGTCACCCCGGGCGGCAGCACGTCGATGAGATCCTGCGCCACGCGCCAGATCGTGGAGGGATACCGGAACAACTGGTGCGGGTTCAGATAGAGCCGCCCGTGATACCCGTTGCCGTAGTCGAAATGCCCTTCCATGACCACTTCGAATCGCCGCAGGTCCTGCAGCGCGCGTGTGCGGATGTCGTCCCGCCGCGTGTCAACGGCCATCACCGCGCCTCCGCCGTCAGCGCCAGCCCCGACGCCGGGTTCACGTAGACCACGCGGCCGCCGACGATGGTCGCCGCGGCGGCGCCGCGGAACGTCCAGCCGTGGTAGGGCGTGTTCTTCGACTTGCTCACGAACTGCGTCTTGTCGATCGTGACGCTCTGCTCGGGGGCGAGAATCGTGATGTCGGCCACCTGGCCCTCGGCCAGGCTGCCACCCGCGACGTTGAGGATGCGGGCCGGGTTCACCGACATCAGCTCCACGAGCCGCGGCAGGCGGATGACGCCGGCGTGCACGAGGGTGTCGAGGGCGATGGGAATCGCCGTTTCGAGGCCGACGATGCCGAACGGCGCGCGGTCGTACTCCACGTGTTTTTCGTCGGCGTGATGCGGGGCGTGGTCGGTGGCGATGACGTCCACGCTGCCGTCGGCGATGCCGGCCAGCATCGCATCCCGGTCTTTGGCCTCGCGCAGCGGCGGATTCATCTTCGTGTCGGTGTCATACGGCACCGGCGCCGCCAGCAGCGCATCGGTGAGCGTGAAGTGGTGCGGCGCCACCTCGCAGGTGACGTTGACGCCGCGGCTCTTGCCCTGACGCACGGCTTCGAGCGTCGTCCACGCGCTCATGTGCGCGACGTGCACGTGTCCGCCCACCATCTCGGCAATCAGGATGTCGCGGCCGGCGGTGATGGCCTCGGCGATGCCGGGAATACCCTTGAGCCCGAGCGACGCCGCCATCGGGCCTTCGTGCACCACGCCGTCGCCCTTGAGGGACGGATCCTCGCAGTGTTCGATGAGCGGCATCTTGAACATGCCGGCATATTCCATCGCCCGCCGCGCCAGCAGCGCCGTGGAGACGGGATGTCCGTCGTCGCTGATGGCGACACAGCCGGCCGCCTTCAGCTCGGCGATGTCGGCGAGCTGCTCGCCCTGCTGCCCGCGCGACACGGCGCCGATCGGATACACACGTGCCAGGCCGGCATCAGCCGCCTTCTTGAGGATGAGTTCGGTGACGCCGGCATTGTCGTTGACCGGCTTCGTGTTCGGCATGCAGGCCACGGCAGTGAAGCCGCCGGCTACAGCCGAGGCCACGCCGGTGGCCACGGTTTCCTTGTGTTCCTGCCCTGGCTCGCGCAGGTGGACGTGCATGTCGATGAACCCGGGACAGACGACGAACGCCGGCGAGAGCGCGATCACCTGACCGCCCTCGGCGAGGCTCACCGGCAGATCGCGGCCCACCTTCGCGATGACGCCGTCACTCACGAGCACGTCGTACGCGCCATCGATGCCACTGACCGGGTCGACGACCCGGCCGCCCTTAAGCAACCACTTCATCATGCGCTCCGCCTCCGGCGAGGAGATACAGCACCGCCATCCGCGCGGCCACGCCGTTGGCCACCTGATCCAGGATCACGGAATAGGGCCCATCGGCGACGTCACTCGAAATCTCGACGCCGCGGTTGATGGGGCCAGGGTGCATCACGATCACATCGGGCTTCGCCCGCCTGAGCCGCGCTTCGGTCATGCCGAAGACGGTGAAGTACTCGCGGAGCGACGGGAAGAACCCGCCCTCCATCCGTTCGAGCTGGATGCGCAGCATCATCACGACGTCGGCGCCTTCGACCGCCGCGTCGATCGACGTGGTGGTGTGCACGCCGAACTGGTCGAGGCCCATCGGGATGAGCGTGCGCGGACCGCATACCCAGACGTCGGCGCCGAGCTTGGTGAGCAGCAGCACGTTGCTGCGCAGCACGCGGCTGTGCAGCAGGTCGCCGACGATGGCCACCTTCAGCCCGGCGATGCGCCCCTTGCGCTCGCGGATCGTGAAGGCGTCGAGCAGGGCCTGCGTGGGGTGTTCGTGCAGGCCGTCGCCGGCATTGATGATCGGCGACCTGCAGATGCGTGCGAGCAGGTGCGGCGCCCCCGATGACGCGTGGCGCAGCACGATCATGCTGGGCCCCATCGCCTCGATGTTGCGGGCCGTGTCCACGAGCGTCTCGCCCTTGACGACGCTCGAACTCGCCACCGCCACGCCGAGCGTGTCGGCGCTCAGCCGCTTCTCGGCGATTTCGAACGACGTGCGCGTGCGTGTCGACGGTTCGAAGAAGAGGTTCACCACGGTGCGGCCGCGCAGCGCCGGCACCTTCTTGATCTGGCGTTGCGAGATCTCCTTCATGGCCTCGGTGGTGTCGAGGATGAGCAGGATCTCTTCCGGGGTGAGTTCGGCGATGCCGAGCAGGTCCTTGCCGCGCAGGGCGGTGGCCGGCAGGGCGACTTCGGTCGTGGTCGTGGGCGCGCTCATGCTCACGCCTCGCTTTCCACCGACACCTCGTCGGTGCCGTCGGTGTCGCTGAGCCGCACGTGCACGTTCTCACGGCGCGACGTCGGGATGTTCTTGCCGACGTAGTCGGCCTTGATCGGCAGCTCGCGATGGCCGCGGTCCACCAGCACCACGAGCTGGATGGCCTTCGGACGGCCGAAGTCCACGAGCGCATCGAGAGCGGCGCGGGTCGTGCGGCCGGTGAAGAGCACGTCGTCCACGAGGATGATGACGCGGTCGTCGAGCGAGAACGGGATCTCGGTGCGGCGCACGAGCGGCTGCGGCCCGACGGTCTGGCGCATCAGGTCGTCGCGGTAGAGCGTGATGTCGAGCGCGCCCACCGGCACGTCGTCGCCGGAGATCGACTTGAGCGCCGCGGCGATGCGCCGGGCCAGCGGCACGCCCCGCGAACGCACGCCGACGATGGCGAGGTTCTCGACGCCGCGATTGCGTTCGACGATCTCGTGCGCGATGCGCACGAGCGCGCGGCTGATGCGATCGGCATCCATTACGACGGGCATGGCGCCTCCTCGCTGCGCTCGACGGCGGCCGCGCAGGGATCAGGGAACAGGGAA
>CADEFD010000020.1:30993-48755 GCA_902826515.1 uncultured Acidobacteriota bacterium
TAGTGTCCGTAACTCGGGATGAACGTGACCGGGCGCGTGGCGGTGAAGGCGGGCGTGAAGAAGTCGGTGCGGGCGCGGCCGTCCATGTCGCGGCCGATGGGGAGGCCGAGGAAGTAGAGCACCGTCGGCGCGATATCGGCGATGGAGCCGCGCTCCAGCCGGCCGGCCTGCACGGCCGGTCCCATCGCCAGCATGAAGCCGTCGGGCGCGCGTTCGTGGGTGCCGCTCAGCTGATCGTCTCCCACGAACCGTTCGAGAATCCGCTTCACCGGCGTCAGCGGCTCGATGCCGTGTCCCGAGACCACGAGCACGAGATCCTCGGGCCCGAGCGTGTCGTGCAGGCGCCCGACCACCGCGTCGAGCACGCCGTAGTAGTCGTCGAGCACGAGGCCGAACGCCTCGCGCTCCTCCTCGCTGACATCGCCGAACTCCTCCGGTGTCGCGTAGCGCAGGAAGTAGTGCGCCACGGCATCGAGCCCCGGCAGGCGCAGCGCCACGAACCGCGACGGACGCGACGCTTCGATCGTCTCGAGCAGCCGCAGATGCAGGCTGTCGGCCTGCACCGGCGCGGGGTCCACACGCCCATCGGCGTCGCTGCCCCTGGGCAGCCTGCCGGCCTTCGCCAGCACGTCGTGCGGATCGGGCGTGAGGGGCAGCGCCCGGGCCGCGGTCACGGCGGTCCAGAGCGACGGCGGCGACACGGCCGACGCGCCGTCGAGGGCGAAGCGGGCGTCGTCCACCCGGTGCAGCACGTCGCTCACGACGTAGCCGCGCAGCAGCGGCGCGGGATGGGTGAGCGGCCAGCCGACGACGCCGACGCGGATGCCCCGGTCGCTCAGGATGCGCCAGAGCGGCATCGATGCCATCGAGTCCGGCGTGTGTGGTTCGGCGCGCAGGAACCCGTAGCGCACCATCGCCTGCGAGTAGATGTAGTCGGGCAGCACGTCCACGCGCGGACCGTCGTCGCGCGCGACATACCGCGCCGCCGCCCGCACGCCGCTCGACTGCGGCATGCGGCCGGTGGCCACCGTGGTCCAGATGGGTTCGGCCTGCGTCGGGCGCAACGTGGCGAGATACGCCGAGGCGCCGCCGTCGAGCAGGCGGCCGAAGTTCGGCAGCCGCCCCGCGGCCACCGCGAGCGAGATGTGGTCGAGCGACGCGCCGTCCACCGCCAGCACCACGACGCGCCCGCCGGGCAGGTCGTCGCCCGTCACCGGGCGGATGGCGGCCGACGGGGTCGCTGGCGGCGGCGCTGGCGACGAGCCGCGCAGCGTGAGCGGCACGACCACCGAGAGCGCCATCGTCGTCACGAGCAGCACGCCGCTCGGCGCCGTGCCGCGACGCCCGATGTGCGCCAGCGCGACGATGAGGAAGACGCCGCCGCAGATGGCCACGGCGATGGCGGCGAGCGTCATGCGGCGGGCCGCATCGACCGTGAGGAACGGCGTGAAGTCGGCCACGTTCAGCCACAGCACCGTGGCGCCAACGCCGGCCGAGATGGTGCACATCCACGCCAGCACGCGGACGCTGAGCCAGCCCGGCGACAGCACCTGCACGGCCGCGACCTGGCGCAGCACGACGAGCGCGTAGAACACGAGAATCGCGTTGACGCCGTAGGCGAGGCCGAAGGCCGCGGCGAGCGGGCCGGCCGCCGCCAGCGGATAGGCGGGATTCAGGTGCAGCGTCGCAATCGTGAGATACGCCGAGAGCAGCGCGCTCGCAATCGCCGAATTCGTGAGGACGCGCAGGTAGCGCACGTCCCGATTAGAACCCGAAACGGCGCGTCAGAACCTGAAGCGCACGCCGAGGGTGGGCAGGCGCGGGATGGCCTGGTCGCGCTGCTCGACGATCTTCGGCCGATCGGACGCGGGATCGTAGACGAGTTCCGGGTCGAACGCGCCGGCGTTCTGGCGGTCGAGGAGGTTGATGACTTCGGCGTAAAGTTCCCAGCGTCCGGCGGCGCCGCGCGGACGCCAGGTGACGCGGGCGTCGACACGAGCGAACACCGGCAGGCGCGCGTTGTTGAGGTTGCTGACGCCGCCGAAGTCCACGGAGTATTCGAGCAGACCGCGGCCGTCCCTTGCCGGCAGGATCTCGTCGGTGATGCCGTCGGCATCGAGGTCGAGGGCGTCTTCGCGGCCGGCCACGCGCACGCCGAGCGGCGCGGTGCGGGGGAACCCTGAGGCGATCCGCGTCGTGGCCGCCACCTCCCAGCGCGGCGTGAAGGCATACGACGACACCAGCGTGAAGGCGTGGCGGCGGTCGTACTCGAACGGATAGGTGCGCCCGTAGGCGTCGCGCTCCGCCTTGCCCCACGTGTAGCTGGTCCAGCCCGTCAGCTTGCCGCCACCAGGGCGGTTGAGGAACACGTCGAAACCATACGAGCGGCCATTCCCGTCGTTGGTCGGAATGGTCGTGATGAGCGGCAGCGTCGGGATGTTGCCCTGGAGCGCCGCCGGGAAGTCGTAGCGTGACACGCGTGCGAGCCGCTCGGCCTCGGGTTCGAGACGGCCGATGAGCACGTCGGTGAAGCGTTTGTAGTAGCCCTCGACCTTGAAGGTCAGGCCGGCGCCGAGTTCGCGTTCGATGCCGAGCGAGGCCTGAACGGCCCGTTCACTGCGCAGGTCGCGCACCTCGGGACTCGTGAAATCGAGCACGTAGTCGCTCTGCGCGAGCTTCTCGTACCCCGGGCTCTGCGTGTAGCGGCCGGCCGCGCCGATGATGCGGGTGACGGCGTCGGGCGCGAACGTCGCCGACAACCGCGGCGAGAGCAGCGTCTCGCCGGTGATGCCGGCGCGGTCGAGCCGCAGCCCGGTCTGGAGCGACAGCTTCGAGGCCGCCTGCCAGGTGTCCTGCAGCCAGGCGCCGCCACGGGTGGCGGTCTTCGCCGACACGAGCAGGTCGGGCAGGCCGGCGCCGCCCTGAACGCTCGAGCCGTTGGCCGCCACCGGGTTGCGATCGCCCGTGATCTCGAAGCGCTGCGCGGTCGTGAGGCGATGTGCCTCCATGCCGGTTTCGACCACGTGCGGTCCGAACGCCCAGGCCAGTTCCTGGCGGAACGACAGGTCCTTCACGCCGAGGCCCCGTTCGAAGATTACGTTCGCGGTGCTGATGCTGCTGTCGTCGGGCCCGTTCGAACGCTGGCTCGTGTTCTGGAAGGCCGCGTCCACGCCGAAGGTCGAACGCGTGTCCGAGAAACCGAACGTCGTGTGCGACTGCCCGCGGGTGCCGAGCGTGGCGTCGAGGCGCAGCCACGCCAGGTCGTTGTCGGTGTCGTCCTGGAACTCGCCGCGGGCGTCGTCTTCGTCGATCTCGAGCGCCGCCGCCTGACGGCTCGTGAGGCTGAAGGCGGTCACGCGCGTGCCGGCCGAGGGCGCCCACGACGCGCGGGCCTGCAGGTCCTGGAACGCCGGGAAGTCCTGGTCGGTGAGGCGCTCGGCCACGAGGTCGTAGTAGGTGCGGCGGCCGGTGACGAGCCACGAGCCCTTCGCCCCTTTCGGCAGGCCGCCTTCGAGCACGACGTTGGCGTCGGTGATGCTGAGCGACGCCGAGCCGTTCATCATGCCCGCCCCGGTGCGGCCATCGCGGTTCTCGACCACGAGCAGCGACGACAGCCGGTCGCCGTACTTCGCGCTGAAGCCGCCGGTGGCGAGCTCGAACCGCTGAATCGTCTCGGGGTTGAACGCGCTCGTGAGGCCGAACAGACGATACGGGTCGTGGACCTCGACGCCGTCCATCATCGTGAGGTTCTGGTCGGGCGCGCCGCCGCGTACCGAGAGACGGCTGCTGAATTCCTGCGTCGCGGCCACACCGGGCAGCGTCTGCAGCGTGCGATAGACGTTGTCGAGCGCGCCGGGCGTGCGCAGCACCTGCACCGGCGCCACCGTCTCGGCGGCCGGAGCCGCGGTGGGCGCCGAGGCCACGACGGCGACGCTCGTGGCGAAGCCGGCATCACGCGCGAGCGACAGTTCAGCGGCCGTGACGTCCGCGGTGCGCACGTCGAGGGTGGTCACGAGCGGGAAATGCCCGCTCGCGACGATGGTGATCTCGGCCTCGCCCGCCGGCACGCGCAGCGCGAACCGGCCGGCCGGATCCGTGATGGCGCGGGCCGTGCCCGAGGTGACCTCGGCGCCGGAGATCGGCGCCTGGGAATCGGCATCGACGACCACGCCGGAGATGGTGCGTTCCTGGACGGCAGCGGCCGGCGCGGGCGCCTGGGCACGGGACGGCACGGCCGACGACGCGATGAGCAGGGCGAAAACGAGCACGGCGCGAGAAGACATCAGGCTGATCATTCCGGGGTTCCACACGGGCGGGGCGGGCACCTTCAGTATGACGCGCCCCACCCCGTCCGGGTTCTGTGTCCGGCGGCGCACACGCCCCGTCATGCCCCGGCGCCGAGTCCTTGGCCCCGGGCCCCGAGACCCGGCACGTTATACTTTCCCCGTGCCACCCGTCGATGTGCGCGCCACCGTGATCTCGAACGTCCGGCTGTCGCGCGACTACAACGTGCTCACCATCGCCGCGCCCGAAGTAGGCGCCCTCACGGAACCTGGTCAGTTCGTGATGCTGAAGACCACCGACGCGTCCGACCCGATGCTGCGGCGCCCGTTCTCGGTGTTCGAGGTGCTCCGCGACGACCTCGGCACGGTGCGCGCCATCAGCATCCTGAACAAACGCGCCGGACGCACGACCGGGCTCATCTACGGCCTCGAAGCCGGCGATCCCGTGTGGTGCCTCGGGCCCCTCGGCCTCCCCTTCAACCCGCCGTCGAGCGGCGCCGCGTGGATGGTGGCCGGCGGCGTCGGCCTCGCGCCCTTCGCCACGCTCGCCGAGGCGCTCGTGGCGCTGCAGGTGCCGACTACGCTGTTCTACGGCGCGCGCACCGCCGACGAACTCTACTACCTCGAGTTCTTCGACCGCCTCGGCGTGACGCTCGTGCTCACGACCGAAGACGGCGGCGCCGGCGTGCAGGGCCGCGTCACCGGCCCGCTCGAAGAGTCGCTCAAGGGCCTGGGCGGCCCGAACCTCGTGACAATCTACGCCTGCGGCCCCGAGCCGATGCTGGCCGCCGTGGCGCGGCTCGCCGAACGGTATGGCCAGCCGAGCGAGGTGTCGATGGAACGCACGATGGGCTGCGGCCTCGGCGGCTGTTACAGCTGCGTCGTGCCGGTGAAACATGCCGATGGCGAGACCCGCTACGTGCGGTCGTGCATCGGCGGTCCGGTGTTCGACGGCGCCACGGTGGTGTGGGAATGACGGCTCTGGATATGTCGGTCCGGATCGGCTCGCTCGTGATGCCGAATCCGCTCATGGCAGCGAGCGGCTGCTTCGGCTACGGCCTCGAGTACGAGGACGTCGTCGATCTCTCGACCCTGGGCGGCGTCGTCTCGAAGGGCCTGTTCCTCGCCGAACGTCAGGGCCACAAGCCCGAACGTATCGCCGAGACGCCCTCGGGCATGCTGAACGCCATCGGCCTCCAGGGCATCGGCGTGCACCGGTTCATCAGCGAGAAGCTGCCGCTGCTGCGCGAGCGCAAGGCCCGCACGATCGTGAACATCTGCGGCACGACCCTCGACGAATACGTCGAAGTGGCGCGCATCCTCTCGGACGCGGAGGGTGTCGACGCGCTCGAGATCAACATCTCCTGCCCGAACATCAAGGAAGGCGGCATCCAGTTCGGGTGCAGCCTCGACGGCACGTTCAGCGTGGTCAGCGCCATCCGCAAGGTCACGACCCTGCCGGTCATCCCGAAGCTGACCCCGAACGTCACCTCGCCGGCCTCGTTCGCCCGCGCCGCCGAAGACGCCGGCGCCGATGCCATCTCGCTCGTGAACACGTTCCTGGCCATGGCCATCGACGTCGAGCAGCGCAAGCCGAAGCTGTCGAACGTGGTCGGCGGGCTGAGCGGACCGGCCATCCGCCCGATCGCGGTGCGGATGGTGTGGGAGTGCCGGCAGGAAGTGAAGATCCCGATCGTCGGCATGGGCGGCATCATGGACCACCGCGACGTCCTGGAGTTCATGATCGCCGGCGCCAACGCGGTGCAGGTGGGCACGGCCAACTTCGTGGATCCGTTCATCTGGGCCAAACTGCTCGACGGGCTCACCGACTACATGCAGCGTCACCAGATCACGCGCCTTGCGGATCTCGTCGGCGCACTCGACACCACCTCCCCCGCGAAGGCGCACGCATGAACCCGATTCTCGTGGCGCTCGACGTCGACTCGGCCGACAAGGCGCTGGCGCTGGCCGACCAGCTCAAGGGAGCCGTGGGCGGCTACAAGATCGGCAAGCAGCTCTTCACCGCCGTGGGCCCGTCGATCGTGCGCACGCTGGCCGATCGCGGCGAACGTGTGTTCCTCGACCTGAAGTTCCACGACATCCCGAACACGGTGGCCGGCGCCGTGGCCTCGGCCGTCGCCACCGGCGCGTGGATGGTGAACGTGCACTGCTCGGGCGGCGGGAAGATGATGCGCGCGGCGGCCGATTCAGCCGCCGCCACCGCCGCGGCGCTCGGACGTCCGCGGCCGCTCGTCATCGGCGTGACGGTGCTCACGAGCATGGACGAAGCGGCCCTGGCCGAAGTGGGCACGGCCCGTTCGGTGATCGATCAGGTGCTGCACCTGGCGCAGCTCGCGCAGGCCTCGGGCCTCGACGGCGTGGTCGCATCCCCGCTCGAAACGGCGGCCATCCGCGCCGCCTGCGGCCCCGGCTTCGCCATCGTCACGCCGGGCATCCGCGCCGCTGCCGACGTGGGCAAGGACGATCAGGCCCGCACGATGAGCGCCGCCGAAGCGGTGACGGCCGGCGCCACGTATCTCGTCATCGGCCGTCCGATCACCGGCGCCGTCGATCCGCGGGCCGCCGCGGCGCAGATTCTCGCGCAGCTCGCCTGAGCCGCGTGCGCTTCGCCTGAAACGACAACGGGCCGGCCCCTGAGGGCCGGCCCGCGTCATGTACCGCCGTGCCGCGTTACTTCGCGGTGATGACGAAGTGCGCGCGGCGGTTCTGCTGCCAGCACGCTTCGTTGCTCTCGGTGCAGAAGGGCGTTTCCTTGCCCTTGCTGATGACCGTGATGTTGCCCTCGGGCACGCCGAGGCTCACGAGGTAACCCTTCACCGCGTTCGAGCGGCGCTCGCCGAGGCTCAGGTTGTATTCGGCCGTGCCGCGCTCGTCGCAGTGCCCTTCGACGGTGATGCGCAGCGAGCTCCACTTCTTGAGGTAGTCGGCGTTGGTCTGCAGCGGACCGCGGGCATCCTCACGCACGCCGTACATGTCGAGGTCGAAGTAGACGTCGGCCAGGACACCCTCGCGCATGAGATCCGCCACGCTCTTGCCAGCCCAGATCTCGGCTTCCGTCGGCACACGCGGCGGGGCCGGCGGCGGCGGAGGCGGAGGCGGCGGGGGCGGCGGAGGCGGAGGCGCGGGCGCTACCGGGGGCGGGGGCGGCGGCGGCGGAGGCGGCGGAACTTTCTTGGCGCACGCCTCGGCGAAGACCAGCAGCGCGAAGCTGCAGATAATCGCAATCGCCGCGTGACGGGATGGCAAACGCATCATGTGTCTCCTGCGGGGCTTGATGAAATCGTTCGCGTCGCCTGGGAGGCTCGACGTCTCGGAGAGTAGCCTCGGCGTCGCTGGCTGTCAACGAAGATCGGACGTGTTTTGGCCGGAAATCGCTTCGGATGCACGCGCGGTCACACCACGCACCACGTCCACCGCGAATAGACGCAGGCCGAGGCGGCGGCGATCCTTCGATCCGTCGCGCTCCGCGGGTGCGAAGGTCTGCGTCGTCGTGAGCACGAGCTGCCCGCCGGCGGCCTCGAGCGTCGGGGCGCGCACGCCGATGCGCACCGTGAAGTCGGCGCGCAGTTCGACGCGGCCGAGCAGCTGTTCGCCGGCCCGGACTTCGAGCGTCGACGGCTGCGCGAAATAGCTGAGCGGCGATTCGCCGCGCACGACGAGCGTGATGTCGCCGGATGTCTGCGGCACCTCGAGCACGGCGCGTTCGCTCATCCAGCGCCACGACCGGGCGCGCGTGCTGTCGAGCTCCGGCTCGTGAAAGCCGGCGCCGTAGGCCCACATGAGCACGCCGGCCGACTGCAGGTCGAACTGTTCGATCGAGGCAGGCACGGCCGCGCCGCCGCTGACCGGCGCCGCGCGCAGGCTGAGCGTGGCCCACGGCCCCTCCCCGGCCAGCACGCCGGCCGGGAGGGCGACGCGTCGCAGGAAGAAGCCGGGGTCGGGCGCGACCTCCCACGACTCGACATCGCGGCCATCGACGGCAAGCGTGAAGCGCACGGCCGGATCGCCGGCCGCGCCGAGGTTGCGCCCGCCGACGACGGCGAGGGCGGCATCGCCGCGACGCCGCACGAAAGCGCTGATCGGATCGAGGTGCGGACCGCGGCCCATGAGACGCGCCATCCCGGCCGTTTCGGGGGTCAGACTCCAGCCTTCGCCGGCGAACCAGCCCGGCGCCGGCATGCGGATGAGCGACACGTCCTCGGGACGCATGCCGCCGAACATCGACAGGCTCGGGACATCCCACCGGAAGTCTTCGCGGTCGCGGCGTGCCTGCGGATCGATGAGAGCGAGATCGGTGCGCCGCGGATCGGCGAGGAACCAGACGGGGCCGGTGGCGCCGGTGCGCCAGTGCCGCGCCAGTTCGAGCCACTCGCGGCGCGGCGGCGACGGCAGGCGCGGGCCGAGCGTGCGCGTCTCCGCCTCGAGCGGCCGCTGCAGCGCCTGATGCATCGCCAGCGTGGGCGCGGCGCCGGCGGCGGCCGCCTCCGCCACTCGGTCGAAGAGCCGCGCCGTGGGGCTGCCCTTCTCCGCGTACGCGCGCTGTGGCGGCACGGCGACGGTCAGACTCCACGCCGCGAGGCCCACGCCGGCGACGACGCCCACACGCCCGGCCGCATCGAAGGCCACGGCGGCGAGGAAGGTCACCGGCAGCATCAGCGGCAGCGCGTAGCGCGAGAACACGGTGTCCTGGAAGGCCAGGTGGAACGCGAGGTACGGGAGCGTGATGGCGGCCACGGCGAGCGCCGTGCGGCGCTCGCGCACGAGCAGCACGATGGCGCCGGCGGCCGCCACGAGCAGCACGGCACTTGCGAGCGCCACGTGATCCCACGGCCAGATGAACGTGCGCATGAGGGCGAACGCAGCCAGCCGCGGCGTGGGGTTGAGATAGAGCATCTCGACGCCGGCGAAGTCTTCGCCCGCCTGCGAACCAAGGGCGGCGAGATACGCATCGAGGCCGCCGCTGGCGACGAGGAGCGGAACGCCCCAGGCCAGCGCGCCGACGGTGAAGGCGATGGCCGAGCCGAGCAGCGCGCCGGCCAGCCCGCGCCCCGCACGATCGGCGAGCACGAGCACGAGCAGCGGCGCCGTGATCCAGAGGGTCTGTGTGCGGAAACCCACCGCGAAGCCGGCCAGCAACGCGCCGAGCACGATCATGCGCCCCGACGCCGCCATCTCGGGCGCGGCAAGCCGTCGCGAGCCGTCGCCGGCGGGGTGCTGGCGCCACCACGCGAGGCCAATACACGCGAGCGCCGCACACGCGGCGGCCAGCCCCGGCACGTCGCTCATCGGCCGCGCCGCGAGATACCAGGTGAGCGGACAGGTGGCGAACAGCAGCGCCGCAAGGGCCGAGCGCCGCGTGAGCCAGGGTTGCCCGGTGCGGCCCTCGCCGCCTGGCGCGAAGGTGGCGCTGACGCGCGCGACGAGCCACACGAGCGCGAGTGCGGCGGCGAGCGACAGGGCGGCGAGCGCGCGCGCTTCGACGCGGTCGGGACGGCCATCCGGCCAGGCCGCGCGTGTCACCGCCGTGGCCGCCTTGCCGAGGGCGACGTAGACCGGATAGCCGGGCGGATGGGGCCGATGCTGTCCGGGATCGAAATCGCGCACGCCGAGCGCGAAGTTCACCGAGTCGATGTCTTCGAGCGTGGTCGGAAGCGAGGTGAGATGGCCGGCCGCCACGCCAGCCACCACGAGCAGCACGGCCGCGAGCCCGGCCCGGCCGGAGCCGGCCGGGGCCGCGAGATCGGAGGTCACGAGATCGGCCTGAGCAGCAGCGGTTCGTTCAGACTGCCCTGGCGATAACCGCGCGGGTCGATCTCCACATCCGCGAAGCCGGCCTCGCGCACCGCGGCGACGATCGACGCGGTGACGGCGGGCTCGAGCGCGCGCGCCATCTCGGCTTTCGCGAACTCGAGGCGCGCGAGGTGATCGAAGTGGCGCACGCGGAACACGCGGAAACCCAGCGCGCGCACGGCGTCTTCGGCCCGTTCGATCTGCCGGAGCTTCGGTGCCGTCACGACGCTGTGGTGCGGGATGCGCGACGACAGGCACGCCGAGGCCGGCGCGTCCCAGATCGTCATGCCGGCCTCGCGGGCCAGCGCACGGATGTCGTCCTTGCCGAGGTCCACGTCGTCGAGCGGGCTGACGACGCCGTGATCGCGGGCCGCCTGCCGGCCGGGCCGGTAGTCGCCGCGGTCGTCGGCATTGCTGCCATCGGCCACGGCGGCGAAGCCGCGGGCGCGGGCCAGCGCGGCCAGCGTGCCGTAGAGCTCGGTCTTGCAGTGGAAGCAGCGGTCGCCGGCATTGGCGCGATAGCCCTCGCGCTCGAGTTCCCACGTCGGGACGATCTCGTGCGCGAGCGCGAAGTCGCGCGCCACGCCGAGGGCCTGCTGCCGGTGATGTTCGGGATACGAGGCGCTGTCGCCGGTGACGGCGAGCGCCCGCGGACCGAGCACGCGGGCGGCGGTGACGGCGAGGAAAGCGCTGTCGATGCCGCCGCTGAACGCGACGATGACCGAGCCCAGCTCCGCGAGCCGCGCGTCGAGCCGCGCCGCTCTGGCGCGCACCACGTCCGGGACCACGAGCACGGACGCGTCAGTCATCGCAGGCTCCGCCTAATCCTCGTCGTCCTTCTCGTCCTCGTCGTCGTCGAAGTCGTCGTCTTCTTCTTCCTTCTCTTCTTCTTCGTCGTCATCGTCGTCATCGTCGTCGTCGAGATCGTCGTCATCGGCGAACTCGAGTTCGAGCGGCGAGTCATTCGAGACGCGCAGCAGAGAGCCGCACTCCGAGCAGCTCAGCTCGTCGCCAATCTCGGCGTCGGCGCTGTCGATATCGATCTCGGCATCGCACTCGGGGCAATACGCGGACATGCGGACCACTCCTCGGGAATCAACTTCGTCACAAGGCTGCGCCCCATCGCACGGGACGGCGCGCAGAGGCGCGAAGAAGTGTTCGAATTATATGGGGAACCTGAGCTATTCTGCAACGAACTCAGGCCCCCCGCACACACAGTATGCCCACGAATCCGACGACCGCGAAATGTGTGGTCATCGCCGACGACAGCGCGTCGGTGCGCGATCGCTTCCGCACGGCCGTCGAAAGTGCCGGACATCGTGCGATCACCGTCAAGAGCGCGGCGGAACTGTTCGCGCGCGTCCGCGCCGATCTCGAGCGCCTCGATCTGCTCGTCATCGATCTGCGGCTGCCGCATTGCTCCGGCGCGGAGCTCATCGGCACGGTCCGCAAGCTCGACGATGGCCGGCTGCCGATCCTGGCCTTCAGCGGCACGGTGTCGAGCGCCGACGAAGTGCGGGAACTGGCGGCCCTCGGCGTGGCCGGCTACGTGAACGAATACAGCGCCGTGCAGCACATCCTGCCGTCGCTGGCGCCGCATCTCTTCCCCGACAACTTCAACCGCCGCGGCAGCCCGCGCGTGGTGCTCGGTATTCCGGCGGCGTACCACGTGGGCGCCACGATCGCCGCGGCGCTGTCGCTCAACATCTCGCGCGGCGGCATCGCCATCCGCACCACCAGCCCGCTCGAACCGATGACCAAGGTGCGCGTGCGCTTCCGCCTGCCGGGCTCGAAGAAAGACTTCGACATCGACGCGCACGTCCGCTGGAGCGACCCGCGCGCCGGCATGGGCCTGCAGTTCGACCGCGTCGATCCCGCCGACCAGGCCGCCATCGACGAATTCGTCGACAGCCACTTCTTCCAGCCGCGCAAGCGCGAAGAAGCGGCAGCGACAGAGTAGTCGGCTCGCTACCGATGCCTGAGCAGCCGCATCGCGTTGGCGACGACCAGCACTGACGCGCCGCTGTCAGCGACCACGGCCATCCACAGGGTGGAGAGGCCGAAGACCGCCAGCACGAGCACGGCGGCCTTGAGGCCCAGCGCGATGGCGATGTTCACGCGCACGTTGGCGAGGGTCGCCCGGCTCAGGCGGATGGCGTAGGGCAGCTTCTGCAGTTCGTCTGACATGAGCGCCACGTCGGCGGCTTCGAGCGCGGCGGCCGAACCGGCCGCGCCCATCGCCACACCCACGTCGGCCGCGGCCAGCGCCGGGGCGTCGTTCACGCCGTCGCCCACCATCGCCACCGGGCCGTGCGCGGCGCGCAGGGCGGTCACGGCGGCGAGTTTCTCCCCGGGGAGAAGGCCCGCCCGCACGTCGGTCACGCCGGTCGCGCGGGCGAGCGCGGCCGCGGAGGCCGCCGTGTCGCCGGTGAGCAGCGCCACATGCGTGATGCCGTGGCCGCGCAGCATGCGCACGACGTCGGCGGCGACCGCGCGCGGACGATCGGCCACGCCGAGCGCCAGCTCCAGCACGCCGTCGATGGCCACGTAGACCGCGGTTTCCCCGCGCGCGCCGAAGGTCTCGGCCAGCCCCGTCGCATCCGCCGGCACGCCGCGTTCCGCCATGAGCGCGGCGTTGCCGACGAGCACATGACGCCCGCGCCAGCGTCCTTCGGCGCCGCGTCCCGGCAGGTCGCGCACCTCATCGGCGGCCCCCGCGACGACGCCGCGCGTCCGCGCCGCGTCCACGATGGCGGCGGCGATCGGATGCGCCGATCGCTGCTCCACGGCCGCGGCCGCGGCGAGCGTGTCGCCGTCGCCCGCGGCGCCGAGCGGCACGATCGACCGCACGTCGGGCTCGCCGGAGGTCAGCGTGCCGGTCTTGTCAAAGGCGATGACACGCACGCCGGCCAGGCGCTCGAGGTGCGCGCCGCCCTTGATGAGCACGCCGTGCCGCGCCGCGGTGGCGAGCGCGGCCACGATCGAGACCGGCGTCGAGATGACGAGAGCGCACGGGCAGGCGACGACGAGCAGCACGAGCGCGCGGTAGCCCCACTCCGCGGCGCTGCCGCCGAAGAGCACCGGCACCGCGAAGACGGCGAGCGCGGCCAGCACGACCGCCGGCGTGTACCAGCGCGCGAAGCGATCGATGAACTGCTGCGCCGGCGCGCGCTGGGCCTGCGCGGCTTCGACGAGATGCACGATGCGGGCGAGCGTGGTATCGCGCACGGCGCGCGTGACCCGCACGTCGAGGGCGCCCTGGCCGTTGATCGTGCCGGCGAACACCTCGTCTCCGACGCCGCGCGGCACCGGCAGCGATTCGCCCGTGATGGGCGCCTGGTTCACGTCCGACGTGCCGGCCACGACGATGCCGTCGAGCGGCAGCTTCTGACCCGGCGCCACGACGATCGTCGCCCCCGGCAGCACGAGATCCACGGCGGTGACGTGTTCGTGGTCGCCGTGTTTCACGCGCGCTTCCGTGGGGGCGAGCGTCATCACGCCGCGAATCGCGCGGCGGGCCCGCTCCATCGTGCGGACCTCGAGCCACTGCGACACCGCGAAGAGCCAGATGACCGTGGCGGCTTCCGCCCAGTCACCGAGCACGAGCGCGCCGGTGACGGCGACGAGCATCAGCACGTGGATGTCGAGGACGCGCCGCCTGAGCGACGCCACGCCGCGACGGCCCGGCTCGCGGCCGGCGAGCAGCACGGCGGCGGCGAAGAGCGGCCACGCCGCGCGCGGATCGGCGACGGCGTACTGCACGCCGAGTCCGAGCGCCACGGCCGCGCCGGCGGCCGCGAGCGGCCAGGTGGCGGCGTCGGCCGACGGCGCCTCGATCGGCCGCTCGTGTTCGAGCCACGCCTTCATGCCCGTTTCGGCGACCGCGTCGGCAATCGCCGCGGCGCTCACGACGGCCGCGTCGTAGGAGACGCGCATTTTCTGGCCGAGCACGTCCACGTTCAACGCCTCGACGCCGGCCAGCGGCGTGAGCCGGCGCTCGAGGATGAGCGCTTCTTCCGCGCAGTCCATGCCCGCGACGCGGAACACCGACTCGGCGTGCAGCGCACACTTCGTGCAGACGACCGGCGCCGCCATCGCACTCACGCGAGGCGTCTCCGCGGCTTCACCGCCGCTTCTTCGACGTGGCGCAGCCCCTGGCGGAAGAGCGTGACGATGTGCCGGTCGTCGAGCGTGTAGAACACCATGCGGCCGGCCCGCCGGCTGCGCACGAGGCGCAGCGCGCGCAACAGCCGCAACTGATGGGAGGTGGCGGATTGGCTGAGCCCGATGAGCTGGGCGAGGTCGCACACGCACAACTCGCCGTGTGACAGCGCATCGAGCACGCGCACGCGCGTCGGGTCGCCGAGCGCCCGGAAGGTTTCGGCCAGCGCGTCCACCGACGAAGGCGCGATGAGCGCGCCGCGCAACCCGGCCACGCGGGCCGGGTCGATGTGGAAGACGTCGCAGGCCTCCGCCGGCTCAGCCGCGGCCACGGGGCGTGCCGGCGCCTTCGTCCGCGCCCTGACATCTGAGCGAGTGCTCATACGTTCAGAATAGCAGGGACCAGGGACCAGGGAACAGGGAACGTCCCTGCCGTTACGGCGTGAGCAGCTGGCGGTGCGTGGCGGCGCCGTTCACGGCGGCGCGGGAGAACACGAGCGCGCGGTACTGGCCCTGGCGCCACATCTCGTTCTGGTCGAAGTAGTGCGGGCTCATCGGGTGGCCCGCCTGCCCGGCCGGCAGGACCACCTTCGAGAAGTCCCAGCTGCCGACGTCGAGCACCTGCCGCCACGACGGGTACTCCCACGCGCCGAAGCCGTCGAGCCGGCGGTGGCTGATGCGCATCACGGTCGTGCCGTCACCGCTCACCGGCACCGGGCCGCGGTTGAAGAACCAGCCGAGCACGCCGCCGCCCTGCGAGAGGGTGTGCCCGAAGAGCGCGCCGTGCACCTGGTCCCAGCCGCGGGCGCCGCTCGACCACTGCGCGACGTCGCCAGCGGCGTCGGTCGCGGCGAGCAGGAAGATGTCGTCGCGCGTCTCGCGGCGATCCACGGTGCCGATGTCGTCCCACCAGCGCGCCCCGGGCTCGTCGAGAATCGAATAGAGGCCGGCGACACGCTCCGCGCCCGCCCACTGGTAATAGCGGCGGAAGAGATCGGCTGGCAGTTCGTCGCCGAAGGTGCGCCGCCAGAGCCGATCCTCGAACGCCTCGAACACGGCCGGCACCTCGCCGCCGTCCACCACGAAGTTCCAGCCGCGCAGCCGTTCGAGCAGCGCCACGCCGGCAGCGTCGCCACTCGCCTGCTGCGCGCGGGCCAGCGCGCTCTCGAGGCCCTGCAGCACGGCGCGGGCCGCGCCGCTTTCACGATCGAGCTGCAGCGTCGAGGTTGCCGCGACGTCGAGCTTCTCGTTTGCAGCGAGCACGTCGGTCACCCGCATCGCCCGATGGGCGCCCATCCAGTCGCGCGTGATGAACGGCGTGTCACCGCGCAGCACCGGATTGTTGGTGGTGGCAAGGAAACCGCGCGCGGGATTCAGGATCCGCGGCAGCGCGCCCGGACCGCCAATCGAGGTGCCGCGGCCGGCCGCGGCCGCCGCCACGGGACGCGCGCCGTCGCTGCCCGCCCGCGCCGGCAATTGCCCGGTCATGAGGTAGCCGATGTTGCCGTCGATGTCGGCGTAAACCGTGTTGAGCGAAATCGCCGAGAGCTGGTCGAACGCCGCCTGGAAATCGGTCCAGTTGCCGGCCCGGTTCACCGCCTCGAAGGCGTCCCCGTAGCCGCCATCGAAGCCTTCCCAGCGCAGCACGAGCGCACGCTGCTGCCCCGATCGCGGCACATCGGGCGTGAGCCACGACGGCGCCGATTCCCAGTCGAGTGTTTCGTCGGCGAAGACGACGCCCTGCGGCGTCTTCCACACTTCGAACGGCACGGGCGCGGACCGCCCCTTCACGGGGATCGCGGCAGCCTCGACGGTCACCGGCGTCCAGCCCTGCGGCCCCTGCACACGCTGCGCGGCGAGGTCGAACGTCTGCACGACGAAGTCCTGCACGTCGGCGCCGGTGTTGGTGATGCCCCAGGCGATGCGCGCGTTGTGGCCGATCGCCACGAACGGCGTGCCGGGCACGGTCACGCCCTGTACGTCGAGGCCGGCGGCCACGAGGTGCAGTTCGTACCAGACCGACGGCATCTCGAGGATGAGATGCGGATCGTTGGCGAGGATGGGCCGGCCGGTGGCCGTCCGCGTGCCGGCAACCACCCAGGCGTTGCTGTTGCCGCGCGGCGCGGTCGGGTCGAGCCAGGCAAGCGCGGGTGGATACGGCGATCCGGCGCGCGCCACGGACGCGGACGGCGGCGTGACGGGCGCGGCCGGCGCCGCGGCGGCGGGGGGCGGCGTGGTCGGGGGCGGCGGAGGCGGCGCCTGCGTCTCGGCGAGTTCCCCGAGCACGGTGGGCGCCGAGGCCGGGTAGCGCCCGGTGAGCGCGTCGGCGGCGGTCTGGCCGAGCGCGCGGGTGAGCGCGTGGCGCACGAGTTCGGCGCCCTGGTTCTCGGCCAGGCGGAACGCCAGCAGACGGCCGACGGCGAGCGAATCGGCGGCGGTCCACGGCGCCGGTTCGATGCCGAGCAGCTGGAATTCCGGGGGGCGCTGGCGTCCGCGGGCGGTGGCCGCGGCGGCATTTACCCCCTCGGCATACCGCGAAAGTGCGGCCCGGGCGGCCGGCCCGAGACGGGCGAGTTCGGCGGTGGCCGCCGCGCGGATGCCAAGTGTGAGCATCCGCCGGTCGATCGCGAGGGTGGCTTCGCCGAGCACTTCCGACAGGCGGCCGTCGGCGGCGCGGCGATACAGCTCCATCTGCCAGAAGCGGTCGCGGGCATGGAGGGCGCCGGCGACGAACCACGCGTCGGCGGTGTCGCGGGCGTAGACGTGCGGCACCCCGTAGCCATCGTGGAGGACCTCGACGGGGCCGCCCAGACCAGCCAGCCGCCACTCACCGTCCAATGTGGGGACGGATTGCCGCGCCCACCACCAGGCGCCCGCGCCGGCCAGCCCGACGAGCAGGAATATCGCGATGAAAAGCCGTTTCACAGACCTCCTCGACGACACGTCCGACGCTTGCCCGGCATGGTCGGTTCGACTAGGATCGTGGGCTGTCGTAGCCGAATTGCGACCCGTCTAAAGCTTACAGGTTAGACGCCAGACTTCAAAGACACTCAGGCGCAGGAGAACCACCGTGATCGAGGTGCAGCACCTCAGCAAACGCTACGGTCCGTTCACGGCCGTGGACGATGTCAGCTTCAGCGTCGGCGCCGGTGAAATTCTGGGCTTCCTTGGCCCGAACGGCGCAGGCAAGACCACCACCATGCGGATCATCACCGGCTACATGCCTGCCTCCGAAGGCACGGTGACGGTGGCCGGCCACGACGTCTTCAGTGACGCCATCGAGGCGAAGAAACGCACGGGCTATCTGCCCGAGACGCCGCCGCTCTATCCGGACATGACCGTCCGCGACTACGTCTCCTTCGTCGCCCGCATCAAGGGCGTGCCGTCCCGCGAGGTGCGCGGCCGGGTCGACGACGTGATGAAGAAGACCCACATCGCCGACATGGCGTCGCGCCACTGCGGCAAGCTCTCGAAGGGCTACAAGCAGCGGGTCGGCCTGGCGCAGGC